>JANOAD010000206.1:0-1501 GCA_031410955.1 Novosphingobium sp. | reverse complement strand
GCCACTCCTCGTTGACGTCGTCGTTGATGCGGGGCAGCGCGCGCAGCACTTCGCGGCCCCGACTGTCGAGCCGGATATTCGCGCCGACCGCATCGGATACGTCGATGGAGAGCGTCTTCTTCAGCTCCCACGGCCGCGCCTCGAAGGCATAGGGCTTGGAGGTCAGCGCGCCGACCGGGCAAAGATCGATCACGTTCGCGCTCAACTCATGCTGCGCCGCCTTCTCCAGATAGGTGGTGATCTGCATGTTCTCGCCGCGATAGAGCGCGCCGATCTCGTCCACCCCCGCCACTTCCTCGCTGAACCGCACGCAGCGAGTGCAGTGGATGCAGCGGGTCATGGTGGTCTTGATCAGCGGCCCCATGTACTTCTCGGTCACCGCGCGCTTGTTCTCGTCGTAGCGCGACGCGCCGCGCCCGTAAGCGACCGACTGGTCCTGCAGATCGCACTCGCCGCCCTGATCGCAGATCGGGCAATCGAGCGGGTGGTTGATCAGCAGGAACTCCATCACCCCCTCGCGCGCGGTCTTGACCATCGGCGAGTCGGTCTTGATCACCTGCCCCTCGGCGGCCGGCAGCGCACAGGAAGCCTGCGGCTTGGGCGGCCCCGGCGCGACCTCGACCAGACACATCCGGCAATTGCCGGCGATGCTGAGGCGCTCGTGGTAGCAAAACCGCGGGATTTCCTTGCCCGCCAGCTCGCAGGCCTGCAGCACGGTGGCTCCGGCGGGAACTTCGAGTTCGATGCCATCGACGGTGAGTTTAGGCATCAGCGACTTCCTGGTGATAGCAGCCAAACGACCGCGTAAACGAATGCAACTGCGGCAATCGACCACACGATCTCAAGGGCAAACCGGCGTCGCCGTGACATATCTGTCGGTCGCCTGATGTAAGTTCCGAGCCAAAGGAGAAAATCGCCCACGACATACTACTCCGCCGCCTCCCGCACATTCTCGGCGATCCGCCGTTCCAGCTCGGGCCGGAAGTGCTTGATCAGGCCCTGGATCGGCCAGGCCGCCGCGTCGCCCAGCGCGCAGATGGTATGCCCTTCGACCTGCTTGGTGACCTGCTGGAGCATGTCGATCTCGCCCACATCGGCGTCGCCGGTGCGGAGGCGTTCCATCACGCGGTACATCCAGCCGGTGCCTTCGCGGCACGGGGTACACTGGCCGCAACTTTCGTGCATGTAGAAGTGGCTGAGCCGGGCAATGGCGCGGACGATGTCGGTGCTCTTGTCCATCACGATCACCGCCGCGGTGCCGAGGCCCGATCCGGCCGCCTTGCAGCCGTCGAAATCCATCGGCATGTCGAAGCACTGGTCGGCAGGGACCAACGGCACCGAGGAGCCGCCGGGGATCACTGCGAGCAGGTTGTCCCACCCGCCGCGAATCCCGCCGCAGTGCTTTTCGATCAGCTCACGAAAAGGAATGCTCATTTCCTCTTCGACCACGCAGGGCTTGTCGACGTGCCCGCTGATCTGGAACAGCTTGGTGCCCTTGTTG
>JANOAD010000205.1:0-13447 GCA_031410955.1 Novosphingobium sp. | reverse complement strand
CGAGCAGAACGTCGAGATCGAATACCAGCGCAACATGGAGCGCTACGATTTCCTCAAGTGGGGATCGAAGAGCCTCAACAACTTCTACGCGGTGCCCCCCGGCACCGGCATCTGCCATCAGGTCAACCTTGAGAATATCGCACGCACGGTGTGGACCTCGGTCGATGCCTCGGGCGCAATGGTCGCCTATCCCGACACCTGCGTCGGGACCGACAGCCACACCACCATGGTCAACGGCCTGGGCGTGCTCGGCTGGGGCGTCGGCGGGATCGAGGCCGAGGCGGCGATGCTCGGCCAGCCGGTTTCGATGCTGATCCCCGAAGTGGTCGGGTTCAAGCTCACCGGCGTGCTGCCCGAAGGCGTCACCGCGACCGACCTCGTGCTCACCGCGACGCAAATGCTGCGCGCCAAGGGCGTCGTTGGCCGCTTCGTTGAATACTACGGCCCGGGCCTCGCCGCGCTGAGCCTTGCCGACCGCGCGACGCTGGCCAACATGGCGCCCGAATACGGCGCGACCTGCGGGTTCTTCGGGGTCGACGACAAGACATTAGACTACCTGCGCCTGACCGGCCGCGAGGAAGAGCAGATCGCCCTGGTCGAAGCCTATGCCCGCGAACAGGGTCTGTGGCTCGATCCTAATGCCCCCGATCCGATCTTCACCGACACGCTCGAGCTCGACATGGGCGGTGTTGTCCCCTCGCTCGCCGGGCCCAAGCGCCCGCAGGACAAGGTTGCACTGACTGCGGTCGACGACGTGTTCAACGGCGATCTCGATGCGGTTTACAAGAAGTCGGCGACCCGCGTCGCGGTCGAAGGCCGTGACCACGATATCGGCGACGGCGACGTGGTGATCGCCGCGATCACCAGCTGCACCAACACCTCCAATCCCGGGGTGATGATCGCCGCGGGGCTCGTCGCCAAGAAGGCCAACGAACTTGGCCTCAAGCCCAAGCCGTGGGTCAAGACCAGCCTTGCGCCCGGATCGCAGGTGGTCACCGATTATTTCAACAAATCGGGCCTGACCGAGCATCTCGACGCGCTCGGGTTCAATCTCGTCGGTTATGGCTGCACCACCTGCATCGGCAATTCGGGCCCGCTGGATGAGCCGATCAGCGCGGCGATCAACAACAACAATATCGTCGCCGCCTCCGTCCTTTCGGGCAACCGCAACTTCGAGGGCCGGGTCTCGCCCGACGTGCGCGCCAACTTCCTCGCCTCGCCGCCGCTGGTGGTGGCCTATGCGCTCAAGGGCACGGTGGTCGAAGACTTCGTCACCACGCCGATCGGCACCGCCAGTTCTGGGGCAAGCGCCGGCCAGCCGGTCTACCTCAAGGACATCTGGCCGACGAACCAGGAAGTCGCCGATACGATGGCGAGCTGCATCGACCGCTCGATGTTCCAGGCGCGCTATGCCAACGTCTATCAGGGCGACGCGCACTGGCAGGCGATCCAGGTGACCGGCAGCGAAACCTACCAGTGGCGGGCGGGTTCGACCTATGTTGCCAACCCGCCCTACTTCGATGGCATGACGATGACCCCGGCCCCGGTGCAGGACATCGTCGAGGCGCGGCCGCTGGCGATCCTCGGCGATTCGATCACCACCGATCACATCAGCCCCGCCGGCAACATCAAGGCCGACAGCCCGGCCGGGCGCTGGCTGATGGAACATCAGGTCGCCAAGGCCGATTTCAACTCCTACGGCGCGCGGCGCGGGCATCACGAGGTGATGATGCGCGGCACCTTCGCCAATATCCGGATCAAGAACGAGATGGTCCCCGGCACCGAAGGCGGGATGACCTGCTTCGGCGGCGAGACCATGGCGATCTACGATGCGGCGATGGCCTACAAGGCCGAGGGCGTGCCGCTGGTGGTAATCGCGGGCAAGGAATACGGCACCGGATCGAGCCGCGACTGGGCCGCCAAGGGGACCAAGCTGCTCGGCGTGCGCGCGGTGATCGTCGAAAGCTTCGAGCGCATCCACCGCTCGAACCTCGTTGGCATGGGCGTGCTGCCGCTGCAGTTCCCCGAAGGAACCACCCGCCAGACGCTTGGCCTGGGTGCCGACGATGTGTTCACGATTCTCGGCGTCGCCTCGCTCCAGCCGCGCCAGGAAGTCGAGGTTCAAGTCACCCGCAAGGACGGCTCGACTTTCGGCTTCAAGGCACTGTGCCGGATCGACACCGCCAACGAGCTCGAATACTTCAACAACGGCGGCATTCTGCACTACGTGCTGAGGAAGCTGGCGGCCTGAGGCTGTGCGCTGAAGCTCGGATAGTTGGTATTATGTAAGTCTGGCGCGGCCCCTACCTGGAGAATTCCAACGGATTACCTGATCCTGTTTGCGGTGGTGCTCGGCGTCAATTTGATGCCCGCCTTCGGTCCACCAACGTGGACGGTGATCGTCATTTACGGTCTCAGCACAAAGATGCCTCTACCGGCCCTCGTGCTAATCGGCGCTGCCGCTGCGGCGCTTGGCCGGTTTGCGCTGGCCCATGGCTTCCGGCTGCTCAGAAGGCATGTTCCAGAGAAGATGAAGCGCAACCTCAAGGCAGCGGGCGATGCGGTTGAGCAGCGCAAGCGGGGATCACTGGTCGCGATGACTCTGTTCGCGCTATCGCCGCTACCCTCGGCGCAGCTGTTCGAGGCCGCCGGGCTCGCCGGACTGCGCCTCTTCCACTTCACCGCTGCCTTTTTTGCCGGCCGCATCGTGTCCTATTCAATCTACGGCGCGACCGCGAAGGGGATCGAAAAGACCAGTATGGGCAGCGCGTTCAAGCACTATCTCACCAGCCCGGTCGGCATCGGAGTTGAGATCGTGATGCTCGGCCTGCTTGTGGCATTTGCGCAGGTGGATTGGCAAAAGCACTTCGGCGGCACGGACGAACATGGCCACAGCAAGCCCAAGTGAATTGAAGCCTGAACCTTGGGCAATTTGATGCAGAACAATGACGGGCGCTTTCTCTCCGTTCAGTGATTGCACACGAGGAGAAAGCCAATGCTCCTTCCAACTTCAAACCAATCGCTGAGCATCGTGCAGGTTGCGCTGGCTGGCGCGGCCGCGGCTGCGACATTCTTTGCGCTCTGCTGGCTGGGCTCGTTCCTGCCGATCGGGCCTGCGAGCCACCGGTATCTGCAGCTGTTCACCAAGGCTGACCCTGCATCGACAATCGCCTTGGCCCAGGGCGTCTGCTGGTCGGTCGCGTTCGGGTTGCTCGCAGGTGGCCTGTTCGCCGGGTTCTACAACCTGCTTGCAGGAACGGGTCGGCGTTAGGCACGGCTCCTGGCCAAAGCACGCATTAGCTTGACTGGCTGGTCGCTTGGGCCTCCGATAGGGCGGGGTCGCGGCAAGGATAGTCCATGAAAACCGAACCAGCCGCGCGCCACGAACACTCGCACCATGCGCAGGGCGGCGGTGGCGGCAAGGTGACCGATCCGGTCTGCGGGATGCAGGTCGATCCGGCTGAGACCGCGCATCACCGCGAGGTGGACGGCGTAATCTGGCATTTCTGCAGCGCGAACTGTGCCGACAAGTTCACGGCCGATCCCGCTGCCTATCTCGAGGCCAAGGCAGTCCCGCCCCAGTCAGCAGCGGCAGGAACCATCTGGACCTGCCCGATGCACCCGCAAATCCGCCGCGACGGTCCGGGTACCTGTCCGATTTGCGGGATGGCCCTCGAACCCCTGCAGCCAAGCCTCGACGAGGGTCCAAATCCTGAACTGATCGCCATGACCCGCCGGTTCTGGGTCTGCGCGGTGCTGTCGATTCCGCTGCTGCTCCTGACGATGGGTGCCGAACTCACCGGGTGGCATCCGCTGCCCATGGCCACGTCGATCTGGGTCCAGTTTGCGATTGCCACCCCGGTGGTGCTGTGGGGCGCCTGGCCGTTCTTCGAGCGCGGCTGGGCCTCGCTTCGGACCCGCAACCTCAACATGTTCACGCTGATCTCGCTCGGCGTCGGGGCCGCCTATCTGTACAGCGTGGTGGCGACATTTGCCCCCGGGATCTTTCCCGAGGCGGCACGCACGATGGGCGGGATGGTGCCGGTCTATTACGAGGCGGCGGCAGTGATCACCGCACTGGTGCTGCTCGGGCAAGTCCTTGAACTGCGCGCGCGATCGGCCACCGGACGGGCTATCCGTGCGCTCCTTGGGCTTGCTCCCAAGACCGCCCGGCGGGTTGCGGCGGATGGCACCGAAGCCGATGTACCGCTTGAGGACGTCCAGCCGGGCGATCTCCTCCGGATCCGCCCCGGCGAAAAGGTCCCGGTCGATGGGATCGTGACCGAAGGTCATTCCTCGGTCGACGAATCGATGATCAGCGGTGAACCCGTTCCGGTCGAAAAGGGCGAGGGCGACAAAGTGACCGGGGCCACGGTCAATGGTACCGGCGGGCTGATGATGCGCGCCGAGCGGGTCGGCAGCGATACCGTGCTGTCGCAGATCGTGCACATGGTCGCCGCCGCGCAGCGCTCGCGCGCACCGATCCAGGCGCTGGCCGACAAGGTCGCCGGCTGGTTCGTGCCGGGCGTAATACTGATCGCGGTGCTGGCCTTTGCCGTGTGGTTCGCGTGGGGACCAGAACCGCGCCTCAGCCATGCGCTGATCAACGCGGTTGCGGTGCTGATCATTGCCTGTCCCTGCGCGCTGGGATTGGCGACGCCGATGTCGATCATGGTCGGCACTGGTCGCGGCGCCACTTCCGGCGTGCTGGTCAAGAATGCCGAAGCGCTCGAACTGACCGAGAAGATCGATACCTTGGTGGTGGACAAGACCGGCACGCTCACGCTGGGCAAGCCCAAGCTGGTCGAGGTGGTTGTTGCGCAAGGTTTTGGCGAAGACCAAATTCTGGCGCAAGCCGCCGCGCTTGAGCGGGGCAGCGAGCATCCACTGGCAGCCGCGATTGTCGAGGGTGCTGAGGCTCGAAAGCTGGACCTGCCCGCGGTCACCGATTTCGCCTCGCACACCGGCAAGGGCGTCACCGCCCGGATCGCCGGCCAGTCGATCGGGCTGGGCAATGCCGCCATGATGGAGCAGCTCAAAGTCGATCCCGCACCGCTCGCCGCCCGCGCGGACGAACTGCGCGCCGATGGCCAGGGGGTGATGTTCCTCGGCGTCGATGGCAAGCTGGCGGGGCTGATCGTGGTGGCCGACCCGATCAAGGACAGCGCGATCGCAGCGGTTGCCGCACTCCGCCGCGACGGGGTCCGCGTGGTGATGCTGACCGGCGACAATCGCCGCACCGCCGAAGCGGTCGCGCGCAAGATCGGCGGCATCGACGAGGTCATGGCGGACGTCCTGCCCGAGCAGAAGCAGAAGGTGGTCGAACAGCTGCGCCGCGAAGGCCGCCGGGTCGGCATGGCGGGGGATGGAATCAACGATGCGCCCGCGCTCGCCGCGGCGGACGTCGGGATCGCGATGGGTACCGGCACCGACGTGGCGATGGAGAGCGCGGCGATCACGCTGGTCAAGGGCGACCTTGGCGGGATCGTCCGGGCGCGGCGGCTGAGCCGCGCGGTGATGCGCAACATCCGCGAGAACCTGTTCTTCTCGTTCGTGTTCAACGCCGCCGGAATCCCGGTGGCGGCAGGGATTCTTTACCCCAGCTTCGGCTTGCTGCTGAGCCCGATCATCGCTGGGGCCGCCATGGCGTTCAGCTCGGTCGCGGTGATCGGCAATTCACTGCGGCTGCGCGCAGTCAGTCTCTAAGTCTGGTCCCCAACCATACGAAGCCGGGGGGGTGAGCACAGCGGCTCACCCCCGTCCCGACTTACAACCCGTCGGTCGCCTTGCTGACCAGCACGTTGACCGAAACGCGGCGGTTCTGCGCGCGGCCTTCGGCAGTGTTGTTATCCGCCAGCGGATCGGCCTTGGCCATCCCGGTCGGGGTCAGCACCCGCCACGGCTTCCAGTGGCAGGCCTGCTGGAGGTAGTTGATCACTGCCCCGGCGCGCTTTTCGCTGAGCGTCTGGTTGTATTCATCGCTGCCGACGATGTCGGTGTAGCCGACGACCAGCAGCAGTGCGTTGTTGGTGCCTTCGGCCTGGCTCGCGGCCTGGCACAGTTCGGACTTGCCCTGCGCGGACAGCGCCGACTTGCCGGTATCGAAGAACACGTTGGTGGTGCTCTTGATGTTGTAATTGTCGATATCGCCAACGCGGCTGCGCAGCGCTTCGGTCGCGGCGGTCTGCTCGGCAAAGCGCTGTTCGGTGCCGTTGCGGATCATCATCGCGGTCTTGTAGTCACCGTTCTTGAAGGTGACCTGGCTGGCGACCAGCCCGCCCGACCACTGCAGCGTCTTGACCGTGACCGGCAGGCCGTTGAGCAGCGCGTCGATTGTCAGCTTCGGCCCGCCGCCGAACAGGCCGCCGCTGGCTTTGACCTTGGTTGCCGGCGAAACGTCAACGACGGTGCTGGTGCCGTCGGGCGCGGTGACCTTGATCTTGTCGGCATTGCGCGCGGTGATCACGCCCTTGAGTTCGGGACCGGCCGGAAGCCCGGCAAAGGCTGGCGGCACCGAGCCGGTCACGACGATGGTCTGATCGGCCGGCGCTTGCGCGGAAAGTACGGCAGGAAGTGCTGCAGCGAGCAGTGCGCCCAGGATCAGTGCGCCTGGCTTTGCGGATACAAGGTTCATCAAGCTTACTCCTAAGCCCCCAAATTCCGGGCCGCCCTGTTACGCCAATGGTGTCCTGTAAATGAACAAAGCGCCCAAGCGTTAGCGCAGATGGGTCGGCCCGAGCGGTTCGTGCGGCAAACGGTTGCAGCCCGCGGCGATCGCACAAAAGCGAAGGGCGGCTCGAACGAACCGCCCTTGACCCCCAAGAATCGGGATTGACTGGTGTTAGCCGGCCGCCTTTTTGGCGAAGCGGCGACGCCCGGCCACGCTCGCCGCAGCCGCACCGAACAATAGCAGCATCGGCGGCGCCGGAACGTCGGTTCCGCTCGTGGTCGAAGTGCTGGTCGAAGTGCTGGTGTCGTTGCCGCTCGAAGTCGAGGTGCTGGTCGACGACGAAGTCGAGCTCGACGAGGTAACGTTGCCCGAGGTCGACGAGCTGGTCGAAGTCGAGACGTTGCCCGAAGTCGACGACGAGGTGCTGCTCGAGGTCGAGCTGGACGACGAGACGTTGCCCGAGGTGGAAGACGACGAGGAAACGTTGCCCGACGAAGAGGTCGAGGAATTGTTGCCAGAACTCGAGCTGACATTGCCTGAGCTGGTGCTCACCCCGCCGGTCGAGGTCGAGACGCCGCCGGTCGAAGTCGAGACACCGCCGGTCGAGGTGGTCGAGCTCGAGGTGATGCCGCCGGTGGTGGTGGTGCTGGTCAGGCCGCCGGTCGAGCTGGAGGTCGAACCGCCCGAAGTCGAGGTCGACCCGCCCGAGCTCGAGGTCGAACCGCTGCTGGTCGAAGTGATCACGATCGAGCCGCTCGAACCGCCGCTGCTGCCGCCGAAGAAGCCGCCGAAGAAGCCGCCGCCGTAACCGAAACCGCCGCTGCTGCCGCCGACGATCACCGTCTGGCCGCCGCTGCCGCCTTCGGGCATCGGCTGCTGGGGCAGTTGGGGCAACGGCATCATCGCCATTTGCGGGGTGGTGCAGCAGGTGGTGGTGCGGGTCACGACGCGGCGGATCTTGCGCACCTTGGGCCGGGCTGCGGCAAGGCGCTGGGCCTTGTGCTTCTTGACCACATGCTTGACCGTGGGCGCAGGGCGCTTGTGCTTCACATACTGCACGGTCGCCGCCGGGGCCTCGGCCACGTGGACCGCGCCGCCGCCAAGCACCGCGCCGCCAGCTGCAAACGCTGCGAGTTTAACCAGAGCCATCCGTACTGACATAACCGCTCTCACTTCACCCTGTTTGGCGTACCTTACCGATCACACGATGCAGCCGGGACACGTCCATAGAGCGAAAAAGCCAGAGGAAGGTTAAGCCGACAATCGTGTTAACCGTGATTTTGCGGTCCCGGAGCGGGAATTGTGCATTTTGCATGCAGCGCCGCGATCACTTGTCCCATTGTGGCACTGAAGCCCCGGGAAGTGCGAAGCGCGGGGGTTCGAATCGCTTGACCCGGCGTAACCCCAAGGTTACATGTAACCTCAGAGTTACAAGGAGGGCAGAATCATGACCACGCCGCACTCTGACGCCGACCTGGCCGACTGCCTGGGCCGCTTCCGTGCCCGGATGTTCCCGGTGTTGGCGCTGATGTTCCTCATCCAGCAGATGGCTTTCTTCTCCAACCCTCCGGCCGAGCGGGCGGTCGATCACGTGCGGATCGGCGCCTGGGTGGCGATGACCGCAGTGATCCTGTTCGTGCTCAACAGCCGCGGGTTCTGGTTCCGACCCGCGAAAGTGCGCGCGATGATCGATGACGAGGTAACCCGCGCCAACCGCACCAGCGCGATGCACTGGGGTTTTGTCGCGGCGATGCTGGCGGGGATCGTGGTCTACGTGCTGCAAGGCGTGACCCAATTCACCGCGCGCGAGGCGATCCACCTGATCGTCAGCGCGGGGATCGTGATGGCGCTGGTGCGCTTCGGGCTGCTCGAACGGCGCGGCTATGCCTGAACTGGTAAGCAGCCTGAAGGAAATACGCGAGGCGCGCGGGCTGACTCAGGCGCAATTGGCCGAAGCAATCGGGGTCAGCCGCAAGACGATCAACACGGTCGAGAACGGGGTTTACGTGCCCTCGACGGTGATCGCGCTCAAGCTCGCGGCCGCACTGGGCGAGCCGGTCGAGGCGCTATTTTCCCTCGGAGAATAGGCCGGTCTGGCTGCCGCTCGGCGGGGTCAACCCGAGATGCTGCCAAGCCCCGTCGTTAAGGCAGCGCCCGCGCGCGGTGCGGGCGATGAGCCCGAGCTGGATCAGGAACGGTTCGATCACGTCTTCGACCGTATCGCGCGGTTCGCTAAGGCCCGCAGCGAGCGTTTCCACACCGACCGGGCCGCCCTTGTAGATATCCGCGATCATCGTCAGGTAGCGCCGGTCCATCGCATCGAGCCCGAGGGCATCGACCTCGAGCCGGGTCAAGGCATCGTCGGCGAGCTCGCGCGAGATCGCCACGTCGCCCGCAACATGAGCGAAATCGCGCACCCGCCGCAGCAGCCGCCCGGCCACGCGCGGGGTGCCGCGCGCGCGCCGGGCAATCTCGCGCGCGCCGTCCGCCGCGATGCCCATGCCGAGCAGTCCGGCGGCGCGGGTGATGACCTTTTCAAGCTCGGCCACCGAGTAGAAATTGAGCCGCACCGGGATCCCGAAGCGGTCGCGCAGCGGCGTGGTCAGGAGGCCCGCCCGCGTGGTCGCGCCGATCAGCGTGAAGGCCGGCAAGTCGATCCGCACCGAGCGCGCCGAGGGCCCCTCACCGATATTCAGATCGAGCGCGCGGTCCTCCATCGCCGGGTAGAGCACCTCCTCGACCACCGGATTGAGCCGGTGAATCTCGTCGATGAACAGCACGTCGCCTTCCTCGAGATTGGTCAGCAGCGCGGCAAGATCGCCGGTCTTGGCGATCACCGGGCCCGAGGTGGCGCGGAACCCCACGCCAAGCTCACGCGCGACGATCTGCGCCAAGGTGGTCTTGCCCAGCCCGGGCGGGCCGTAGAACAACACATGGTCCATCGCCTCGCCGCGCGACTTGGCCGACTGGATAAACACCGAAAGATTATCCTTCGCCGCCGCCTGCCCGACGAATTCGGCGAGCGTTTTTGGACGCAAGGCCGCGTCGGGGTCCTCGGGCTGGCGCTGGGGGGTGAGGATGGGGTTATCGGTCACTAGGCTCAAAACCAGCGTCGCGCAGGCGTTTTCGAGCGGCAGATAACACGTCGCCATTGAATTTGTCAGTGAATCGCAGCGCAAGCGCTTCAAATGAAAGTTCCAACATATCACGCTCCAGCAGCATTCTGAAACCGTCGGATGCTTGGCCCAATACCAAATCGGCGATGCATTGGGTTACGCCTTGCCGACCGATTTTTTGACGAGTTCGGGAGAGAAGAATTGTCTTCCCGCGTTCCTGCTTCAGCACATCTTCAAGCGCATAGATCGACTGCCAGACTGCATGTTCGATTGTTCCAGGTTCTTCGCCGGGAAGTATGCTGTAAAGCCTAAGTCTAGCTGCATGCGCTAAACCGGATGCGCCTTTCTCATCGGCATTTTTCGCGATTTGGCGCAGCTTTTTCGGATCTGCGCATTGCGAAACGAATTGCAGCATTTTGACTATTTGAGTTTCACTCACTTCACCGCCCCCAGAAACTCATCCTGCATCACGCCCGCTTGCCGTAGAATCCCGGCCAACGTCCCCGCCTTCACTTCGCGATGTAGCGGAACCACTGTCCCGGTGCTGCCCCGCCGCAGCACGACATGGCTGCCGCGCTGGCGCACTTGTGCGAAGCCGAGCCGCTCCAACGCCTTGATCACATCCGCGCTCGACAGGACGGGCAGCTTAGGCATGCACTGCCACGTCGAAACTGGTGATCACGGCAGCACCATGGAAGGTCATCGGAAACTCTTCGAGATACAGCTCCACCGCCTCGCGCAGGTTGGCGATCGCTTCTTCGATCGTATCGCCCTGGCTCACGGTCCCGGTCTCGGGGTTGAGCGCGACGAACCCGCCTTCTTCGGCCGGATTGAGGACTGCGGTTACCTGCATGGGAATTTCCCTTCGAACACCATTCTACCCCGCCGCCCGCTTCAATGCCACCCGCACGAGGTCATTCAGCCCCGCGCCTTCGCCCAGTTCCTCGATCGCCCGCGCCACGGCCATCGTTGCCACCTGCGGCTTGAAGCCGAGGTTCTGCAGCGCCGAGACGGCATCTGCGTTGGCCGAACCCGCCGGGACCGCAGCCAGTCCACTCCCGCCCACGCCGACCATCCCGCCGGCCTTGTCCTTCAATTCATTGACGATCCGCGCCGCCAGCTTCGGCCCGACCCCTTGCGCCCGCGCCACCATCGCGGCATCCCCGCCGGCACAGGCGCGCGCCAGTTCATCGACCGACAGCGCCGAGAGCACCGCCAGCGCCATCTTGCTGCCCACCCCCTGCACGCCGGTCAGCAGGCGGAACCACGCGCGTTCCTCGCCGCTGGCGAAGCCGATCAGGCGCATGTCGTTTTCGCTGACCTGCAGTTCGGTGTGGAGCGTCACCTGCTCACCGCGCGCGCCCAGCGCATCGAGCGTCTTGGCGCTGCAATGGACGAGGTAGCCGACCCCGCCCACGTCGATCACCGCCCAGTCGGGGCCGAAATCGTCGAAGGTGCCGGTCAGCTTGGCGATCATGGTTTGTTCTATGGCACCAATGCGAATCGGGGGCAATCCCGCGCACGAGGTGGTGCCAAGAACGTCAAATCGAGATGCTTAGAACCCCGGAATGCGCATGTTCGCGCCGAGCTTGCAGGCGACCGCCGCCCCGCCCACTTCGAGCGCGGTTTCAGGATCGCGCACCGAAGCGGCGACGCGGATCAGGTCGCCGAAGGTCAGCTGGTTGTCGCTGCGGTAATAGCGCGCGGCATCGGCCAGCCGATCAACCTGGCGGGTGCTGAGGTGGCCGTGGAGGAACTCAGCCGCGCAGCTCGCCTGGTTGCGATCGAGGCCGTAGCGCATCAAAGCATCGGAAATCTGGTAGCGGCTGGCCATGCAGCCAGTCAGCGCAAGGCTGGCAACGGCGGCGAGCGACAAAATCTTGAAACGCGGCATGACAGGAACCTCCGGCAAATTTGGATCGCGAGGTAACCGCGCCTGAATGAACGGCGCCTTGCCAGACATCAACGCGCGAGCCGGGCCGCCGTTCCAGAGAGGTGCGCATGCGCAATCGCCACCGCCAGCGCGTCTGCCGCATCGGCTCCGGCCAGAGCCGCGCCGGGCAGCAGAACCTTGAGCATTGCCTGGATCTGAGTCTTTTCCGCCCGCCCGGTGCCAACCACCGCTTGCTTCACCAAAGTGGGGGCATATTCAGCCACTTCCAGCCCAGCCCGGGCCAGCGCGAGCAGGCACACTCCGCGCGCCTGGCCGAGCTTGAGCGTCGACTGGCCGTTCTGGTTGACGAAGACCTCTTCGACCGCGCCGCAATCGGGGCGATGCTCCGCGATCACCGCCGCCAATGCCCGATCGATCTCGAGCAGCCGCGCGGCGAGCGGGGCCTTGGCGTCGGTCTTGACCTGGCCATTGGCCACGTGCGTCAGCCGGTTGCCGCTCGCCTCGATCACCCCCCAGCCGGTGCAGGTCAGCGAGGGATCGAGGCCGATGATCCGCATGTCAGAGTTTGAGGCCGAGCCGCGGGCCGAAGTGCATCATCGCGAGGTACAGCGCGATGGTCAGCGCACAGCCCGCGATCAGCGCGGGCCAGAACCCCACGCCGCTGCGCAGCATGTACGGGATGAGCAGAAACATCGGCAGGCTGGGCAGCACGTACCAGAAGGTCGCCCCGGCATGGACCGCCATGTTCTCCGCATCGGGCCGCGCGTGCCAGATCAGGATCATGCCGAGCACCGAGACCAGCGGCAGTGATGCGATCAGTGCGCCGAGCGTCGGCAGGCGTTTGCCCACCTCGGAAATGGCCGCAATCAGCGCGCCCGAAAGCAGCGCCTTGGCGACCAGCTGCCACATTACGAAAGGGCTTCCATCACCTCGTCGGGGATCTCGTAATTGCCCCAGACCATCTGCACGTCGTCGTCATCGTCCAGCACGTCGATCAGCTTGAGCAGGGTCGCGGCATCATCCGCGCCAACTTCGACCTTGAGCCCCGGCTTCCATGCCAGCTTGACCGCTGCAGCCTCGCCCAGCGCCTTTTCCAGCTCGCGCGCCACCGGGTGGAGCACATCGATGCTGGTCCAGATCGCGTGGCCGTCGGCGTCGCTTTCGATATCGTCGGCACCCGCTTCGATCGCGGCTTCGAGGACCTTGTCCTCATCGCCTGCTTTCGGCCCGTATTCGATAAGTCCGAGCCGTTCGAACCCATGGCTGACCGCGCCGCTTGCACCCAGATTTCCGCCGTTCTTCGAAAACGCAGTACGGACATTGGTGGCGGTGCGGTTGCGGTTGTCGGTCAAAGCCTCGACGATCAGCGCGACCCCGCCCGGGCCGTAGCCTTCGTAGCGGATTTCTTCGTAGTTCTCGGCGTCGCCCTTGCTCGCCTTGTCGATCGCGCGCTGGATATTGTCCTTGGGCACCGACTGCGCCTTGGCGGCGTTGACCGCAGCGCGCAGCCGCGGATTGAAATCGGGATCGGGCATGCCAAGCTTGGCCGCGACGGTGATTTCGCGGGAAAGCTTGGAAAACAGCCCCGCGCGCTTTTTGTCCTGCGCACCTTTGCGGTGCATGATGTTCTTGAATTTGGAATGGCCGGCCATGTGCTCACATCTTGAAAGCTAGGGGTGGATTTGCGCCGCCCCTAGCCCAGAGTCAGGCCAAGGGCAATTAACCCAGCCCGAGCGCTGCCTTGTAGACATCGAGGATCGCTTCCAT
>JANOAD010000204.1:0-5612 GCA_031410955.1 Novosphingobium sp. | reverse complement strand
GGATGCCGCGGATCACGGTCTGCGCGCCCTGCGCCTCGGCAAAGTCCATCAGCAGCGAATCGAACCCGACCACGCGGATCTTGGCATTGCCGATCCCGGTAACCTCGCGCTCGACCATCGCGATGCGTTCGGCATCGTTGAACATCGGGGTCTTGGCGATGTTGGTGGTGACCCCGATGATCAACTCGTCGACCAGCTTGGCCCCGCGCGAGATGATGTCCATGTGGCCCAAGGTTATCGGGTCGAAAGTGCCGGGGTAAACGCCGATGCGCTTGGTCATTTCGGTTCCTTCGAGTCGTCGAGAATTGCCGGGAGCGAACCGTCGTGATTCCAGGTCACACTAATCGAATTCGGGCTCGCCTTGCCGCGGCTTACAGTAACAAGAACGCCAGACTTGGCATCGAACGAAGAATGCAGGGTGCCAGTGTCGTCGCCGCTCTTGCCGAGCGATACCGCCCAGCCCTGAACGCAGTCTGGATCGGCCCCGAACGTTACCGAATCAATGGTTACCTTATCCACGACTCGTTGCGTATGATGGCTGACTTTAAGCGAACCACAGCTGGGCAGTTTCGCTGGCGCCGGCACGTTGCCAACCAGCGGAGCAGCAGATGAACTTCCGCATCCGGCAAGCACGAGCGCAGCAGTAGAAATGAGTAGCCGCCTCATCTGTCTCTTTCCACGATGTAGCGCGCCACGCCTCGCAGCACTTCCGCTTCCTGCCCGTGGTGGGCGAGATGCGCAATGGCTTGCTCGGTGAGCAAGCGGGCCTGTTCGCGCGCACGCTCGGGCCCGAGCAGACCGACAAAGGTCTGCTTGCCCGCTGCCGCATCCTTGCGCAGCGCCTTGCCGGCCTTGGCCTCGTCACCGATAAAATCGAGCAAGTCGTCGGCGATCTGGAAAGCCAGGCCGATATCGCGGGCATAACGCCGCAGGTGCGAGCGGCCCTCGGGCGGCACCTTGCCCAGCACCGCGCCCATTTCGACCGCAGCGGCAAGCAGCGCGCCGGTTTTGAGCTGCTGAAGGCGGGTAATCGCGTGGAAATCGAGCGACTGCCCCTCCCCGGCGAGGTCCATCACCTGACCGCCGACCATGCCCCCGGCTCCTGCTGCCGAGGCGAGCACCTGAACGAGTTCGGCGCGCACGAACGGATCGCCGCTGGTCGCGGGATCGGCGAGTATCTCGAACGCGAAGGCCTGCAGCGCATCTCCGGCGAGAACCGCCAACCCCTCACCGAACGCTATGTGAACACTGGGCTTGCCGTGGCGCAGGGCATCGTCGTCCATGCACGGCAGGTCATCATGCGCGAGCGAGTAGGCGTGCACCGCCTCGATCGCGATGGCAGCGCGCATCGCCTGGGTGCGATCGACCTGGAACATCGCCGCAGTGGTGACCAGTAAGAGCGGCCGGAGCCGCTTGCCCCCGCCGATGGTGGCGTGGCGCATCGCCGCGATCAGCGCGTCGCGGCTGTCCCCCGGCGGAGTAAGCAGCGCGTCGAACATCGCATCGACATCGCCGGCGATTGCCCCGAGTGCCGCAGAGAGTTGCGGGTCGGGCGCCCCCGTCATGTCAGTTACCCGGATCGAACGGGGCGGTGCCGGTCGCTTGCCCGGCGGCATTGGCGACGACCTGTTCGATTCGCGCTTGCGCCGCATCGAGCCGCGCCTGGCAGTGCGCGCGTAGCTGCTCACCGCGTTCATACAGGCTGATCGTCGCATCGAGCGGCACCTCGCCGCTTTCGAGGCCGCGCACGACCTCTTCCAGCGCGCGCAGCGCGTCCTCAAAGCTCATCGCGGCAATTTCAGGGCCAAGGGCAGGTTCGGGCTCGGTCATCGCCAAGAGCATTGACCCCGCGCGCCGCACCGGTCAAGTACAGGACCACTGCGGCACCGGCCGACTGGGGAGTTTTATGTACGCAAAAATTGTCATGGCCTACGTCGCGACGGCGCTGGTCTTCGGGATCCTTGATGCGGTGTGGCTGCGCAATGCCGGCCCGGCGCTCTATCGCCCTGCGCTGGGAGACCTGCTGGCCGACCAGTTCCGCCTGGCCCCGGCGCTGACCTTCTACGCGATCTACATCGCGGGCCTCACCTATTTCGCGGTGCTCCCCGGCATGCTCAGCAACGAAGCATCGGCGGTTACCACGTTTGCCGGGGTGCCGCTGTCGATCCTGCACGGGGCGCTGTTCGGGTTCTTTTGCTATGCCACTTATGACCTGACCAACCAGGCGACGATGAAGATCTGGCCGACGCACGTCACGCTGATCGACATGGCCTGGGGCGCGGTGGCCAGCGGGTTTGCGGCGGGCGCGGCGACCTTCCTCGTCACCCGGTTCAGCGGCGGACCTGCCTGACATGTTCATCGGGCACTGGGCCCCGGCGCTGGCGATTGCCGCCCGGCGCAAGCGGCCCGGGCTCGGAACATTGTTCATCGCCGCGCAGTTGGTCGACTGGGCGTTCTTCCTGTTCGTGCTGCTCGGCGTGGAAAAGATGCGGCTGAACCCCGCGATCAGCGCGGTCAGTCCATTTGATCTTTATTCGATGCCATACACCCACAGCCTGCTCGGCGCACTGGCGTGGAGCGCGGCTTTTGCGGTGCTGGTCTGGCTGGTGCTGCGAGACGGCACGGCGGGACTGCTGGCCGGTGCAGTGGTGCTGTCGCACTGGCTGCTCGACCTGCTGGTCCATGTGCCCGACCTGACGATTGCGGGAAGTCCGCCCAAGCTCGGCTTCGGGCTGTGGAACCATCCCGCGATTGAAATGCCGCTCGAACTGGCGATCACCTTCGGAGCGCTTTGGCTCTACGTCCGTGCGCGGCAGCCGCTGCTTGGCCGAGCGCTGGTCCTGGGGGCCTTGATGCTGGCCCTCCAGCTGTTCAACTGGTTCGGCCCGGTAACGCCCGAAGTGACCCCTGGAACCACTTATCTGGCCTTTGTCGCCTATGGCCTGGTGACGTTGACTGCGCGGTGGATGGGGAAAAGCGCGGCAAAAGGCGCGCTATCGCACTAGCCCGAATCTGCGCAGGGGGTTATGCGCCCGCGCATGCCCAGCACTGCCAGCGAAATCACCGCAGATGTCGTCGCCGCCCACGGGCTCTCCGAAGAAGAATATGCGCGCGTCCTCCACGCGCTGGGGCGCGAGCCCAATCTGGTTGAGCTCGGTATCTTCTCGGTGATGTGGTCGGAGCATTGCTCGTACAAATCGAGCCGGCTGCACCTCAAGAAGCTCCCCGTCGAAGCCCCGTGGGTAATCTGCGGACCGGGCGAGAACGCCGGGGTGATCGACATCGGTGACAACCAGGCGTGTATCTTCAAGATGGAGAGCCACAACCACCCGAGCTACATCGAACCCTATCAGGGCGCGGCGACCGGCGTGGGCGGCATCCTGCGCGACGTGTTCACCATGGGCGCGCGGCCGATCGCCAACATGAACGCGCTGCGTTTCGGCGATCCCAAGCATCCCAAGATGAAGGCGCTGGTCAAGGGCGTGGTCGCGGGGATTGGCGGCTACGGCAATTGCGTCGGCGTACCTACGGTGGGCGGCGAGACCAACTTCCACAGCGCGTATGACGGCAACATTCTGGTCAACGCGATGACCGTCGGGGTCGCCGATCAGGACAAGATCTTCTATTCCGCCGCCACCGGGCTCGGCAATCCGATCGTCTATGTCGGTTCGAAGACCGGGCGCGACGGGATCCACGGCGCGACCATGGCCAGCGCCGACTTTGGCGAGGATTCCGAAGCCAAGCGTCCGACGGTTCAGGTCGGCGATCCGTTCACCGAGAAGCTGCTGATCGAGGCCTGCCTTGAACTGATGGCGACCGACGCGATCGTCGCGATCCAGGACATGGGCGCGGCGGGTCTCACCTCCTCCAGCGTCGAAATGGCGACCAACGGCAAGGCCGGGATCATTCTCGACATGGACAAAGTGCCGTGCCGCGAAGCGGGCATGACGCCCTACGAAATGATGCTGAGCGAGAGCCAGGAGCGGATGCTGATGGTGCTCAAGCCCGGCAAGCAGCCGATGGCCGAGGCGATCTTCAAGAAGTGGGAGCTCGATTTCGCGGTGATCGGCGAGGTTACCGACACCGGACACATGGTGCTGACGTGGAAGGGCGAGGTGGTCTGCGATATCCCGCTCGGGCCGCTGGCCGAAGACGCGCCGCTGTATGACCGGCCGCATCTGAGCCTTGAGGAATATAAGGTCTGGGCCAATGTCGCGCCGCTCGGCGATGTGCCCGAGAGCACCGACATCGGCGCGGACTTGCTCAAGCTGATGGCCTGCCCCGACCTCGCCAGCCGGCGCTGGATCTGGGAGCAGTACGACAGCCAGGTCGGCGCAGACACGATGCAGAAATCGGGCGGCGACGCTGCGGTGGTACGGATCCACGGCAGCAAGAAAGCGCTCGCCATGACCACCGACTGCACCCCGCGCTACGTCTATGCCGACCCCTATGAAGGCGGCAAGCAGGCGGTCGCGGAAACTTACCGTAACTTGTCGGCAGTCGGGGCCAAGCCCTTGGCAATCACCAATTGCCTCAACTTCGCCAACCCCCAGCGGCCCGAGATTATGGCCCAGATCGTCGAGTGCCTGCGCGGCATGGGCGACGCCTGCCGGGCTTTGGACTATCCCATCGTTTCGGGGAATGTGAGCCTCTACAACGAGAGCAAGGCCACCGGTGGCGGCTCTGCGATTTTGCCGACGCCAGCGATCGGCGGCGTTGGTCTGATGGACGACCATGAGAAGATGGCGACAATCGGGTTCAAGGCTGAGGGTGAGGTTATTGCCCTGATTGGACAGCCAAAAGTGAATCTTGGTCAATCACTATGGCTTCGGGAATGTCGCAGCACCGAAGCCGGTTCGCCTCCTGCAGTGGACCTCGAAGCCGAGCGCAGGGTTGCCGAAGCTGTGCGCGCCATGATTGCCAAAGGCATGGTGACTGCAGTCCACGATATTTCAGATGGAGGCCTATTGGTGGCCGCGACCGAAATGGCACTCGCAAGCGGGATTGGATGCAATCTCTGGTGTACGAACTACGATTGCACGCCCGCCGACTGGTTCAGCGAATGGCAAGCCACATATTTGGTCACCACCTCTGATTTTGACGCAGTAAGAACCTTCTTAGACGGGCTCGGGATCGCTAACTCGGGGATTGGCGAAACTGAGGGAGATCACGTTCGTATCGAGATGTCTGACGTAGACATCACTTCACTCTGCAACGTCTCCCTCACCGCCCTGCGCGAAGCCAGCGACAGCTTCTTCCGCGACTGGATGGAAGGCTAACCCCACCCCTCCCCCGTCACCACGGGGCTTGACCCGGGGTCCAGCTTTTCTTTGGCGAGGGTGCGGCGCGCTGCTACGTCGCAAAGGCAGCCAAGCCCCGGATCAGGTCCGGGGCGACGAGTGTGGAAATGTTTGCAACCTAAACTCCCTTCCCCACCGGGGAAGGGTCGGGGATGGGGGAGCGAGGCCGCTTGGCCTCGCGTCAACGCCGGCGTGGAGGCGCCCCCCCCCCCCCCCCCCCCCCCCCGGGGGGGGGGCGGGAGGGGGTGATGGGGGGGTGGTGCGCGGATAAAACCGCCAACACAAGGCGAGTTGGTGTGGGGGGGGGGGTGG
>JANOAD010000203.1:0-6608 GCA_031410955.1 Novosphingobium sp. | reverse complement strand
ATCGTGGTTGACCCCATAGAGCGCGAATTCTTCCGCCACCTGCGCGGCCAGTTCGCGCGTGGGTTCAAGGATCAGGCTGCGCGGCATCAGCGCGCGGCGCCGGCCGTGCGAGAGCACATCGATCATCGGCAACACGAAGCTGGCGGTCTTGCCGGTGCCGGTCTGCGCGACGCCGATGATGTCGCGCATCATCAGCACGCTGGGGATCGCCTGCGCCTGGATCGGCGTTGGCGTATCGTAACCCTTGGCGGTAACCGCCGCGAGCAGTTCGTCTGACAGGCCGAGATCGGCGAATTTCATAGGCTTCTTCGATTGGTAGGGAATGCGTTTCGCGGCACCTGCTCAAGGCAGCTACCGAACCGCCGCGCCCTAGGCGCATTTGACCGCGAGAGTCAAGGAAACCACGGCGATGCCCGCAGGTTAGTCGCCGGTTTCGACCAGTTGGCGAAAGCCGCTGACCTGACAGCTCGACCCGCTGCGCGAAAGCAGCTCGTCCCGGCTGACGCAGATCTGCCCGTCGGAATTCCGCTTGACGATGAAGCCCGAATAGAATTCACGCGACTGGCAGCCCTTGGCCAGCTTGGCTGTGAACAGGCGGTTGTCGCGCAGGATCAGCAGCAGGCGATCGGCATCGAGCGGTTGGACCCCGACTATCGCGCCCAGCTGCAGGCACTTGCCCGCCTTGCGCTCGACCAGGCGCGGCTCGGCCCCGGCATCGGCGCTCGTGGTGACGAAATTGGCCACATTGGGCATCGGCGCAGGGCGGGGATTGATCCGGATCGTGACCCGCTGCTCGATACTGACCTGCTCGGCCGGTTCGGCCACCGGGATCGGCGCGCGCTCAAGCGGCAGTTGCTGATCTACTGCCACGGCAGCAGGGAACAGCAGGGCTAGCGGAGCCATGAGTTGCGCAACAGGATTCATGACAGTGTTGAATAGCCCCGGTCTTTGAACCATCGCTTAACCCGACTTCTCTGGCTTGCAAAGTGGCAGCCGGGGCTGGCAAGCGGCGCGGTTCCTGTGCCATAGCCGCAGCGATGACCGCGCCCGCCCCTTCCTTCCTCGATGCCGCTGCTGCTTTGCTCGGTTCGCGCGGCTGGACGGTCGACCCCGAATTGATCTCACCCTGGCTGACCGACTGGCGCGGCCGCTACAGCGGACAGGCCTGCGGCATGGCCTCCCCGGCCTCTACGGAAGAAGTCTCGGCGCTGGTCCGGCTGTGCGCCGATCATGGCGTGGCGATCGTTGCGCAGGGCGGGAACAGCGGGATGTCCGGCGGCGCCACCCCCGATGCCAGCGGCACCGCGCTGCTTCTGTCGCTGCGCCGCATGAGCACGATAGGTGCCATCGATGTTGCGGCACGGCAGGTCACCTGCGGTGCCGGGGTGGTGCTGCAAAACCTGCATGAAGCGGCAGACACGGCCGGACTGCGCTTTCCTCTGACGCTTGGCGGCAAAGGTTCGGCCACGATCGGGGGGCTGATCTCGACCAATGCCGGGGGCAGCCAGGTGCTGCGCCATGGTTCGATGCGCGCGCAGGTTCTGGGGCTCGAGGCGGTGCTGGCGAGCGGCGCGGTGTGGTCTGCGCTGACCCCGCTCAAGAAGGACAACCGCGGTTTCGATCTCAAGCAGCTGTTCATCGGTAGCGAGGGCACGCTGGGGATCGTCACTGCGGCAACCTTGAAACTCGAGCCGGCCGTGGCCCAGCGCCGGGTCGCCTGGGTTGGCCTTGCCGGCATCGGCGCCGCGCGTGCGCTCCTTCTGCAAGCCGAAGCGGGACTTGGCGAGGCGCTCGAAGGGTTCGAGGTCTTGCCGCAGAATTGCCTCGACGCGGTCTTTGCCAGCAACGCCCTTGCGCGCGCGCCGCTGGCTGAACCGCATTCGTGGCATGCGCTGATCGAGGTCACCACACCCGATCCGCACTTTGACCTGCAAGGCTCGCTTGAGGCGGTCCTCGCTTCCGCTCTTGCCGAACAAACGATCGAAGATGCCGCAATTGCCGGGTCCGAAACGCAGGCCGAGGCCTTCTGGACCCTGCGCGACTCGATCTCGGGCGCGCTCAGGGCAAAAGGCGCGGCGGTGCAGCACGATGTGTCGGTGCCGGTGGCGCGGATGGCGGACTTCGTTGCCTTCGCGATTCCGGAAGTCGAACGCGCGTGGCCGGGGTGCGGCGCCTTTGCTTTCGGGCATCTTGGCGATGGCAACGTGCATTTCCATGTGACTGCACCGCCAGGCGCGGTTCGGGGCGAATGGGAAACGGGTCCGGGCAAGGCAATCAGCACCTTCGTCCACGATCTGGTGACCCAGTGGCACGGTTCGATCTCGGCCGAACACGGGATCGGCCAGATGAAGCGTGATGAGCTGGCCCGGCTCGGCGACCCGGCCGCGCTCGCGCTGATGGCGCGGGTCAAGGCCGCACTCGATCCGGCCGGCCTGCTCAATCCGGGCAAGCTGCTTGCACCGCGCGGCTCCAGCGCCTAAAGGCGCGTGCTCGCGCCGGAACCACCCGGCTTCAACAGAATTCATAACCCGGAGAGTTACCATGGCCAGCGCGCCGCAAGCCGCCAATCTGCCGATGTTTTACAACGACTTGATGCCGCTCAACAGCCGTGATCACGCGAGCTGGAGCGCGCGCTCGACCGAAAACGCCACCTGGATCGTTGGCCAGCATGCCATCCCGCTGACCGCCGAGGAATTCGTCCACGCTTCGCGCAGCTATCCGATCGTCTTCTCGATCGCCGATCAGCCGGTGCCGCTGGCGCTGATGGGGCTTAACGAAGGGGTCAACACCTTTTTCGACGAAACCGGCAAGCTCAGCGAGAACGTGTATGTGCCTGCCTATGCGCGTCGTTATCCCTTCATGCTGGCGAAGCTTACCCCGGACAGCGAAGAGCTTTCGCTGTGCTTCGATCCGACCAGCGACCTGATCGGAGAATTCGAAGATGGCAACAAGCTGTTCGACGGCGAAAAGCCCAGCGAGAGCTGCCAGGCCACGCTCGACTTCTGCCGCAACTTCGAAGAAGCTGGCTTTCGCACGACTGCTTTCGTGGAAGAACTGATGAAGCACGACCTGTTGATGGACGGCGAGGTCGCGATTCAGCAGCAGGGCAATGACCAGCCGTTCGTTTATCGCGGTTTCAAGATGATCGACCAGGAAAAGCTGCGCGATCTGCGCGGTGACGTCCTGCGCACGATGAACCAGAACGGCATGCTGGCTCTGATCTTTGCGCACCTGTTCAGTCTTGAACGCATGAGCGAAGTCTTCGCACGGCAGGTGCAGCAGGGCAAAGGCCCGGTCCCCGCACTCACTAACTGAGTCGCAAGCTACCAAGTAATCGCATGGCGCGGTTCCGGAATCGCGGAATCGCGCCATTCGTTTAACTATGTGCTTAGATTGCTTGCATCGGTGCGAACGCAAGCTTATCTTTGACGGGTCTGGTCATGCTGCCCTCATGGCATGGTCGGACTTTGGTGCACCTTGGTGCACCTCCTCCCTGAACCTCGGCCACCTCGTGCTTTTGCACGAGGTGGTTTTTTCATAGAATCATTCGGCGGCGTTGGCCCAAGGTCCGCCGCGTAGTTGCCCAAGTTCTGCAACTTCGCCGGCAAGACGCCTGATCAGGCCTGTCAAAAGCCCGGCCATTTCTTCAAAGCCGCAGCCCGGTTCGACCATCACCGCGTCGAGATAGGTCGAACGGTCGATTTCAAGCTGCAGGGCATGCAGTCCAGCGGCGGGATCGGCATGCCGTTCCAGCACATATCCGCCCGCATAGGGCCGGTTGTGGGCCGCACCACGGCGCATCTCCGCGAAATAGCCGAAGCTGCTGGCGACCAACGCGCCGCTGCAGGAAGCTCCGAAGCGGTCGCCAAGAACGAAATCGGGCGCCGGCTGGCCGCCGCGAAAGCCGAGCGGCGGCATCGAGTGAAGGTCTAGCAGCAAGGCAGCGCCCCACCGGTCGCGCAGACCCGCCAGTGTTTCGGACAGGCAAGCGTGATAGGGCTCGTGAATTGAATCGATCCGGGCGGCCAGGTCTTCGTGTTCGTGGCGACGCTTCCACAACTCGCCAAGCCCGGGCAACCGCCGTGGAATGAGCCCCAGCCCGCTGCGTACGCGCATGCCCGGCGTGTAACTGCCGACCCTGTCGGGATGAGCGCGCGCGAACATGTCCCAATCGACATCGTCGGTGGCCCGGTTGAGGTCGATCATCGCGCGCGGCGCGTGTGCTATCAGCAAAGCCGCACCCGTCTCACGCGCAACATGCTCGGCCAGCCGATCGACATAGCGGTCTTCAAGCTTGAGCGTCGCGAAGCGCGGGTTGCGCATTCGCTCGATCAGGCTGCCCGGATAGGCCCGGCCGGCATGCGGCACAGCGATCAGCAGCGGCAAAGCAGAGGGCCGCGGGGCGACCAGCGTGAATGCCGGGACGCCGTTGCTCCCGGGAATTTCCCCGCCGTGTTGCCGAGGCGAATCACCCGCCTGGCCATCAATCTCGATCATCGTGCCAAGCTGGCCTGTCGCGGCGATTGTGTCAAAGTGTGGCACCGCCAAACATGGGCGAGATTGTTAACCCAATGAGGTCTATAAGCTGCACCATTGGGGCACCGGACGACGGCGCCGATGTTAAGCATTAACTGGATTTTACCGCGATGATCCGCATCCTCCTTGCCGAAGACGAAGAAGCAATGCGCACTTACCTTACGCGCGCGCTGGAAAATGCCGGCTACGATGTGACCGCGGTCGATCGCGGAACGCTGGCCGTGCCGCTGCTTGAGGACGGGGACTACGACCTGCTGCTATCGGACATCGTCATGCCCGAAATGGACGGAATCGAGCTGGCCCAGCGCTGCGCCGAAATCAGCCCGCGAACCAAGGTGATGTTTATCACCGGCTTTGCCGCGGTCACGCTCAAGGCCAGCCGCGAAGCACCGCAGGCCAAGGTCCTATCCAAGCCGTTTCACCTCAAGGACCTGGTGATGGAAGTCGAACGGCTCTTTGGTCAGGCCGCACAGGTATCGATCTAACCGCTTGCAAGCTGCGGGGAGCCTCGCTAATGGCGCTCCCCTGTCCGGGGCGACGGCCTCTGGCAGACCTGAATGGTGCGGGCGTATAGCTCAGTGGTAGAGCACTATGTTGACATCGTAGGGGTCGCAAGTTCAATCCTTGCTACGCCCACCATTCACGAAAAAGGCCCCGGTTTCCCGGGGCCTTTTTCGTTATCTGGGTCCTCTCCATTTTCGCGTAGCGCAAATGGGGAGGTGGCAGCCCGCAGGGCTGACGGAGGGGTAATGGCGCGAGGGCAGAACCCCCTCCGTCATTTGCTGGCGCAAATGCCACCTCCCCATTTGTGGCATTCGCCAAAAATGGAGAGGATCGAATGGCTTACTTCCCCTGCCAGTTGGGCTTGCGCTTTTCGGCAAAGGCCAGTGATCCTTCGCGGGCGTCTTCGCTGACGAAGACCGGGGCGATGTAGCTCGCCTGGTTCTTCCACATCTCCTCGTCGCTCCAGCTGTGCGAATCGCGGATGATGGCTTTCGAAGCGATCAGCGCCAGCGGGCCGTTGGCGGCCACCGCCTTGGCCAGTTCCTTGGCGCCATCGATGGACGGCCCTTCGACGATGCGGTTGACGAAGCCCAGATCATAGGCCCGCGCCGCGTCGATGAATTCGCCGGTCAGCGCCAGTTCCATCGCGATCCGCGGCGGGATCTGGCGGGGCAGCTTGATCAGGCCGCCGGCCGCAGCAGCCAGCCCGCGCTTGGCTTCGGGGATGCCGAATTTGGAGCCCGAATTGGCGACGATCAGATCGCAGCTCAGCGCCAGTTCCATGCCCCCGGCCAGGGCATAGCCATCGACCGCGGCGATTACCGGCTTCTTGGGGGTCCATTCGGTCAGTCCGCCAAACCCCCGGGCGTCGATCGAAGGCCGTTCGCCGCGCAGGAAGCCCTTGAGGTCCATGCCCGAACAGAACGTGCCGCCAGCGCCGGTCAGGATCGCACAGCGCAGATCATCCTCGGCATCGAGCCGGTCCATCGCCGCGGCAATGCCTTCGGCCTGCGCCTTGTTCATCGCGTTCTTGGCCTCGGGCCGGTTCATCGTGACGATCAGCACACCGTCTTCGACCTGGGTAAGGACTGGATTTTCTTCGCTCATGCCTGTGATCCTCTCGGCTGCCGTTTAACCGAACGATTAAAGCGGTCTGAGGCCCGCGTCCAGCCCTTACTTGCGCGGCGCAATCGCTCTGCTAAGGGGGTGGAAACCTCCCCCGGAGCGACGGACAAGCACATGGCCAAAATCAAGGTAAAGAACCCCGTTGTCGAGCTTGATGGCGACGAAATGACCCGCATCATCTGGCAGTGGATCCGCGAACGGCTGATCCTGCCCTACCTTGATATCGACCTCAAATACTACGATCTGAGCGTCGAAAAGCGTGACGAAACCAACGACAAGATCACTGTCGACAGCGCCAATGCCATCAAACAGTACGGCGTTGGCGTGAAGTGCGCCACGATCACCCCCGATGAAGACCGGGTGAAGGAATTCAGCCTCAAGAAAATGTGGAAGAGCCCCAACGGCACGATCCGCAACATCCTGGGCGGCGTGGTGTTCCGCGA
>JANOAD010000202.1:0-20232 GCA_031410955.1 Novosphingobium sp. | reverse complement strand
GCGCCGACCAACATGATCTGCGGCGCCGGCGCAGGCGCGTACCACGCCGCCTATATCACCCTGACCCCCGGCATCGCGCTTCCGGAAGACGAACGCACCCCCGAAGGCATCGCCGCCAACTGGGAGGCGATCATCGACCGCACCGGCGAGACCGTGCCGCAATCGGGCAGCGAACAGTCAGGCGCGGTGATGGCCGCACTCGCCAAGATTGGCGGGCTGGGCTGATCGCCGCGTCGATGAATTGACTTGCAGCAAGCTCCAAATTGCCCAACTCTGGCTCAGTTGAACTGGGGGAGTTGGGCAAAGTGGAAGATTTCGATAGAAACCTGCGTCGCCTGAAGCTGTGGGCGAAATTTTCGACGGTCCTGATCGCCCTGTATGTTATTTGTGCGACTACGTTCGCGGTTACGGGCTTCACTATTCTCGGATCTGCCAATTCTCCCACTCAGAACCTATTGGAAATTTACGGCCTCTCCGCCGTGGCGAATGCCATAGTATTCTACATTTCTGCATTTGCTGTCGGCATGTGGATTTATCGCGCGCACGATAATCTCACGCTATTCGGCTTGACCGGACTTGAATTCACCCCGGGCTGGTCTGTTGGGTGGTTCTTCGTTCCGTTCGCAAATCTCGTAAAACCTTACGAAGCGATGCGTGAGCTTTGGGGTCGCAGCCTTGGCGATCGGCTCCATGCCGCTGCGCTCCTTCCGCTCTGGTGGGGCTGCTTCCTCGTCGGTGGAATCGCGATGACCATTGGCGGGTTGGCCGATAGGCAGTCGGGGGATCTCACGTTGATACTGGGGCTGACAGGTGTCGGATCGATTCTGCGCGCCGCCTCGGCAGTGCTCCTTGCTATCATAATCAGGAAGGTAACCACGGAGCAGGCATCCATGGAAGGCATCGGCGCGGCGTTCGATTGAGGCATATCGACCATTCGCTACGCTGTATTGACACAGTAACACAGTTGGGGCATCTTCTCCCGATCCAACTGGGAGAGGATGCCATGTATTCCGAAGCAGACCTGCAATCGGCCGTCAGCGCCGGTGCATTGAGCCACGAGGCGGCCGAGGCGTTTCGCGCCCACGCCGCGGGCATGCGCACCGCGCCGGTCGCCGATGAAGAGCATTTCCGCCTGATCACCGGCTTCAACGACATTTTCGTGACCATCGCGGCGGTGCTACTGCTGGTTGCCTGCGCCGGGATTGGCGAGGCGATTGCGCCGGGCGTCGCGGGCGTTCTGGTTGCTGCGGCGGCCTGGGGGCTGGCCGAGTTCTTCACCGCCAAGCGCCGCATGGCGCTACCCTCGATCGTATTGCTGCTTGCCTTTGTCGGCGGCATTGCGGCGATCCCGATCAACTACCTCGCCGAGACCGAGCCCAACTTGACCGACCAGACTAATGCCCTGATCGGTGCTGGTATCGGCCTGATGGCAGCGGGCGCGGCATGGTTCCACTGGCGCCGCTTCATGGTCCCGATCACGGTTGCCGCAGGTGCTGCGGGGATCGCTGCCACGGTCATCGCACTGATCCTCTCGGCGCTCATGGGCGGAGATATGGACCGCAATCCCGAACCGATCCTGTTGCCGCTGGTGTTCGTCTGCGGACTTGCGGTGTTCGCCTTCGCGATGCGCTGGGACATATCCGATCCGAAGCGCGAAACCCGGCGCAGCGACGTGGCCTTCTGGCTCCACTTGCTCGCCGCGCCGATGATCGCGCATCCGTTGTTCCACTGGCTGGGGGTGACCGAGGGCGAGAATATCGGTGCCGTATCGGCGATCGGCGTGCTCGCCATCTATGTTCTGATGGGCGTGGTCGCGCTGGCGGTCGATCGCCGGGCCTTGCTGGTCTCGGCCCTCGCCTATGTCCTGCTGGCGATGACCTGGCTGTTCCGCCAGTTCGGCATGGTCGAGCTCAACGTCGCGGTGACCGGGCTGGTGATCGGCTCGGCGCTGCTCGCACTTTCGGCCTTCTGGACCCCGATCCGCTCGGCCCTGGTCCAGCACCTTCCTGGCGGAGTGCAGGCGCGGCTGCCGCAAGGAGTGCTTGCCGCCGCTTGATCTGCAGCCAATACTGCAGTCGATTGGCGGAAAAAATCCCCCGAAGGCGGTGCTTTCGGGGGATTTTTCGCAGTCTATCCACGGTTCGAACGTGGGGTCCAGCGCAAACAACCCTGGACGGCAAAGCGCCCAGAGCTGTTGGTCGGACGTTCAATAGCCGTTGTAACCGTTGTAGTTATAATTGCGGTACCGGCGCCGTTCGTTGCGGCGATGATCGCGGCTGTGCTCGCGGTTCAGTTCGCCATGCTCATAGCGGTGTTCCTGGCGCAAATCTCCGTGCAGCCGCCGATGCTCCCAACGCGAGAGCCCTTGATCGTGTGCCCGGGCATGTTCGTCATCGAGATAGTCGTGCGTGTCGTCGTGCTGATCTTCAAGATCGTCGTGCTGGGCATCGTGCTGGCGGTACTGATTGCCATAGCCATTGCCGTAATACGGCTGACCGTAGCCGGAGCCGATCGACACCGACCAGCTGGTCTGCGCTGACGCAGCCGTGGGCAGGACCAGCGCGCATGCAGCCAGTCCAAGCAAAGGAAGGATAGTTGTGGGTTTCATCGGGAGGTCCTCTCGCATTGTCGCTCGCGCCAAATTAGCCGAGTGCCCTGCACAGAGGCTGAATAGTTTGCTGCGCGCTCGTTCAGCATACGGGCGGGCGGGGATCGTAGCGCCTTACCCTACCACCACTTTCATCAACCGGCGCTCCAGCGGGAACAGCACGCCCGCCAGTTCGTGCCCGCGTTTGAGCACCTGCCCGGCCTCGCCGAACAGGGTCCACATGCCTTGCTTGCTACGCAGCGCGGGGCGTTTCTCGATCCGGGCCTGCGGGCGCTCGGCGGCGCGGCGAAAGGCGCTGAACGCTGCGGCATCAGCGGCAAAGTCCATTGCATAGTCGCGCCATTCGCCGGCGGCGACCATGCGGCCGTAGAGATCGAGGATGCGTTGTAGTTCCTCGCGCTCAAACCCCACCTGCAGCACGCGGCCCGGGTGGGGAAAGGGCGTGATAATGGCGCTCAAGCGCGCTTCGCTCCACCGCGCTTCTTGGCTGCAGCCTTGGCGGTCAGCGCGTCACGCTCTTCAAGTAATTGGGCGAGCCGCTTCTGCATGGTCTCCATCTCGCACTGCAGCAGCTCAAGTTTCTGCGTGGCGGGATCGAACCGTTCGCTGCACGGGGTGCCATAGGGGACAAAGTTCTGGGTCTCGGGCGTGACCTGCACCAAGGTCGCCTTGGCCGGGATGCCGACCATCGTCGCGCCTTCGGGCACGTCCTTGGTGACCACCGCATTGGCCCCGATCCGCGCGCCCCTGCCCACTTCGATCGGTCCGAGGATCGCCGCGCCGAGGCTGACGATCACGCCGTCGCCGATCGTCGGATGGCGCTTGCCGCCCACGCCGTTGGTCGGGTTGGTCCCGCCCAGGGTCGAGCCCTGGTACATGGTTACATTGTCGCCGATCTCGGCGGTTTCACCGATCACCACAAAGCCGTGGTCAATGAAGAAATTGCGCCCGATCTTCGCGCCGGGATGGATATCGATCGCGGTCAGGAAGCGGCTGATCGTGTTGAGCAGCCGAGCAAGGAAGAACAGCTGCGCTTCGAACAGCCAATGTGCTGCCTTGTGCAGTCCCAGCGCCAGCACGCCCGGGTAAAGCAACACTTCCCAGCGCGAACGCGGACTGGGATCGCGCGCCACGATCGAATCAAGATAACGGGTCAGTTCTTCCAACATCTCGCCCCCAGTTTTACTTGCGCCGCCGTCTAAAGCAAGCGCGGCTCCGCAGGCCCCTGCAACACCTCGAGCGCATCGCGCCAGATCCCCAGGGTCGGGGCCACCTTGTGCTCCAGGCTCAGTCGGTCGATCGTCTCGACCAGCCGCTCGACCGCAAGATGGGTACGCTGGGTGCGGGGCACAAGATATTCGGCCGCATCGGGGCCCAGCGCAAGCGCACGCGCCTCGGCGTGGACCGCAATCAGCTGGGCGACCTGCTCATCGTCGGGCGTGCCGATGGATAGCGCCAGCGCCGCGCCGATCCGCGAGGCGAGGTCGGGCAACGCAATGCGCCATTCGCCCGCAGCGCTTGATCGCACCAGCAGCAATGGCGTGCCGCTTTCCTGCGCGCGGTTCCAGCGGTGGAACAGTTCGGTCTCGTCGATCTTGTCAGCATCATCGATCGTCTCGCCCGCGCCGCTGCCCGCAAAAAATTGCGCAATCAGCGACTTGCCCGAACGCGGCGGGCCGCTTAACACCGCGGTGCGGAACGGCCAGGTCGGCGCGAGCTGCAAGGCTTCGAGCACCGCGCGGTTGTCGTTGCCGAGTGCGATATGCCGGGGCCTGCCCTGCCCCGCCTTGAGCGGAAGCGCAATCTGGCTCATCAGCGTTTGATCGAGAGGGCGTTGGCCCCGACCGACACCTTGAACCCGCGCGCACGCAGCGCGTCGGCGAGCGTCCCGATCTCACCTTCATAGGTCACCCGCATCAGCGAGGTGCCGCCCATCGCCAAGCTGGTGGTCGAAGCGCCCTTGACCCCTGGAGCCGAACGAACCGCGCCAAGCGCGGCATCGACCGCGGCGGCATCGGGCGAGGAGAACTGGATCGTGAAGGTCCGGGTTTCCAGCGGCGCTGCGGTCGGGGTCGGGGCGGCGGCGGGGCTGGCCCCCTCGCTTGGCGTCGCGCCCGGCGTGACGCTGGCGGTCGGCGCTTGGCCCGCGGCGATCAGCGCGGCGAGGCCCGGATCGATCTGCGCACGAACGTTGAGCGAGCTGTCGGGCTTCAGGCGTCCGTCGGCCAAAGACGCGCCGTACATCTGGTCGATCCGCGCGGCCCCTTCGGCGAGCATCGCGGGCACCCCGGCCTCGTCATTCGCGGTCAGCGTCACACTGCCAAGGAACGTGTTGTCCGGGCCATAGCGTGCGGTGAATGTGCCGCGCACCGGGCCGCCGGGCCACTGCCGTTCGAGCCTGGCCTCGGGGATCACGACATCTCTCGCACCGAACTGATCGAGCACGTTTCGCCACCAGGCGCGGCTCCGCCGACCGGGTTGGCCGGCGGTGAGCAGCAGCGAATCGCCGCCCGCGCCGATTGGACGGACATAGTCGATCCCGCTCGTGCCGGTGCGATATTCGGCCCAGGCTTTCTGCCATGCGCCCTTGACCTCGAAGACCTGCGCGGTGCCGCCCGAATAGAGCACCGGGATGACCAGCATCGGCGCCGAATGTTTCACCCCGGGGCCGCCATTCCCGCCAAGGTACTGCCCGGCGCGCGACCGATCGAACACCACGCTCAGCGTCGCGATGTAGCGGCGCGGGCCGACCTGTTCCTTTTCAACCACGATCGCCGAGACCATCGACTGGATCGAGCCTTCGTCCATGCTTGGCCCGCCGGCCTTCTTCCACGCCTCGCGCGCAGCCAGCGCCCAGCCCTTGTCACGCGCATCAAGCCCGTTGTCGCCGGTGGTGTTGACCGCGATCCCGCTGACCTGGATGTCGCTGGTGCTGGCCAGCGGCACGATCCCGCGATCACCCTCGATCTGCGCCCACAGCTGCAGCCCGCTGAGCGCGAGCAGCGCAGCGAGGGCCAGGCCGCCAAGCACGGTTGCGGCAGTCGCGGGGCGCCTCGGAACGAGGTTCAGGAAGGGTGGAGCACTGGCCATCGGGGAAAACAGGGTGCCTTTTGCCCAAAGGTGCATGGAAATCCAAGCCGTAAAGCGTTACGCCGCCCGCGATGTCCGAAAAGAGCTACACTTATGAACAGGCCGGGGTCTCGATTGCCGCGGGGAACGCGCTCGTCAAGGCGATCGGTCCGCTGGTCAAGGCCACCGCCCGCCCCGGCGCCGATGCCGAGATCGGCGGCTTCGGCGGCTTCTTCGATCCGCGCGCGGCGGGCTACATCGATCCGCTGCTGGTCGCCGCCAACGACGGGGTCGGGACCAAGGTCAAACTGGCGATCGACCATGACCGGCATGACCGGATCGGCGAGGACCTGGTCGCGATGTGCGTCAACGACCTGATCGTCCAGGGCGCCGAGCCGCTGTTCTTCCTCGATTATTTCGCCACCGGCAAGCTTGAGACCGGGGTAGCCGAACGCGTCGTCGCGGGCATCGCGCAAGGCTGCAGAATCGCCGGCTGCGCGCTGATTGGCGGCGAAACGGCGGAGATGCCGGGGATGTACGCCGCGGGTGACTATGACCTGGCCGGATTCTGCGTCGGCGCAGTTGAACGCGGCGAGCAATTGACCGGTGACAAGGTGGCCGCGGGCGACGTGTTGCTTGGTCTCGCCAGCAGCGGGGTCCATTCGAACGGCTATTCGTTGGTCCGCCGTCTTGCCGCCGACAAGGGCTGGAAGATGGACCGCCCCGCGCTGTTCGATCCCGACCGCCTGCTGATCGACGCGCTGATCGAACCGACCAAAATATACGTGAAGAGCCTGCTCCCGACGATCCGCAGCGGCAAGATCCACGCGCTCGCCCACATCACCGGTGGCGGGTTGCTCGAGAACGTGCCGCGCGTGCTGCCCAAGGGGCTCCACGCCCGGATCGACGCCGGGGCCTGGGAACAGCCGCGGCTGATGGCCTTCCTTCAGGCACAGGGCAATATCGAGCCAGAAGAAATGGCGCGGACCTTCAACTGTGGAATCGGCATGGTCGTGGCTGTCGCGGCAGACGATGTCGCGGCGGTCCAGGCCGATCTCAGCGCCGCGGGTGAGAGCGTGCACGTGATCGGCGCGGTTGAGCCGGGGCCGCGCGGCTGTACGGTGCAGGGGGCCGACGAGGTGTGGGGAGCCCGCGGCGCGTGGGAGGCAGCGCACCTTGCCTGATCGCGCCAAAGTCGCCGTGCTCATCTCGGGCAGCGGGACCAACATGGCGGCGCTGCTCTATGCCAGCCAGGCCGAAGACTGCCCGTTCGAGATCTGCCTCGTTGCGTCGAACACTCCCGACGCCGGCGGGCTAAGGCTGGCTGCAGCGGAAGGTGTGCCGACCTTCGCGCTTTCACACAAAGGCATGGACCGTGCTGCGCACGATGGTGCCATGAGCGCGGCGATCCGTGCCAGCGGCGCCGAATATGTCGCGCTCGCCGGCTATATGCGGATCCTGACCAGCGAATTCGTTGGCGGGTGGGAAGGCCGGATGGTCAACATCCACCCCTCGCTGCTGCCGAAATATCCGGGGCTGCACACGCATGGGCGCGCGCTGGAGGCCGGAGACTGTCAGGGCGGCTGTTCGGTCCATCTGGTCACCGCCGAACTCGATTCCGGACCGCTGCTCGGCCAGACGCCCGTGGCGATCCTGCCCGGCGACAATGCCGACAGCCTCGCCGCTCGGGTGTTGATCGCCGAGCATCAGCTTTACGCGCGCTGTCTGGCCGCGCTGGTCAGCACTGCGACCTCGCCGGAACGCCTGATCGCTGAGGTCCGCAACCGCGCAATGGCGCTGCCCCAGGCCGACGAGGTTACGAGCCACGGTATGCCGTGCTTCGGAGTGATCAAGGGCAAGAAATTCGCGTACGTTTCGAACGATCACCACGGCGACGGCAAGGTAGCGCTGCTGGTCAAGATCTCGGGCGTGGACGAGCAGGCCCAGCTGATCGAGGCCGATCCTGATCGATATTACCGGCCGGCCTATTTCGGCGATGGCTGGATCGGCATCCGGCTCGATCTTGGCGAGGTCGATTGGGACGCGATTGGCGACTGGCTCGGGCGCAGCTGGCGCAGTGTAGCGCCGAAGAAGCTGACCGCCATGATGGATGCGGCCGACCAGTTCTGATCAGATCTCGCCGCCGTCCACCATCGGGCGGCTTTCGCGGGTGCCCTTGTAACGCGCATCGGGTTCGGCCGGGCCGGGCGAGATGATCACGTGATCGGCGTGCACTTCGAGGAGCGTGCCGACGAAGGGCCAGTCCTCCATCGTGCTGACGCGATAGCTAACCGTATCGCCGACCTTGAAGCTGGCCGGATCGAAGTTGAAAGCGAACGGGCAATCATCGCCCCCGTCACCGCCCATGCCTTTCATTGCGCACACTCCTTTGCGGGTCAGCTTGCGCCGCGGCGGCCGCCAAGGCAATCCCGCTTGCGTCCCGCCCTCGCTCCGGCAATGCTGCGCCCGGTCGCGCCCCCATTGAGGGAGGTTTGCTGTGCGCCGCATCGTCCAGAGTTTCATGATGGCCTTAGCCGCGCTGCTGTTGGCGATCCCGCAGCCGCCCGCCGCGCAGACCGTACCGACGCCGAGTGGCCACTTCCTCCATCTCAGCGATATCCATTTCGATCCGTTCGCCGATCCCAATCTAGTCCGCCAGCTACTCAAGCAGCCGGTCGACCAATGGCAGGCAATCCTGCAATCTAGCCCGCTGAAGCAGCCCGAGCTTGGACCGCACCGTGACAGCAACTTCCCGCTGCTCGCGCTGACGCTGCGCGAAGCCGCCAAGACGGAGAATTACGACTATGTTGTGCTGACCGGTGACTACCTCTCGCACGGCTTCGTCCCGCAACTGGCGAGCTACACCAGCGACCCGGCAGTGGCGCGCGATTTCACCGCCAAGACGGTTTCGTTTGTCAACCTGATGATCGCACAGGCCTTCCCCAAGGCCCCGCTGATCGCCACCCTTGGCAACAACGATTCGGATTGCAACGATTACCAGCTAACCCCCGGTGCTGACATCCTGGCCCCAGTCGGCGCCGACCTGCCAGCGATTGCGGGCGACCCCGCAGCGCTCGCCGATTTCAAGGCCGGTGGCTACTATCTGACCCCGCACCCGACCGTCCCCAAGGTTGATTTTGTCGTGCTGAGCATTTTCTGGTCGCACAAATACCTCAACGCCTGCGGCAATGGGGCCGACCCCGCACAGGCGCAACTCGCCTGGCTCAGCGGCATGCTGGCGCAGGAGGCGGCAAGCGGGCGCAAGGCGATCCTGCTGATGCACATTCCGCCGGGGATCGATGGCTTTTCGACCTACCACGCCAAGGGCGCGAAGATCGCCACCCAATGGACCAGCGACGGCAAGTTGCTTGATGCATTCGTCAAGCTGACCGGCCAATACCGAGCGCAATTGATCGGCGGGTTCGCCGGACACACCCATATGGACGAATTCCGTGTGGTCGCAGATAACGCGCCGATTGTTGCGATCCGCGTGGCTCCGTCGGTAACCCCGTGGGACGGCAACAACCCCGCGTTCACGGTGGTCGATTACGATCCCGCTGACGGCTCGACGCTCGACTATTCGGTTGCGCGATATGACGGCGGACAATTTCCGATCGAGTATCGCTTCAGCAAGGCCTACGGCCCCAAGCGTTACGACGCGGCCAACCTTGCCACGTTGGCACAGCGGGTGCTCAAGGACACTGGCACCCGCGCCAGTTTTGGCGAGTTCTACGCTACTGGGACCCCGACCCCGGCCGCACGGGCGGGCAGTTGGCAATACTTCGGCTGTGCGCTCTCCGCGCTGCGGGTGAGCGCTTATCGAAGCTGTCTCGGCTCGGTGAATTCGGGCCGTGCGCGCAGCCGCAGATAAACAAAGGGCCGCCGGATTGCTCCGGCGGCCCTTTGTTGCGATCCTTTGAGTCCCCGCAAAGGCGGGGATCTCAGGCCTGAGGCTCCCGCCTGCGCGGGAGCGCATCAGCCGACGATTTCTTCCGGCTTGAAGAAGTAGGCGATTTCGATCGCTGCGTTCTCATCGCTGTCGCTGCCGTGGACGGTGTTTTCACCGATCGACAACGCATAGGTCTTGCGGATCGTGCCTTCGGCGGCATCGGCCGGGTTGGTCGCGCCCATAACGTCGCGGTTGCGGGTCACCGCGTCTTCGCCTTCGAGGACCTGCACTACGACCGGTTCGCTCATCATGAAATCGCACAGTTCGCCGAAGAAGGGGCGTTCCTTGTGCACCGCGTAAAAGCCTTCAGCCTGTTCGCGGGTCATATGGATGCGCTTGCTGGCAACGACGCGCAGGCCGGCTTCCTCCAGCATCTTGGTCACCGCGCCGGTCAGGTTGCGGCGGGTGGCATCGGGCTTGATGATCGAAAAGGTGCGGGTAACCGCCATGTCTCATTCCTTGGAACTGGTTGGGAGGTGTTGGCTGGGCGCGCCCCTAGCCGGGTTCGAGCAGAGCCGCAAGATCAGGCTGCCTTCTCCCAGCGCCCGCCCTTCTGCTGCCAGTAATTGCGTTCGCCTTCGCCAAGCCCATCGAGAAGGCGCCAGGTCTGGCGAGCACCTTCAACGCTGGTCTCGTCAAACAGCAGGAACACGCGTTCGAAACTCTCGGCGCCGTCGCGCCACTGACCGTCGGCCAGCGCGAGGTAGCTCGCGCCGTTGGGGGCCACCAGGCTGTCCGACAGCAGGATCGGCTGGTGCGCATCGTCGGGCCCGCCCGCCGCACCATTCGCCAGAAAGGTCCCCTTGGGTGCCCACAGGGCGTCGCCGATCCGGGCGAGCTGAGCATCGTCGGCCGAGACCACCAGCACCTTGGCCCCGGCCTCGCGCATCTTGGCGGCGAGTGCGGGGAGCGCGGCTTCGACCGAGCCTTCGCCCAGCTGGTAGAAATCAACCCTCAAGGCTGTCCCGCACGTACCGGTCGAGCACCCGCACCCCGTAGCCGGTCGCGCCCTTGTCCCAGGTGGCGCCGGGCTTGGCCGCCCAAGCCATGCCGGCGATGTCGAGGTGCGCCCACGGGGTGCCCTTGTCGACGAAGCGCTGGATGAATTGCGCCGCGGTGATCGAGCCGCCTTCGCGCGGACCGACGTTCTTCATGTCGGCAATCGGGCTGTCGATCAGCTTGTCGTAAGCTGGGCCGAGCGGCATGCGCCACAACTTGTCGCCCGAAGCATCGCCGGCGGCGACCAGCTGACCGGCCAGCTTCTCGTCATTCGAGAAGATCCCGGCTTGTTCGTGGCCGAGCGAGATGACCATGGCGCCGGTCAGCGTTGCCAGATCGACGATCCGGAGCGGCTGGTATTCCTTCTGCACCCACGTCACGCAGTCGCACAGCACCAGCCGCCCTTCGGCATCGGTGTTGATCACTTCGATCGTCTGGCCGGACATCGAGGTAACAACGTCGCCCGGGCGCTGCGCGTTGCCATCTGGCATGTTCTCAACCAGGCCGCAGACACCGACCACGTTGGCCTTGGCCTTGCGCCCGGCGATCGCCAGCATCGCGCCCGCAACCGCGCCGGCGCCGCCCATGTCCCACTTCATGTCTTCCATGCCAGCGGGCGGCTTTAGGCTGATCCCGCCGGTATCGAAGGTCACGCCCTTGCCAACAAAGGCGCTGGGCTTGTCGCCCGGCTTGCCGCCGTTCCACTCGAGCACGAGGATCCGCGCGGGGCGGACCGAGCCTTGCGCCACGCCGAGCAGCGCGCCCATGCCGAGCTTGGCCATTTCCTGGTCATCGAGCACGCGAACCTTGAGGCCCGCCGCTTCGGCGCGTGGGCGGACGCGCTCGATGAAGCTTTCGGGGTAGATGATGTTGGCGGGTTCGGTGACCAGTTCGCGGGTCAGCTCGACCCCGTCGGCGAGCGCCGCCTCGGTCTTCCACGTTGCCTCGGTCCCTTCCGGTGCCCCGGCCACGCGGATCGTCTTGAGGCTGGCCTGCTGGTCGCTCGGCAGCTTGGTGCGGTACTTGTCATAACGCCAGCCGCGCAGCCGCGCGCCGAGCAACACTGCAGCAGCTTCCTGGGCCGAAAGCGCTGCGCCGCCGAAATCGATCGTCATGCTGCTTTCGCCCGACGCGATATATTTGGCGGTGACTGCCGCTCCGGCCCGCTCCAGCGCGGCCAGCCGGTCTTTCGCTTTCGCCTCACCCATACCGGCGAGCGCGAGGCGCACCACTGCCCCATCCCTGCTGACAAAGCTTTCGTGCAGCTGCCCGACCTTGCCGGTAAAGCGGCTGGCCTTCGCGGCTTCGGTCACTACCGGATCAAGCGAGCTGGGCAGCTTGTCCTGGTCGACCAGCTGGGCGATCGGACTGGTCGTGGCAGCAAGCGGTGCGGTAACGAATTCGATTTGCATGGTTTCTCCCAAAAGGAAAATCGTCCAGTCGCACCAATTGGATGCGCAGAGGTGATAGCGTGGATTGCAGTTAGGCGCGGGCGGTGCGATAGGCAAGCGCATGGTCCTGTTCCCGCGGCGGTCTGAGCCGCACGTTCTGCATCCTGCTTCCCGTGCGACCATGACCGGTGTCGCCCATGCTTGCGCGCTGCTCGCCGCCCCGGTTCTGGCGCAGGAGCAACCCGCGGCCGACCCGCTATTGGACCACCCGCCATCCGAAGTCGGGACCAACCCGCGGCCGCAGGGCGCGAAGCCCGCCAGCGGGAGCCAGGTGACCTTCGAGGCCAGCGGCGCGAACTACGACGACCGGGCCAACACCGTCACGGTGTTCGGCAATGTCATCCTGCGCCGCGGCGACCAGTCGGTGCGCGCCGATGAGCTGACCTGGAATCGCAACACCGGCGAGATTGTCGCCACCGGCAATATCCGCTTCGTCGATGCCGACGGCAACCAGCTGTTCACCGAACGGCTCGAGCTGACCGACGAGTTCAAGGCCGGGGCGATGGAGAACATGCTCTATGTCCTGCGCGAAGGCGGTCGGCTGGCCGCGCAGCGCGGGGTGCGAGGCGAAAACGGCCAAGTCGTGCTCAGCAATGCCGCCTATTCGGCCTGCGCGGTCGAAACCAGCGATGGCTGCCCGCACCAGCCAAGCTGGCGGATCACCGCCAAGCGCGTGGTCTTCGATCCCGACAAGAAGACCGTCAAATTCTATGGCTCGCAGATCGAGCTGTTCGGGCTGCGGCTGCTGCCGCTCCCGCCGATCACCATCGCCACCGACGGGCGCCCGATCTCGGGCCTGCTGATCCCAGACATCCAGCTCAACGCCTCGAACGGGGTGCAGTTTTCGGACACCTGGTACCAGCGGCTCGGCAGTTCGGGTGACCTGGCGGTGACCGGCTACGTCTTTACCAAGGCGCTGCCGATGGTTTCGGCGCAGTACCGCCAGCTTCTGTCCGACGGGGCGTTCCAGATCACCGGCTACGCGACGCGTAGCTCGCGCATTCCGATCGGGGGTAGCGCGCCGACCAACCAGACCGACTTCCGCGGCTATCTCTACGCCAACGGCAAGTTCCAGTTCACCCCCAACTGGAGCGTGAACTTCAGCGTACGCGCCGCGTCCGACCGCACGTTCCTGCGCCGTTACGACCTCAGCCGCGACGACCGGCTGCGTTCGAACGTCACGCTCGAGCGGATCGATACCGATACCTACTTCTCGCTCGCCGGCTGGGCGACGCAAACCCTGCGGGTGGGTGACCGCCAGGGCCAGGTTCCCTTTGCGATTCCCGAGATCGACTACCGCCGCAGGTTGACCGATCCCATCCTTGGCGGGCGAATCCAGCTGCAGGCCAACAGCCTGGCAATCAGCCGGACCAGCGGACAGGACACCCAGCGCGCCTTTGCCAGCGCACAGTGGGACCTGAGGCGGATCACGCCATGGGGCCAGGAGCTGACCGTCACCGCGCTCGCCCGTGGCGACGTCTATCATTCGGACGAAAACGCGCTGACCACAACGGTCAGCTACCGCGGCAATCCTGGCTGGCAAACGCGCGGGGTGGCAACGCTCGCGCTCGACGCAAAATGGCCGCTGGTCGGCAGTTTCCTTGGCGGGACCCAGGTCTTCACGCCGCGCTTTCAGATGGTCGCCAGCCCGACATTGCGCAACCTTGCTGTGCCGAACGAGGATGCGCGGGCGATCGATCTGGAGGATTCGAACCTCTTCGCGCTCAACCGCTTTCCCGGTTACGACCGGATCGAGGACGGGGTTCGCTTCACTTACGGTCTCGACTGGCAGTTCGAGCGGCCCGGCTGGCGCATCAATACCACCATCGGGCAAAGCTATCGCCTGACCAACCTGCCAACCCTTCTCCCCGACGGGACCGGGCTCAGCTCGCGCACTTCGGACATCGTCGGGCGCACCGAGGTACGGTTCCGCGACGTGGTGAAATTCACCCACCGCTTCCGGCTCGACAAGGACAACTTCGCGGTGCGCCGCAACGAATTCGACGCCGCGGTTGGCACCCAACGCACCTATCTCGAAGTCGGCTACCTGCGGCTCAACCGCGATATCAGCGGCGGGATCGAGGACCTGAAGGACCGCGAGGAACTGCGCCTTGCCGGCCGCGTCGGCTTTGCCCGGTACTGGTCGATCTTCGGGTCGGGCGTGTTCGACCTCACCGGGATCAGCGACGATCCGAGGCTGGTGGGCGTCGATGGCTTCCAGCCGATCCGCACCCGGCTGGGCGTCGCTTACCAGGATGATTGCCTTGAGTTCGACCTCACCTGGCGGCGCGATTATGTGGCGACCGGCGACGCGCGGCGGGGCAACACCTTCCAGATCCACATCGCGGTCCGGAATCTGGGCTTCCGGTGATAGCCATACGCATTGGATTGGCACTTTGTCGCAAAAACGCTATCGGCGCTTGCTCAGCCACGGTTAAGCCAGCGCGCGGCATTGGGCCGGCAACTTCGGCGCGGGTTCTTCCGCTCGGCAATTGGGAATTTTAGACCTGTGACCTCCAGCTCTCGCTTTCGTTCCAAAGCCCGTCTGGCTCTGGCTTCCATCGCACTCGGCGCGCTCGCCCTGGGCAGCGCCGCCCCTGCGCAGGTCGCGCCCGCGTCCGGCAGCCTCGCACTGCCGGAAAATCCGCAGATCTTCGGCAAGATCGACGCCAACCACCGCAGCGCCGCGGTGATCATCAATGGCGAGATCATCACCGCAACCGACGTTGACCAGCGCGTCGCGCTGATCGTCTCGGCGAGCGGCGGCAAGATCGCGCCCGAGGAGGTCGACCGGCTGCGGCTGCAGGTGCTGCGCAACCTGATGGACGAAACGCTCCAGATTCAGGAAGCGAAGGCGCAGGACATGGTGGTCAATGACGATGAGGTCGATGAGACCTACAACCGGGTCGCCCGCCAGAACTTCGGCCAGGACCCCAAGGGGCTGGACACCTATCTCGTCAAAATCGGGTCTTCGTCGAATTCCCTCAAGCGGCAGATTCGCGGCGAACTGTCATGGCAGCGGCTGCTGCGCCGCAACGTCACCCCGTTCGTCAACATCTCCGACGATGAAGTGCGCGAAACGATCAAACGCCAGGAACAGGCCAAGGGCACAGACGAATACCACGTCGGCGAAATCTTCCTCTACGCCAACGGCGAAAACCACGATGCCGTGGGCCAGAATGCGCTGAAGATCGTCGAGCAGATCAAGCAGGGCGGCAGCTTCGTCGCCTATGCCCGCCAGTATTCCGAAGCCTCGACCGCGTCGGTCGGCGGCGACCTTGGCTGGGTCCGGCTCGGCATGCTGCCGACCGAAATGCAGACCGCCGTGGCGCAGCTCGAATCCGGCCAGCTGGTCGGCCCGGTCGAAGTGCGCGGCGGCTTCTCGATCCTGGTGCTGATCGACAAACGCAAGGTGCTCACAGCCGATCCGCGGGACGCGGTGCTCAGCCTCAAGCAGATTTCGATCAGCTTCGCCCCCGGCACGACCGAGGCACAGGCGACCGACAGGGCCAAACAATTTGCCGACGCCATGAAGGGCGCGCATGGTTGCTCGACCGTGGATCCGATCGCACAGGGCTTTGGTGCCGACGTAGTGATCAACGAGCAGATCAAGGCGCGCGAGCTGCCCGGGCCGCTGCAAAACATGGTTTTGGGATTGAGTCTGGGCGAAACCACACCGCCGTTCGGTTCGATCAAGGACGGCGTGCGGGTGCTGATGCTGTGTGGCCGCGACGATCCGCAGGCTGGCGGCGAGCCGACCTTCGATCAGGTTGAAAACCAGTTGCTTGACGAACGCATCAACAAGCGCTCGCAGACCTATCTGCGCGACCTGCGCCGCGACGCGGTGATCGACTACAGCAACTAAGGCCCGGGAGCAGTGGACCTTCCGCCCCTCGCCCTGTCGCTCGGCGATCCGGCGGGGGTCGGTCCCGAACTGATCGCTGCGGCTTGGGCCCTGCGCGAAGAAGCCGAATTGCCGCCGTTCTTCGTCGCCGGTGGGGCCGAGGTGCTGCGGGCAGCGGCGGCGCAGCGCGGGCTCGCGGTTTCGGTGACCGAACTGTTCCACCCCAGCGAGGCGTTCGAGCATTTCGACTATGCCCTGCCCGTTCTGGCCGGGGTCGATGGCCACTATTCCCCGGGTAGGCCGGACCGCGCCGGGGCTGAGCTGGCGCTTGCTTCGCTGACCGAGGCAACCGAGCTGACCCAGCGCGGCGAAGCGGCGGCGCTGGTCACTGCACCGATCGCCAAGGCGCTGCTCGCCCAAGTGGGTTTCGATTTCCCCGGCCAGACCGAATTCGTCGCCGCGGCCTGTTCCTATGCGCCGGGGGATGCGGTGATGATGCTCGCCGGGCCGCAGCTGCGCACCGTGCCGCTGACCGTCCACGTCGCGTTGAGCGCGGTACCCGGACTGATTACCTCCGCGCTGATCGAGCGCAAGGTACGGATCGTGGCCTTGGCGCTGAAGCGCGATTTCGGAATCGATCGCCCCCGCATCGCGGTCGCCGCGCTCAATCCCCATGCTGGCGAGCAGGGCCGGATGGGGCGGGAAGATGACGAGATCGTCGCGCCTGCGATCGCCGCGCTGGCTGCCGAAGGCTTGGCGATTACCGGCCCGCACAGCGCCGACGGCTTGTTCACCAAACACATGCGGGGAAGCTATGATGTGGCACTGTGCATGTACCACGACCAGGCACTTATACCATTGAAAACACTAGATTTTGATGCCGGGGTCAATGTCACGCTGGGCCTGCCGATCATCCGCACCAGCCCCGATCACGGCACCGCCTTCGCTATCGCCGGCACCGGCCAGGCCGATCCCGGCGCGATGATCGCTGCGATTCGCATGGCCGGTGAATGTGCCGAGCGGCGGTATGGCTGACGACCTTCCCCCCCTGCGTGAGGTTATCGCGCGCCACGGGCTGCTTGCCACCAAAGCGCTGGGGCAGAACTTCCTGTTCGACGAACAGTTGCTGGCACGAATCGCGAAAATTCCGGGCAAGCTTGAGGGCCAGCAAGTGCTCGAGATCGGCCCCGGCCCCGGCGGCCTGACCCGCGCGTTGCTGCGCGCCGGGGCGCAGGTCACCGCGATCGAGATGGATCGCCGCTGCCTGCCCGCACTCGCCGAACTGACCGAGGCCTTTCCCGGTCAGCTGACCGTGATCCAGGGCGATGCGACCAAGGTGGCGCACGGGATCGAAGGCCCCTACCACGTCGTCGCCAACCTGCCCTACAATGTCGGAACTGCGCTGCTGGTCGGCTGGCTCGGCGGCGAGCACTGGCCGCCGCAATGGTCGAGCCTGACACTGATGTTCCAGCAGGAAGTCGCCGAGCGGATTGTCGCCGCGCCAGACTCGTCGGCTTATGGCCGGCTCGCCGTGCTAGCGCAGTGGCGCAGCACGGCGAAGCTCGCGATGAAAGTCCACCGCAGCGCCTTCACCCCGCCGCCCAAGGTGATGAGCGCGGTGGTACATGTTGTGCCGGCGCAGATGCCCGAAGGCGTGTCGGCACGCTTGCTTGAACGGGTAACCGAAGCGGCATTCGGGCAACGCCGCAAGATGCTGCGCCAAAGCCTCAAGGGCCTGCCGGGTGCACTCAAGGCGCTCGAAGTCTTGGGCATCGACCCGCAACGCCGCGCCGAGACGCTGAGCGTGGAAGAGTTCGTCGCCATTGCGCGGACACTCTCGTGAAGTAAAAGCGCCGCCTGCGTCGTTTTCCCTTGTGCAGACACTGCAAGACAAGGGAATCACTGATGAAATATCTCAAATTTGCCGCGTTAGGGTTCGTGGCACTCGGCACCGGTGCCTTCGCCGCAAGCGGCACCGACCAGCCCGACGGCGCGCAGGCGGCGGGCAACACCGCCGCGGCGCAGCAGGACGTCAACAGCTTCGAACTCTCCACCGGCTTCGACTATTCAGTGGGCAAGTACGGCGCCGCGGTCGATACCAGCGTCAAGGACGTGCCGCTTGAGGCCAAGGCCCAGCTCGGGCGGCTGCGGCTGCAAGCTTCACTTCCCTACGTGTGGATCAAGGGCCCGGGGCAGATCGTTGGCGGCGTGGTGGTCGGCTCGGCCAATCCCACCGCAGTGGCCGAACGCCAGGGGATTGGCGACCTGACGCTGAGCAGCGCCTATCGCCTGACTAACGAGAGCGGAGCGCTGCCGATGTTCGAGCTGGGCGGCAACGTGAAGATCCCGACCGCCGACCAGACAATCGGCACCGGTAAGACCGACTACGGTGTCAACGTGGCGATGTACAAGTCGCTCGGCCAGCAGGTCACGCTGTTCGGCTCGCTGGGCTATTCGTGGCTGGGCAGCCCTGCCGCCTACCAGCTCAAGGACGGGATAACGGCCTATGGCGGGCTCAACCTGCGTCCCGCGCCCGCAGTCAATCTCGGCGCGAGCGTTTCATACCGCGAGCCGGTTGCCACGGGGATCGACGGGCAGGCAATTGTCTCGCCCTATCTCACCTACCGCGTCGGCTAACGCCTGGGCCTGACCGCATACGGTACCGCCGGCCTCAACCAGGCCAGCCCGCGCGTCGGCGCGGGGCTACGGCTGACTCTGTTTCAATAAGTCCGGGTCGCAGAGGGCAGCGGGCTACGGCGCGCTGCCCTTCCCTGCGTTCAAGCCGCAGCCTTCTTCCGCTGCCGCCACGCATGCAGCAGCGGCTCGGTGTACCCGCTCGGCTGTTCGACCCCCTTGAACACCAGCTCGCACGCGGCCTTGAAGGCGGTGCTTTCAGGCGTGAGCGTTTCGTAAAGCGGATCGCCCGCGTTCTGCGCGTCGACCTTGGCGGCCATGCGGGTCAGCGCGTCCATCACCTGCGCCTCGCTGCACACCCCGTGAAGCAGCCAGTTGGCCATGTGCTGCGAGGAAATGCGCAGCGTGGCGCGGTCTTCCATCAGGCCAATGTCGTTGATGTCGGGCACCTTGGAACAGCCCACCCCGGCATCGATCCAGCGCACGACATAACCGAGCAAGCCCTGCGCATTGTTGTCGAGCTCTTCGCGGACCTCGGCCTCGGACCAGTTGACCCCGAGCGCCAGCGGCACGGTCAGCAGGTCGTTCAATCCCGGTGTCGGGCGCAGTGCCAGTTCGTGCTGGACCGCGAACACATCGACCTGATGGTAGTGCGTCGCATGCAGCGTCGCGGCAGTGGGCGACGGGACCCAGGCGGTGTTCGCCCCGGCTTTGGGGTGGCCGATCTTCTGCACCATCATGTCGGCCATCATATCGGGCGCGGCCCACATGCCCTTGCCGATCTGGGCCTTGCCCGAGAGTCCGCAGGCGAGCCCGATCTGGACATTGCGCGCCTCATAGGCGGTGATCCAGGCACTCTTCTTCATGTCGCCCTTGCGGATCATCGCCCCGGCCCGCATCGAGGTGTGGATCTCATCGCCGGTACGGTCGAGGAAGCCGGTGTTGATGAACACGATCCGGTCCTTTACCGCATGGATGCAGGCGGCAAGGTTGGCCGAAGTGCGGCGTTCCTCGTCCATCACCCCGACCTTGATCGCGTTGCGGACGAGACCAAGCAGGTCTTCCACCCCGTCGAACAAGTCGTTGGTGAAGCCGCATTCCTCGGGCCCATGCATCTTGGGCTTGACGATGTAGATGCTGCCGGCGCGGCTGTTGGCATGGGTACCAAGGCCAGCGAGACCAAGCGCACCGATCGCGCTGGTCACGACTGCGTCCATGATGCCTTCGGGCACTTCGCTACCATCGGCGAGAAGGATCGCCGGGTTGGTCATCAGGTGGCCGACATTGCGCACGAACAGCAGGCTGCGCCCGGGCAAAGTCAGATCGCCCCACACCCGATCAGGATTGAGGCTGCGCGTGAGCGTCTGGCCGCCCTTTTCGAAGCTCTCCGTCAGATCGCCGCGGATCACGCCCAGCCAGTTGCGGTAGGCCGCCAACTTGTCCTCGGCATCGACGGCGGCAATCGAATCCTCCAGATCGGCAATCGTGGTCAGTGCGGATTCGAGCAACACATCGGCGATACCAAGCGGATCGTCCTTGCCGATCGGATGCTGCGGATCGATCACCAGTTCGATGTGCAGCCCGTTATGCTTGAACATGACGCCGCTTTCGCAAATGACATGCCGGTAGGGGCAATCGCCCCCGCTCAGCACGCCTTGCCAGCCGGGCACGGTCTCGT
>JANOAD010000201.1:0-4397 GCA_031410955.1 Novosphingobium sp. | reverse complement strand
TAACTACCGTTGCTGTCGGTCTGCTGGAACAACACCGTCGGGGTGACCGTCCAGCTATCATTGAGATCGACCTTGAGCGCCGCGCGGCCGCCGTAAGTATCGGTCTCGTTGATGTTCTTCTTCACGAACGCGGCATTGTTGACGGATATGCCGTCTCGGATACAGCCGACCGCGCCGATTACCGGCGGCGGGCCGGGATCCGTCACACCGAACACAGTCGTGCCGCAGAAGGTGCGGGTTCCGAGCACATTGTCGATATAGCCGGCATCGTGCTGGTAGAACCCGACCAGGCGCAGCGCCGCCATGTCACCGAGCGGAAAGTTGAGCATGCCCTCGGCCTTGCCGCCCCATGCGCCGTGTTCGACGTGGTTGCCCTCGACATCGATCCGCCCTTCGAACCCGGCGGTCGAGGGCTTGTTGGTGATGATGCGGATCGTGCCCGCTTCGGATGAGGCGCCATAAAGTGTGCCCTGCGGGCCCGACAGGCTCTCGATCCGGGCGATGTCATAGACGTGGACGTCAAGGTTGCCGCCGATCGTGGTGACCGGCTGCTCGTCGAGATAGACGCCGACCGAAGGCAGCGAGCCCGAGTGATTGCCGTCGCCGCCGCTGGCCACGCCGCGCATGTAGATCACATTGGTGCCCGGCGTCCCGCCCGACTGCGCCGAGACCGAAGGAAGCTGCTGCGAATAGGTCGAGAAGTTCGAGATGTTGAGCTCGTCGAGCTTCTTGGTGCTTAGTGCCTGGATCGAGATCGGCACGTTCTGCATGCTTTCACTGCGCTTCTGCGCGGTGACGATGATCTCCGGATCGTCGGTGGTTGCCGTGTCGTCGGCCGGCGCCGTATCCTGGGCCATTGCCGGGGCTGCATAGAGCGCCGACGAGGCGAGGAAGCATGCGATGATGCGCTGCGTACGAATAGACATGAAACCGCCCTGGTTTGTTTTCGATGCTGTAGCCTGATTCCTCACCGGCCAGCCGTCAAGCGCCCAGATTGATAAATGACACAACGCAGCCGCGCCGTGACACAATTACAACGTTTCCGGCGCGTCTGGATAAGATTCGAGAACCGGGCCCAGCGCTTCGCGCAATGGATCCAGAAATGCAGTGAACGCCTTCCAAGCCTCTGTTCCGTCACGGAAGATCGGCTGGCGAACCTGTTCCGAACTGGCTGTGCGCACCGCCCGCTCGGTCTTGTGGAAGGACAGGCAGGCTTCTTCGAACTCCAGCCCGCAATATTTCAGCAAACGCCGGACCTCGGTCTCCGTACCATCGACCATGTCCTCATAGATCACCCGGTGGACGGCACCGGGCCGGACCCGGTCGACATGCGCCATCAGCCGGACGTAGTCGGAATAATAGCGGCCCATGTCATCAAGGCTGTAGCTGAACGCCTGCCCGCGGGCGAAGTGCTGCTTGAAGTTGGAGAAACAGCAACCCAGCGGATGGCGCCGCGCATCGATGATCCTGGCATTGGGCAGGATCATGTGAATAAACGGCGCATGCGCCCAGTTGTTGGGCAGCTTGTCGATGAACAGCGGGCGGGCGGTCTTGCGCTGGATGCGGGTGCGCTGGAGAAACTCCTCGCCGAGCGCGCGCAGTTGTTCGGCAGAAAGTCCTGGCAAGTTGGCCGGATAGGACGGATCGCGCCGTGCCAGCACCGGCATGTCGGGGAGTTCGCTGGTCCCCTCGACCTGGCTGTGGCTGGCGAGGATCTGCTCGACCAGGGTCGATCCGGCGCGCGGCATGCCGAGAATGAAGATCGGATCGGTGGCGTCGCAGCCCTGCCCGGCGCGGGAGGCCATGAAGTCTCCGCTGGTAACCTCGATCAGCTTGTCGACGAAGCGGCTGGTGTCGGCAGCCGAATAGTCGAGGCTCTCACGGCGCAGCGCGTTGCCCGCAGCGTAATGAGCAAAGGCCGGTTCGGCCTCACCGCGATCCTCAAGCGCCTTGCCCAGCGCGAAATCGAGGTGGAAGCTGTCATCGCGCGCAATGTCACCGCGCGCCAGAGCGGCCTCCATCGCGGTGATGTCGTCGTCAGTGAACCTGACCGTCTTCAGATTGGCGAGGCTCCACCAGGCTTCACCCAGTTCGGGCATCAGCTCGATCGCCTTGCGATAAGCGGCAATGCCATCGTCGGTGCGGCCGACGGTCTTGAGCATGTGGCCATAGCTCATCCAGATGCGCGGCTGGCGCGCGGCCCTTTCGAGCACCTTCTCGTACAGCACCAAGGCGTCCTCGAACTCTCCGATCCGCCCGAGCGCGGCGGCCTGGAGGTTGGCCCGCCCCTGATGGTCGGGCTCGTCGGCGGCGACCTTGTCGAGCTCAGCCAGCGCCTCTTCCGGACGGTTCTGGCGGTAAAGCACCAGCGCCAGGTTGGCCCGCGCGGCGGTGAACGAGGGCGACAGTTCGAGCGCGCGGCGCAGGAGGTTTTCGCTATCCTTGTAGCGCCCGATTCGCCCGGCCAGCTCGGCAAACAGGCGGATCGACGCAACGTCGAACGGAAATTCCTTCAATTGCGCGCGCAGCAAGGGTTCGGCGCGGGGGAGGTCGTTCTCGTTCATCGCCAGCGCCGCATCGATCAGCCGTGGGTGATACTGGCCGAGGCGCGAAAGCCAGCTGCTGGTGGTGACTGTAGCCATGCGTGCCTCAGAAACATGGTGACGCGCCGAGTTCAAGCGATAGTCTGCTTGGCAAAGGGGAAAACGCATGACCGCCACCGGCAAACGCGCGCTCGGGTTCTGGGCTTTGCTCGCGCTGGTGATCGGCAACATGATCGGATCGGGCATCTATCTCTTGCCTGCGACGCTCGCCCCGCTGGGCTGGAACCAGGCAATCGGCTGGATCATCACGCTGGGCGGCGCGCTGTGCCTGGCGGTAATCTTTGCCGCGCTCAGCGCCAGGATACCGCGCGCAGGCGGACCCTACGCCTATGCCGACGCTGCGTTCGGCCCGCTCGCCGGCTATGTCGCAGCGTGGTCGTACTGGGTGATGACTTGGGTCGGCAACGGCGCGATCGCCATCGCCGTGGTCAGCAACCTCAGCCTGATCTTTCCGGTAATCGGAACCGTTGCAGGATTGCCGGCGGTCCTCGCGGTCGGGTTCGTGTGGCTGCTGACGCTGGTGAACCTTGCAGGCGTGCGGGCGGCAGGGCGCGTGCAGGCGATAACCACGGTGCTCAAGATTTTGCCCTTGCTCGGGCTGATCCTGCTCGCCCTGTGGTTCGCTCTTTCCGGCGCACCCCATGCGCCTGACCCCGGAGTGCCGCTCACCTCGGGCAATATCGCGGTCGCCGCAGGCCTCACTTTCTGGGGCTTCCTCGGGCTCGAATCGGCGACCGTCCCGGCCGACAAGGTGCAGGACCCGGCGCGCAACGTGCCGCGTGCAACGATGATCGGGGTGGTGTTCACCGGCCTCATCTACCTTGGCATTTCGCTCGCCTTTGCGTTCTACATGCCGGTCAACGAAGCCGCCGCCTCACCCGCTCCGGTCGCTGATTTCCTCGGCAAGACCTTCGGCAGCGGGATTGCTCAGGTGGTAGCGCTGTTCGCCGCGATCAGCGCGTTCGGGGCGCTTAACGGGTGGATTCTGGTGCAGGGCGAAATGCCGTGGGCGATGGCGCGCGGCGGAGTATTCCCGGCGTGGTTCGCCAAGGAAAGCGCGCGCGGCATCCCGGTGCGCGGGCATGTGGTATCGAGCCTGCTGCTCTCGGGCATGGCCTTGCTCAACGCGCAGAAGGGCATGGGCAAACTGTTCGAATTCATCGGCTCGGTCAGTATCGCGGCCGGATTGGTGGCTTACCTGCTCAGCGCGCTCGCCGCACTGAAGCTGGTGCGCAACGTGAAAACAGGCGCAGCCGCTCTCATCGCTGCCGCCTTCACCTTATGGGCCGAATGGGGACTTGGCTTTGAAGCGATGGGCTACGGCGCAGTGCTGATCGCTGCGGGCCTGGCGCTGTATCCTTTCGTCAGCTCCGCAGGAGCTTCCGCAGCAGCGGCCGGTCCGCCAGAATAGCCGCCGCCGCATTATGCCCCGGCGCGCCGGTAACCCCACCGCCCGGATGCGTGCCCGCGCCGCACATGTAGAGACCCTTGATCGGCCCGCGATAGTCGCCGTGGCCCAGCACAGGCCGTGCCGACCATAGTTGGTCGGGCCCCATGTTGCCGTGCATGATATCGCCGCCGATCAGCCCGAACTTGCGCTCCAAATCGAGCGGCGAGTGGATCTGCGTCGCGATCACGCTCGCCTTGAAGTTGGGGGCGTGGTCGTTGACCGTGTCGATGATCAGTTCCGCCACGGCCTCGCGGTGCTTGTCCCAATCGACCTTGGGATCGAACTGCTGGCAGAACAGGCTGGCAACATGCTGTCCCGGCGGGGCCAGACTGTCATCGACCGTG
>JANOAD010000200.1:0-30092 GCA_031410955.1 Novosphingobium sp. | reverse complement strand
GCCTGCTTCTGCCACATTTCCTCGTCGCTCCAGCTGTGCGAATCGCGGATGATCGCCTTCGACGCGATCAGAGCAAGCGGGCCGTTGGCCGCGATCGCGCGGGCCAGTTCCTTGGCCCCTTCAAGCGAAGGCCCGTCGGTCACCCGGTTGACGAAGCCCAACTCGTAAGCGCGCTGGGCATCGATGAAGTCACCGGTCAGCGCCAGCTCCATCGCAATCCGCGGCGGAATCTGCCGGGGCAGCTTGATCAGGCCGCCAGCCGCAGCAGCGAGGCCGCGCTTGGCCTCGGGAATGCCGAACTTCGATGCCGAACTGGCGACGATCAGATCGCACGACAGTGCCAGTTCCATGCCGCCGGCTAATGCATAGCCGTCCACTGCCGCAATCACCGGCTTGGTTGGGGTCCACTCGGTCAGTCCGCCAAACCCGCGCCCTTCGATGCTGGGCCGCTCGCCGCGCAGGAAGCCCTTGAGGTCCATCCCTGAGCAGAAAGTGCCCCCGGCCCCGGTCAGAATCGCACAGCGCAGGTCATTGTCGGCCTCAAGCCGGTCCATCGCCGCGGCGATGCCTTCGGCCTGCGCCTTGTTCATCGCGTTCTTGGCCTCGGGCCGGTTCATCGTTACGATCAGCACGCCGTCTTCGACCGCAGTCAGGACCTGTTCGGCTTCGGTGTCGCTCATCTCGCAAAATCCTCTCGCTTGGCTTATTAACCGGACGATTAAAGCGCCGGGCGGCGTCCGTCCAGCCCTTACTTGCGCGGGCCAATCGCTCTGCTAAGGAACCTGCAAACTCCCCGGGGAAAGACGAGACAGCGCATGGCCAAGATCAAGGTGAAAAACCCCGTCGTCGAGATCGACGGCGACGAAATGACCCGCATCATCTGGCAGTGGATCCGCGAACAACTGATTCTGCCCTATCTCGATATCGATCTCAAATATTACGATCTCTCGGTCGAAAAGCGCGACGAGACCAACGACAAGATCACCGTCGATTGCGCCAATGCGATCAAGCAGTATGGCGTCGGCGTGAAATGCGCGACGATCACCCCGGACGAAGACCGGGTGAAGGAATTCAACCTCAAGAAAATGTGGAAGAGCCCCAACGGCACGATCCGCAACATCCTGGGCGGCGTGGTGTTCCGCGAGCCGATCGTGATGCAGAACGTGCCGCGGCTGATCCCGGGTTGGACCGATCCGATCGTGGTCGGCCGCCATGCCTTCGGCGATCAATACAAGGCGACCGATTTCGTCGTCCCCGGCCCCGGCAAACTTCGCCTAATCTGGGAAGGCGACGATGGCAGCAAGATCGACGAGGAGGTGTTCCACTACCCCTCGCCCGGGGTCGCGCTGGCGATGTACAACCTCGACGATTCGATCCGCGATTTCGCGCGTGCCAGCTTCAACTATGGCCTGGGCCTGGGTTGGCCGGTGTACCTGTCGACCAAGAACACCATCCTCAAGGCTTACGACGGCCGCTTCAAGGATCTGTTCCAGGAAGTGTTCGAGAGCGAAGGCTTTGCCGAGAAGTTCAAGGCCGCGAACATCGTTTACGAACACCGCCTGATCGACGACATGGTTGCCTCGGCCTTGAAGTGGTCGGGGAAATTCGTCTGGGCCTGCAAGAATTACGACGGCGATGTCCAGTCGGACCAGGTCGCGCAGGGCTTCGGCTCGCTCGGGCTGATGACCTCGGTGCTGATGACCCCGGACGGCAAGACGGTCGAGGCCGAAGCCGCGCACGGCACCGTCACCCGCCACTACCGCCAGCACCAGCAGGGCAAGGCGACCAGCACCAACCCGATCGCCTCGATCTTCGCCTGGACCCGCGGCCTCATCTATCGCGGCAAATTCGATGATACGCCCGATGTGGTGCGGTTTGCCGAAACGCTCGAAAGGGTCTGCATCGACACCGTCGAAAGCGGCAAGATGACCAAGGACCTCGCGATCCTGATCGGCCCCGATCAGGCCTGGCTCACCACCGAAGGCTTCTTCGCGGCGGTGGTCGCCAACCTCGAAACCGAGATGCAGAACTGGAAGTGAGTTAGCCGTCCGCTCGGGGCGAGCGGACGTGCTCCATGCGGATCCCGTGGCCGATCAGGTAGCCCGGGATGCGGCGCAGCAATGGGAAGCGGTTGAACAGTCGCACTGCCAGCGGTGGCCGTTTGGGGTTAGCCAGATCTCCCTGCAAAAGCGGTCGCAGCACCCGCTCATGCATCGCGCGCTGCGCACCTTGCACCAGCCTGGTCGGCAACCATCGCCGTGCCTGCACTTTGGCCAGCAACGCATCGACGGGTTCACCGCGGGCCATCGGCGCGGCAAGCGCGTTGGCGGTCGCTACCGCGTCCTGGATCGCGAGGTTGATCCCGATCCCGCCGACCGGGCTCATCGCGTGCGCGGCATCGCCGATCGCCAGCAAGCCAGGCCGCGACCACTGCGTCAGCCGGTCGAGCGATACATTGAGCAGACTGACCTTGTCCCAATCGGGCAGAGCGGCTTCAAGCCCGGTGAGCTCGGGCGCGGCAGTCAGAATGGCGGCGCGGAACGCGGCAATCCCGCGCGCTTTGATGGCCTCAGCGCCGCCCTTGGCGATCACGAAAGCGCATTGCCAATAGTCGCCCCGATCGATCATTACGACTAACTGCGGTCCCGACACGACTCCGCGCAGCTCGTGGCCCTGACCTTGCTTGGGCACGGCAAACCAGAACACATCGATCGGCGCGCCGAGCGATTCAACCGGGAGCATGGCGCGGGCGAGCGAGGCGCGGCCATCGCAGGCAATTGTCAAGCGTGCACGAAGTTCGCTGCCATCGCCCAACCGGACCCCTGCGATCCGGCCTGCTTGCTCGATAAAGCTGCTGACTGGTGCCGACATTCGCAGCAAAAATCCGGGCAGCTTCGCCCCTTGCTCGCGCAGGAAATCGAGGAATTCCCATTGCGGCATCATCGCGATGAACGGCGCGGCCATGTTGAGATGCGACAGGTCACCGATGGTCATCTGGCGGCCGTTCCAGTTGAGCTTGGCACGGTCGATCCGGTGGTGCGGGCGCTGCAGGAAGGCCCCTAGCAGACCCAGCTCGTCGAGCGCCTCCATCGTCGACGGATGCACGGTGTCGCCGCGGAAATCGCGGAAGAAATCGGCATGCTTTTCAAGAACCGTCACCCGCACCCCGGCGCGGGCGAGCAGGAAGCCCGCCATCATCCCGGCAGGACCACCGCCGACGATCAGAACATCGCGGCGGCGGCTATCGGGAATGGCCATGGTTCAGGTGCCGATCAGGTCGCCGGGCAATGATCGACGCTGGGGCCCTTCCACAACTTGTCGCCGCCGTTCTCGCTCGTATCGACGCGGAGTTTCATTCCCGTATCGAACATGTTCGCCGCCTTGGAGCAGAAGCCGTTCACGAAGGCACCGCTGAGGTCTGCAGGCGACTTGTCCGCGCGCCAGCCGGTCGGGCCATCGACGCTGATCACCAGCGTTTCCCCTTCGGCCGCGATCGCGGTGATCGTGAACATGCTGTCCTGCTGCTTGCCGACCAGTCCTTGCAGGTTTGCTGCCATTTGTGCCGCAAGATCGCTCGCCGCGGAAGCGAAGGCCGGCGCAGATGCAACCAGCGCTGCCCCGGCGAGTGCGACAAGAATCGGCTTTTCAAACATTTCGTGCCCCTCTGGAATCGGAAACTGGGCAAAAATGTGAGCCAAGTCGGACCCTTGGTCAAGCAGGCAAGGTGACAGCGGCGCTACAGCGGACTAACCAAGACCAATGGCCGCACCGACCCAGCTCGTATCGACGTCGCTGCTCAGCGACGGGCTGGTGATCCTGGCCGCCGCTGGGATCGTGATCCCGCTGTTCGCCCGATTTCGCATCACCCCGGTGATCGGCTTCATCCTGGTCGGCATCCTGGTCGGCCCGTTCGGACTCGGCAAAATTGCGCACGATCATCGCTGGCTGAACTATGTGACGATCAGCGATCCGCACCGGCTCGAGCCCTTCGCCGAATTCGGCATCGTCCTGCTGCTGTTTTCGGTCGGGCTTGAGCTCTCGTTCAAGCGGCTCTGGGCCATGCGCGCGGCGGTGTTCGGGCTCGGTGCCAAAGAGCTGCTCGGCAGCGCGGCGCTGATCGCGCTGGGGCTGATGCTGCTGGGCAATTCGCTCGCCACCGCAGCCGCGCTCGGCCTCGCGCTGGCACTTTCCTCGACCGCTCTGGTGCTGCGCATCGCCGACCAGAATACGCCCGTGGGCCGCGCCGCGCTCGCCATGCTGCTGTTCGAGGATATCGCGCTGGTCCCGATCCTGTTCCTGCTGTCCGCGCTGGGCCGCGACGGGGAGAATGCCGGGATCGGCGGATTGCTCACCACGCTCGGCCTCGGCACACTGGTCGTCGCCGGGCTGCTGATTGCCGGGAAGGTTGTGCTTCCGCGCCTGTTCGATCAGGCGGCGCGGACCAAGAGCCCCGAGCTGTTCTTCGCGGTCAGCCTGCTGGTGGTGATCCTCGCTTCGCTCGCCACCGGCGCGGTTGGCCTCTCGCCGATCGTCGGCGCGCTGATTGCCGGGCTGCTGATCGCCGAGACCGAATACAACGGCGAGGTCGAACACATGATCGCGCCGTTCAAGGGACTGGCGCTAGGGGTGTTTCTGCTGACTGTCGGCATGGGGCTCGACCTGACTGTGCTGTGGGAGCGGATGGGCGAGATCCTGCTCGCCGTTGCGCTGGTTCTTGGGGCCAAGGCGCTGGTTACTGCTGTGCTGTTGCGGATGTCCGGAGCGCGGCTGAGCACGTCGACTGAAACCGGCATCCTCCTCGCCAGCCCGTCCGAGACCACACTTATTGTTCTGGGCGCGGCGCAGGCGGGCAAGCTGATCGTGCCCTCGGCGGCACAGTTCTGGGAGATCGTGACCGCGCTGGGACTGACCGTGACCCCGATCCTGGCGATCGGCGGACGCTGGCTGGCGCGGCGGGTCGATCTGGCCGGACACCTTGCCGCCGACGACACCCTGGCCGACGAACACGCCATCGTGGTCGGTTGCGGCCGCGTGGGAAGACTCGTCGCCGAGATGCTGCGTGAACACGGCCAGGCTTATGTGGCGATCGATATCGACCCCGAGCTGGTCAAGGCCGCGCGCGCTGACGGTCTGATCGCGCGGTTTGCCGACGCGAGCCGCAGCGATGCACTCGAGCGGCTCGGTCTCGCCGACGCCACCGCAGTGATCTTCACCATGGATGAACCAGTCGCCGTGCAGCGCCACATCCGCCGCCTGCGCGCGGCGCGGCCCGACCTGCCGATCATCGCCCGCGCCCGCGATGCCAGCCACGCCGCCGCGCTCTACCGCGCCGGAGCCAGCCACGCGGTGCCGGAAACGCTGGAAAGCTCGCTGCAGCTATCCGAAGCCGTGCTGGTCGATCTTGGCGTAGCGATGGGCCCGGTGATCGCCAGCATTCACGAAAAGCGCGATGAAATGCGCGCGCAGATCATGGAAGAAGGCAACCTTGCGGCGAAACCCCAGCTCAAGAGCGCTGGACTGCGGGAACGCGCCGTCTAAGCGGTCAGCACAGCTTTCACCGCGGCGATTGCCTCGGCCGCCTTGTTGCCATCCGGACCACCGCCCTGGGCCATATCGGGCCGGCCACCGCCGCCCTTGCCGCCGAGCGCTTCGACCCCGGCGCGGACCAGATCGACGGCGCTGACCTTACCGGTCAGGTCGTCGGTCACTGCTGCGGCGATTGCCGCTTTGCCCTCGTTGACCGCGACGATGGCAGCAACGCCCGACCCAAGTTGCGCCTTGGCCTGATCGAGCAAGCCGCGAAGATCCTTAGGATCGAGACCGTCGAGTACTTGCCCCGAGAACTTGATCCCGCCGATTTCCTCGCTCGCCGCCGGAGCACTCGCCCCGCCTCCGCCAAGCGCCAACGCCTTCTTCGCCTCAGCCAGTTCGCGTTCCAGTTTGCGGCGTTCGTCGAGCAGCGCCGCCACGCGGCCTTCGACTTCTTCCGGGGTGGTCTTGAGCAAGCCGGCGGCGCTTTTCAGCGCTTCCTCGCGGCCGACCAGCCACGTCCGCGCGGCTTCGCCGGTGAGCGCCTCGATCCGGCGCACGCCCGAGCTCACGGCGCTCTCGCTGACGATCCGCAGCAGGCCGATATCGCCCAGCGCGCGCACGTGGGTGCCCCCGCACAGCTCGACTGAGTAGCTCTTGCCGCTGGTCGAATTACCCATCGACAGCACGCGGACTTCATCGCCGTACTTCTCGCCGAACAGTGCCATCGCCCCGGCCTCGATCGCCTCGTCGGGGCTCATCAGACGGGTCACGACCGGCTCGTTACCGCGCACTTCGGCGTTCACTTCGGCCTCGACTGCGGCGATGTCTTCGGCCGACAGCGCGGTCGGGTGCGAGAAATCGAAGCGGAAACGATCAGGCGCGACCAGCGACCCTTTCTGGGTCACGTGCGTCCCCAGCCGGTGGCGCAGCGCCGCGTGGAGCAGGTGCGTGGCCGAATGGTTGGCGCGGATTGCATCGCGGCGGGTGACATCGATGTCGAGCTTGACCGTGTCTCCGACCTTGATCGAACCGCCCGTCACCTTGCTCTGGTGCGCGTGCAGTCGCCCGAGCGGCTTGGCGGTGTCGCTGACCTCAAGGCTGAGGCCACCCGTGCCGGTAATCGTCCCGGCATCACCCATCTGACCGCCGCTTTCGCCGTAGAACGGGGTCTGATTGACGATCACCGCCACCTCATCACCCACCACAGCCGAATCGACTTCCTTGCCGTCCTTGACCAGCGCCACCACCTGCGCCTCGGCGGTGACGGCGGTGTAGCCGGTGAATTCGGTCGCGCCGACCCGTTCGGCGATATCGAACCACACTTCGCCGTCGGCCGCCTGGCCGCTGCCCTTCCACGCCGCGCGCGCTGCTGCCTTCTGCCGCGCCATGGCCTCATCGAACCCGGCGCGGTCGACCGCGATGCCGCGCGCACGCAGTGCGTCCTCGGTCAGGTCGTAGGGGAAGCCGAAGGTGTCATAGAGCTTGAATGCGGTTTCGCCGGGAAGCTCGGCACCCTCGCCCATTCCGGAAGTTTCTTCGTCGAGCAGTTTGATCCCGTTGGCGAGCGTGCGGCGGAATTGCACTTCCTCGCGCTGCAGGGTCTCCTCGATCAGCGGCTGCGCGCGGCCCAGTTCGGGATAGGCCTGGCCCATCTCGGTGACGAGCGCGGGCACCAGCCGGTGCATCAGCGGATCCTTCGCGCCGAGCAGGTGGGCATGGCGCATCGCGCGGCGCATGATCCGCCGCAGCACGTAGCCGCGCCCCTCATTCGACGGCATCACGCCGTCGGCAAGCAGGAAGCTGGTTGAGCGCAAATGGTCGGCGATCACGCGATATGACGGTCCAGTCCCACCAAAACCTGGAGCCACGCTCCCGCCGATGTCGTGACTAATCTGATTGCCGATCGCAAAGATCAGCGCCTTGAAGGTATCGGTGTCGTAGTTGTCGTGGACGCCCTGCATCACCGCGGCGATCCTCTCCAGCCCCATGCCGGTGTCGATCGAGGGCTTGGGCAATGGAAGGTGATTTCCATCAGGCAGTTGTTCGAACTGCATGAACACGAGATTCCAAATTTCAATGTACCGATCACCGTCCTCGGTCGCGCTGCCCGGAGGACCGCCGAAGATATGGTCACCGTGATCATAGAAGATTTCGCTGCATGGCCCGCACGGTCCGGTATCGCCCATTGACCAAAAATTGTCAGACGTCGAAATCGAAATGATGCGGTCATCAGGTAGTCCCGCAATCTTTTTCCATAGGTCGTAGGCGACCTGATCGGTGTGATAGACGGTGACGAGCAACTTGGCGGGATCGAGACCCCATTCCTTGGTCAGCAGGGTCCAGGCGTGAGTGATCGCCTGTTCCTTGAAATAATCGCCAAACGAGAAATTGCCGAGCATTTCGAAGAAGGTGTGGTGCCGCGCGGTGTAGCCGACATTGTCGAGATCGTTATGCTTGCCCCCGGCGCGGACGCACTTCTGGCTGGAGGTGGCGCGCGGACTTTCGCGTGTCTCGAGACCGGTGAACACGTTCTTGAACGGCACCATCCCGGCGTTGACGAACATCAACGTCGGATCGTTGTATGGCACCAGCGGAGCCGAAGGCACGATTTCGTGCCCATGGCTGCCGAAGTAATCGAGGAAGGACCGGCGGATTTCGTTCGTCGAAGTCATAGGAATGGCCGATTAGGGCCTGTTGCGCCCGCGAACAAGCGCGGATTGCGCGGCTAGGCCGGGACCCTGACCCTGAGCGCGCTGGGCAGCGAGCGGAAGCGCAGCGGCAGCTGCATGCGCGTCACCTCGCCATCATGCGCAACATCAATCGAACCGCTGCCGTGGAGCACGAATTCGCTGCAGTCCTCGATGTCGACAAAATCGCGGGCTGGATCGGCCCGGCCAATGAGCGCGCGCAGGGCAAAACCGATCAGAGCACCAACATTCTTGTGACGCACCGCGTTCAGCCCGAGGATCCCGCTATCGAGCGCATCGCGCTTGCCCAGCCGCCGCCCCGTGAGGTTGTAGGGATTGTTGCCGATGAACAGCAGCGGCGTTTCGATGCAATGCCGCGCCCCATTCACCTCGATCTCAAGCCGCCGCACCTTGAGCCCTTTGAGCACTGTCCAGGCCGCCGGCACGGTGGCGAGCCACTTGGGCAACGATTGCGCGTCACGGGCCCGGACCAACTTGGTATAGAGCCCGACCGAGGCATTGTTGATGAAGATCTGGTCGCCTGCCGCAGCCAAGTCGATTGCCCGCTCCGCGCCGTGCACCGCCACCTTGGCCGCCTCGGTAAGGTCATCTGGAATATCAAGATCGACCGCCAGGTGATTGAGAGTGCCGAGTGGCAGGACCGCCATGACCTGTCCGCTGCGGCTTAGCAGCGCAGCGGCACTGCCCTGGGTGCCGTCGCCGCCGCCTATTGCCACTACTGCGGTGCCGGCCGCCTCGGCGATTGCCCCGCGTACGTCGCCACCTTCAACCAACCGCGGTTCGACCGCTACGCCGCTCGCCGCAAAGGCCTCGACCAGCTGGCCGCGCAGCGCTTCGCCTTCGCGTGAAGCGCGGCCGCCCGATGCATTGACGATTACAGCCAGGTTTCGCGCTGCGGCCAAAGTCAGCGACGTGCTGTCACGATCCAGGCCGCCGCCGGAAAGGCCACCAGGTTGCCGCTGCGGTGTTCTGTGACCCAATCGCGGACCCAGCTTTTGGCGCGTTCGCGATCTTCCCCCTGGAGTGCACGTAACGCGGGCGCCGCAGGTCCGATACGGGAAAACAGATGCATCGCATCTTCCACCGGATCGTCCCCTGCGCCGGCGATATAGGCGAAGTCGACCGCTTCGAGCGTGACATCCTGCCACCCGGCATTGTTCAGAATGCCGCGCACGTGCCATTCGTCGGCAAACGCAAAGGGACCAGGTGCCGTGCTTTCGCCGAAGGCGGGCAAGTGAAGCAGGCTGGCAAGGTCCGATGCCCAGGGATTGAGCCTGGCGCTGCGGAAACAGGAAAACACCATGCGCGCATCCGGCGCGGCAATCGCATGAAGGTTGGCGAACGCCGTCACCGGAACTTCGAAGAACATCACCCCGTGGCGCGAGATAAGGAGTTCAGGGGCAAAACTGCCCGGCTGCCAGTGCGCCGCATCGGCTTCGACGAAATCGACATTGCCGAGCGCGCTACCTCGCTCGCGCGCGGCCGCGACCAGTTCGGGCGAGATATCGACGCCCACCACCTTTGCCTGCGGGTTGCCTCGCGCCATTGCCAACGAAAGTTCCCCGGCACCGCAACCGATGTCCAGCGCCGCCCCGTTGCAACCGCCGATCCGGGTCAGCAGTCGTTCGGTCAAGCCGGAGAAGGCACGATCGGTCAGGCGGTAGCTTTCCGCCCAATTGCGCCCGACGGCTTCGCGCCATTCACTGCCTGTGGTCATCACGGAAAGCTATGCCCTGGCCCGCCACGGCACAAGCTCCAATTCGGGCATACTTTCCACTTGCGACTCAGTGCCAACAGGCAGAGCATCCCCTCATCTTGCGCGACCGAGTGCAAGGCAATGCGCCCGGCGCGCCTCGCATGAGAGGAGCGAAAGATGGCACTCACTCAAAATGGTTCGAACGGCGGCAGTGCCGCTACCCGTGCGGTCGCCTTGGTGGGGCCGGCCGGCACGGGCAAGACCAGCCTCGCCGAAGCCCTGCTTTACGCCAGCGGCACGATCAACCGACAAGGCAGCATCGAAGCCGGCAACACGGTCGGCGATGCCAGCGCCGAGGCCCGCGCCCGCGGTTCCTCGACCGAGCTCAATCTCCTTCATTTCGATTATCTGGGTGACCGGTTCGCTCTGATCGACGTGCCCGGCGGTGCGGGCTTTGCCGCGGACGGTCTCGCCGCGCTGCAATCGGCCGACATGGCGCTGGTGGTGATCGATCCTGCGCCCGAGCGCGCGGGCCTCGCCGAACCGATGCTGCGCCAGCTTGACGAGCTGGGTGTGCCGCACGCAATTTTCGTCAACAAGATCGACCAGGCTCGTGCTGGCGCAGTCCGCGATCTGATTGCCGAATTACAGCCGATGAGCCGCGAGCCGCTGGCCCTTCGCCAGATCCCGATCCGCGAGGGCGAACGCATCACCGGCTATGTCGATCTCGCGCTTGAGCGCGCCTATCGCTACCGCCCCGGCAAAGAGAGCGAGCGGGTCGAAATTCCGGGCGAAGTGCTCGAACGCGAACGCGAAGAGCGCACGCACCTGCTCGAAACCCTGGCCGATTTCGACGACGCGCTGCTCGAAGCGCTGTTGATGGACCAGACCCCCGATACAGGACTGGTGATGGCCGATCTCGCGGCCGATACCGGCGGTAACAAGGTGGTGCCGGTGGTGCTCGGTTCGGCGCTCACTGATGGCGGGGTGCACCGGCTGCTCAAATTGCTGCGCCATGAAGCCCCCTCCCCCGCCGCCGCGGCCGAGCGGATGGGTATCACCGGCGGCGGGGCGCTGCACGTGTTCAAAGTCGCCAACGGCGGCGCGATGGGGCGCCTCGCACTGGGGAGAGTCCTGGGCGGCGGGCTGGGCGAAGGCGACGAGCTTGTCGCCGGTGGCGAAACCGAGCGGACCGGCTCGCTGTTCTTCGTCCAGGGCGAGAAGACCGCCAAGCAAAGCGCCGCGCAGCCCGGCGACGTGGTTGCGGTGGCCAAGGTCGACTGCGCGCGGCCCGGGATGGTACTGGGCCGCAAGGGCGCCAGCGTGGCCGAGGCTGGGCTGATCGCCTATCCGCCGCGCAACGCCGCGCTGGCGATCACCACGCGCGACCGCAAGGATGACGTCAAGCTTTCTGCCGCGCTCCACCGGCTGTGTGAGGAAGATCCGGCGCTCGAATGGACGCAGGACGATGCCAATCACGAAACCGTGCTGCGCGGGATCAATGAGGATCATGTCGGCGTGGTGCTGGGCCGGCTGCAGCGCCGCTATGGGGTTGCGGTCGAAACCCGGTCCCCAAGCATCGCCTACCGCGAATCGATCCGCAAAAACGCCCAGCAGCGCGGGCGCCACAAGAAGCAGTCGGGCGGGCACGGCCAGTACGGTGACTGCGTGATCGAGATCCGCCCGCTGGCGCGCGGCGAACTCTTCCGCTTCGATGACAAGATCTCCGGCGGCGCCATCCCCAAGCAGTATATTCCCGCAGTCGAAGCCGGGGTGCGCGATGCCATGGCGCGTGGACCGCTCGGCTTTCCGGTGGTCGATGTTGCGGTGACGCTGCTCGACGGTTCGTTCCATGCGGTCGACAGCTCGGAACTCGCTTTCCGCATCGCCGGACGCATGGCGATGGGCGAAGCGATGGAAAAGGCCGCGCCTTACCTGCTCGAACCGATCTGCAAGGTCAGCGTTGATACCCCGGCCGGCACCGGATCAAAGGCCGGGTCAGTGCTCTCGGCGCGGCGCGGACAGATCCTCGGGCTGTCGCCGCATCCGGAATGGACGCGGTGGGAACGGGTCGAGGCCATGCTGCCCGAAAGTGGCCTGCACGGACTCGACGCCGAATTGCGCTCACTCAGCCAGGGTCTCGCGAGCTTCACCGCCGCGTTCGACCACCTGGCCGAGCTTGGCGGCAAGCATGCCGACGAGGTAATCAAGGCCCGCGCGGCAGGTCAGTAGCCGTAGTAGGCTCCGCCCTTCTCACGCGCGACCTGCCAGGCGGGCCGCGCGTGCATGGCGGCGACGAACTTGGCGAGCTTGGGATACTTTTCGCCTTGGCCCTGCATCACCGCGATTTCGGCGGGGAAGCTCAGCATCATGTCGGCGCCGGTCAGCTCATCGCCGACGAAATGCCCTGACGGTCGGAGTTCATTTTCGAGGTAGCCGAAGTGGCTGGCAAGTTGTTCGCTGATGCGCGGCTGGAGCGGCGCAGCGGCGTCGCCGAGCCGCGAGGTGTAAAGCTGGAGCAGGATCGGGGTCATTGCCGATCCTTCGGCGAAATGCATCCACTGCAGGTGCCGCAGCGCCTCGGGCGTGCCCGGTGCAGGCTGGAACTGGCCCTTGCCATATGTGTCGAGCAGGTACTGGATGATTGCGCCCGATTCCTCGATCACCACGCCGTCATCTTCTAGCAGCGGCGATTTGCCCAGCGGGTGTACGGCCTTGAGCTCGGGCGGCGCGAGGTTGGTGACGGCATCGCGCTGGTAGTGGCGGATCTCGTATGGCAGGCCCAATTCCTCAAGCGCCCAGAGCACACGCTGCGAGCGGCTGTTGTTGAGATGATGGACTATCAGCGACATCGGCTAGCTTCCCTTCGAACTGTTCGTGCAGGCAGCGTAGCAGGCCCGGATGCGAGCGCCAGCGGCAAAGATCAGTCGATGACCGGGACCGAGCGGGTCCACGACGCCGCAACATCCATCGTGCAATTTGCCGCAGCCAGACGAACTTGTACGAGCCCGCCGGTCCGACCGAAGCGGAACGGCGCGTAGTACTGGATCAGCCTGCCCTCGCCATTCGCATAGGCGGAAAAATCGACCGGCTTCATATCGCCGTTGGTCAAGGTGAAGCGATAGCTTTCACCGGGGATCAACCCGCTTGCGCTGATCAGCAGGGAGGTGCCGGCATCGGCGAGGGTCAGGGTGCAGCCGTGCGAGCGATCGGCGTCGATCAGGACCGCCTGGCCGGGGTTCGCCGCAGCGAGCGGCGCGGTGCTGCAGGTGAGGGTAGCAAGCGCAAGGATAGTGCGAGCATTGGACATGACGGTCTGACCTTTCGCGGCAGGCTCCCAGCCTAATGGCATGGGGCAGACATGCAACGCGCAGTCGGGTCAGCGGTTGCCCCAGCGCGGGACAAGCGGTGCGGACTTAACGACAAAGGCCCCCGCAACACTGCTGCGGGGGCCTTTGAATTGGCGAGTTCGAAGATCAGTTCCCGCCGGACGCCGGGGCGGTTCCCGCTGCGGGCAGCCCGGCGGCTTCAGGTCCGATCGCCTTAGCGACATCGACCCGCACCTTGTCATTGTAGGCTTCGACCGTGCCGGTTTCCTTGCCCTTCTTGTCGAGCAGGACTTCGGCGGTAGTCTGACCCACCGGGGTCAGCCGGACCTTGAGTGGGTTGGGCGAAAGCTGCTTGTTCGAACCATTCCCGCTGTCGATCGCGGCTCCGATGAGACCGCCCGCAATCAGGTTGCCAAACGTGGCCGCACCGGCCTTGCTGCGGACCAGCACATAGACCGGACGGTAACCGTCGAGCGTCAGATCGGTGCGGAAGTCGTAGCGGCGCGGCAGTTCGATCTTGCACGGCGTTACGCAGGTCGCACCGTTCGAGAACTTGACCGTCGCCCCGACCGGGTCCGATTCGACGATAAATGACTGGTTCGACCCGTGCATGACGGTGGCGCAGCCCGAAAGCGCGACAGCGCCAATAGCCAGCGTCGTAAGTTTCTTGATGTCGATCATTTTTTTGCCCCTCCAGTGTGGAAGGTCTTTTGTGCAAAGGTTTGCACGCGCGGTCAAGCCGCTACGAATTCTTTTGTTTCCGTAATATTACTGAAACAATGCAAGAAACCGGCGTGGCAGCCCATGAGCCACCACGCCGGTCTTGTCTATCGGAGGGCGCCGCCTTCAGGCGTCGGGGGACAGGCAGCGCCCTCCTTTCAACCCCGGCCGCGGCGAACGGTGACCCGCCGCGGCCGGAAGCTCTCAGGGATCAGTCGTCCTGGTCTGCGTCCGGACCAGCCATCATCTCCCCGGCGAGACCTTCGGTTTGGCTGCGGATCGCAGCCTCCAGCCGGTCACAAATTTCGGGATTTTCCTTCAGGTACTGTTTCGAATTCTCACGCCCCTGGCCGATGCGGATGCTGTCATAGCTGAACCACGCACCCGATTTCTCGACGATTCCGGCCTTGACCCCGAGATCGAGGATTTCGCCGATCTTGGAGATGCCCTGACCGTACATGATGTCGAATTCGACCTGCTTGAACGGCGGTGCCACCTTGTTCTTGACCACCTTGACCCGGGTGGTGTTGCCGACGATCTCGTCGCGGTCCTTGATCTGCCCGATGCGGCGGATGTCGAGGCGCACGCTGGCATAGAACTTGAGCGCGTTGCCGCCGGTGGTGGTTTCGGGATTGCCGTACATCACCCCGATTTTCATGCGCAGCTGGTTGATGAAGATCACCATGCAGTTCGAGCGGCTGATCGACCCGGTCAGCTTGCGCAAGCTCTGGCTCATCAGCCGGGCCTGCAAGCCGACATGGGTATCGCCCATCTCGCCCTCGATTTCGGCGCGCGGCACCAGCGCGGCGACCGAATCGATCACCAGCACGTCGATCGCGTTCGAACGGACCAGCGTATCGACGATTTCGAGCGCCTGTTCGCCGGTGTCGGGCTGCGAGACGATCAGATTGTCGATATCGACGCCGAGCTTCTTGGCATAGGCCGGATCGAGCGCGTGCTCGGCATCGACGAAGGCGGCGGTCCCGCCGAGCTTCTGCGCCTCGGCGATAACGTGCAGCGCGAGCGTGGTCTTGCCCGAGCTTTCCGGCCCGTAGATCTCGATCACCCGGCCCTTGGGCAGGCCGCCCACGCCCAGCGCAATATCGAGTCCGAGCGAGCCGGATGAAATCGTTTCGACCTGCATCGTTTCCTTGGACCCGAGCTTCATCGCGCTGCCCTTGCCAAACGCGCGATCGATCTGTGCCAGCGCTGCTTCGAGCGCCTTTTCGCGGTCCATAGATTCCTTGCCTTCCTGAATCAGCTTGAGCTGTGCAGCCATGATGAAGTCCCCTTGCCTAACCAGCCGACCCGGAAGGTCAACAGATCGTCTGTGTATTCCATTTGTTCTTTTGGAACAAGGGGGGAACGAAATATTTTTTGGCGGGCTCGACAGGCGACAGCCAATGGGCTTCGATTGGCGCAGAGTTCCGGAGCTAGCTTGAACTCCGCGACGCTGCCGGCGTCGCTGTCAGCGAATGTATCCTACAGGTGCTCCCCATCGCGACGGCGCCCGGATGAAGCCAGGAAGGTTTTAGGGCGCACGGTCGCAGTGGTGTAAGTCGCGACCGTTATTGCCAGTGCGCCAATCAAAATGAAATGGCCGACCAAGCTCACTGCCAGCACGGTGTAGCTACCGATTGCTATGGCAAATGAGATTGCCCACATCCAGCCCAAAACTTGCAAGGTCATGTGCCTGACATTGACGTCAGGGATATGGCGAAGCGGGCTCACCTCGTGATTGAAGATGAAATCCCATGCGCCTACGATTATTTTTTGCATACAAAAATCCTTCCACCTTCAACCTACGTTCTGTCAAACGGGCTTGAAAGATGGTCTTTGGTGCAGGCCTTCAGATCACTGCGACAGCATATCAATAATATAAAGTTAGATAAGCGCGGGACGAAATAGCCAGCTACCCTGCTCCAACCCGCACCGCCCCGACCTTGTTGCTGATCTGCTGCGCCATCTCGCATTTGCTCTACAGGCGCGAGAGGAGACCGGGAACATTTTACCAACGGGCCTGTAGAGCAAATGCGCGGAATTTTGGCCGTTTCGCTATGCAATGTCCGGTGCCTTTCGCACCGCAACACGCGATTCGTCCCAGCGATCTTTCAGTTTCAGGAAGGGCTTCTCGATCGCAAAGAACGAAATGACCGCAGCCAGGTATGAGAGTGCGATCAACGCCAGGCCCGGCACCTGCGGAAATCTTGTCGGGACAACGTCAAGAACCGGCAGGTGCCACAGGTAAAGCCCGTACGAAATTCGGCCGGTAAAAACGAACGGGGGCAAGACGAACAATCGTCTGAGCGCATTGCCGCCATGCAATCCTGCGATCAAAACGGCTGCGGCGATGGCGATCGCCGACATGCCGAAGCCCTGCATAAAGGCACTTTCACGCACCGCGGCCAGTGCGCCGAATGCTATGACCATGAGAGCGACGGTGCTGGCCAGCAGGCCCTTGGGGAAAATCGCCGGGCAGACCGCAAGCAGGCATCCGATCAGCAAGGCGTCGGCCCGGGTATCGAACCCGTAATAGATGCGATCTGGCGTTGCTCCGTGAAAATGGAGCCAGGTCCGCCATGCGATGACCGCTACCAGCAGCAGAGCGACCACCTTGGCCCGCTGCTCTGCCTTGGCCAGCAAAAGGGCAGCCGGCCAGACCAGATAGAATTGCTCTTCAATGGCGAGCGACCAGCTATGTCCCAGCAGCCATAGCGGCCCATCGCTGAACGCCCGGTACCAGTTCATTGTATAGGTTGCGGCGAAAAAGCCGGCTTGAAGAGCATCGTGCAGATGGCTTTTGGACAAAGCACCCAGCGCCGTCGTTACAATCAGCATCGCCACAAAAGCGGGCATCAGCCGCAGCGCTCGTCGCAGATAGAAGCGCTTCAGCCGAATTGTATTGGTCTTGTCCAGTTCACCGGTGAGGATAGAGGTGATCAGGAACCCGCTCAGAACAAAGAACAGGTCAACCCCGATCCAGCCGCCCGGCAACAGGCTCACCCCCGGAGAGGCTCCGGGTAGATGGAAGAACAGCACCGCCATAACCGCAAAGGCACGCACGCCATCGAGGCTGGGATCATATTTCACCAGTGGCAGTCCTAACGCTGAACCAGAGCCAGCACCGCTCCGACCTTGTCGCTGATCAACTGCACCGAGAACGGCTTGGGCAGGAAGTGCACGTCGCCGATGCCGATCTGGTCGCGGAGTTGTTCCTCGGCATAGCCTGACATGAACAGCACCGGCATGTCGGGGCGGAGCTTGCGCACTTCGCGGATCATCGTGGGGCCGTCCATTGCCGGCATGACCACGTCGGAGACGATCAGGTCGAACTCTCCGCCGCCCTGGACGATTTCCAGCCCCTCGTCGCCATCGCTGGCCACGGTCACGGTGTAGCCGGCGCGGGTCAGCGCGCGTTCGGCCACGGCGCGGACCATGTCTTCGTCCTCGACCAGCAGCAGGCGACCGCCGCCGGACCATTGGGTTTGGGTCTGGGTCGCAGGCTTGGGCAGCGCGCGGCCTTCGACAGGCTCAGGCTGAGCGGCGTTTGAGGGTGCCGCTTGGTAGACGGGAAGGTACACGGTGAACTTCGTCCCCTTGCCCACCTCACTGTCGGCAAAGATGAACCCGCCCGATTGCTTGACGATGCCGTAGACCGTCGAGAGGCCGAGCCCGGTGCCCTTGCCGAGGTCCTTGGTGGTGAAGAACGGTTCGAAGATCTTGCCGAGATTGTCGGGAGCGATGCCGGCACCGGTATCTTCGACCACCAGCGCGGTATAATCGACCTGCGGCATGATCCCGCCGCGCATCAGGCCGACCTGTTCGGCGCTGACCTTGCGCGTCGCGAGAGTGAGCTTGCCGCCCTCCCCCCCGCTCTTGCCATAGCGTTCGAGCATCGCATCGCGGGCGTTAACCGCGAGGTTGACGATCACCTGCTCAAGCTGGGTCGGATCGGCGCGCACTGGCCCCAGATCGCGGTCATGGGTGACGGTCAGCTGGATCTTCTCGCCGATCAGCCGCTTCAAAAGATGCGAAACATCGGACAGCACATCGGGCAGCTGCAGCACTTCGGGGCGCAAGGTCTGCTGGCGGCTGAAGGCGAGCAGCTGGCGGGTCAGGCTGGCGGCGCGGTTCGAATTGGCCCGGATCTGCTGGATATCGTCATAGTCGCTGTCACCCGGTGTGTGCCGCAGCAGCATCAGGTCGCAGGTGCCGAGGATCGCGGTCAGCACATTATTGAAATCGTGCGCGACCCCGCCCGCCAATTGCCCCACCGCCTGCATCTTGGTCGCCTGCGCAACCTGGCGCTTCAATCGGGTCTCCTCGGTATTGTCGGTCAGGCCGAGCAGCACCGCCGCCTCACCCAGTCCGCGCACGCCGGCAAGGCTCAGCGTAACCGGGTCCTCGGCCGCACTCTTGAGGCGCACCGCCAGATCGCCGCTCGCCGCGGGTCCCTGGGCAAAGCGGCGAATTGCATCGGAAATCGGGCCCTTGTCTTCCTGCACCACCAGATCGGTCGGGTAAGTCGGCGGAGGCTCATTCTCGCGCGCTGCGGCTCGCATGAAGGCGGCATTGGCGAACAGCAGCCGTCCGTCGCGATCGGCCATGGCGAGGCCCAGCGGCAGCTGCCCGAGCAGCGCCTCGAGATGCGGGACCGAGGCGCTGGTCTCGCTCGCCCCGCCGCCGATGCCGATGCCGTGGTCGGCGATCAGCATCAGCGACGGCGTCTGGTCGTAGTCCACGGGCCCGGCGGCATCGGGATCGGCGAGCGGCATGAAGAACATGGTCAGCGGCGCGCCGCGCTTGCCGTCGCGCGCCCAGGTGATGCGGTCGGCATCATCCTGCCGCAGCAAGGAGGTAAACTCCTTGCCGGTGAGCAAGACCGCAGGATCTCCGGTTGCGCGCGCCGCAAAACCGGAGCTCGCAGCGCGAACCTTGCCGTCGGGGTCGACCACCGCAAGGCTGAAGCCGGACTGTGCCAGCGCGCGGCCCAGCTTGCCGTCGAGGTGCGGCACCAGTTCGGCGACCGGGTCGGGCAGGCTCAGCGCGGTAAGTGTCCAGACCAGGTAATCGTCGCCGCGTCCCGCGCGGGTGACCGCGGCCTTCCACCGGCCCTGACCGTCTTCGAGCAGGTCCGCCTGGCCCGAACCGTCGCGCCAGCCCGAGCGCCCGGCCTTGGCCAGCCGTTCGAGCGACATGTTGTCGAGCGCCAGCCGGGGCGGGGCGGCCGCGGCGGTGAACCATTCCTCGTACTTGCGGTTGGCGCAAACCAGACGCCCGGCACGGTCGGTCACCGCCACGGCCACGTTGTCCTGCTCGATCGCGGCCACGGTCACCGACCAGTCGGGCAGCGCGTATTCGGGCGCAGCAGGGACAGCAGAACTGCGGGTCAAGGCCCAGACGATCCCGCCCAGTGCCGCGAGGCCGGCCACGAAGGCCAGTACGGCGGCAAGCGATCGGGTCGCCAGCCAGACCAGCAGCAGGCTGGCAAGGATCGCAGCGCCCGGCACCAAGAGGTCGCCGCCGATGCGGCGCTGGAGTGCCGCTTTGCCGCTCAACTTAGCGATTTCCTGTTTCGGATTTCGGCGAGTCGGCGGGTACGCTTGGCACCGACGCGTAGCCGCCAGAACAGGCTGCTGGCCAGGTAACCAACAGAAGCTAGTACTGTGGCGATCACAAAGAGCCCAAACAATAGTGGTGGCGCCGCATCCGAGAGGAGCCAGCTGATCCATTGGCCTATGCTGGCATCATGCGTTCGCAGATATTCGTATGCTGCCATGTCGACGTGAAAGCCAAGCCGCCCGCTGACGAAGATCGCGCCAGGAAAAATGAGCGGCCAGGTGAACGGATTGCTGGTCCAGGTTGTGGCGATCGCGACCGGAACATTCGCGCGGGCAAACACTGCGGTGACTGCCGCAATCACCGAATGCGCAAATGGCACCATGATCCCTGCAAATAGCCCCAACGCCACGCCGCGCGGCACCGAGCGGCGATTGAAACGCCAAAGATCCTCGCGCAGCACCAGATGAGCCACTGGCCTAATCCAACGGTTCTGTTCCAGTTTTTCGCGGGTAGGAGCGTGGTTTTGAAACCATGAGCCGATCCGGGAACCTAAGTCGCTCATTATCCGCGATCCCGCATGATCCGGCCCTGTTCGCGCTTCCAGTCACGATCCTTGACCGTCTGGCGCTTGTCGGCGGTGTTCTTGCCCTTGGCGAGCGCCAGTTCGACCTTGGCCCGGCCGCGGCCGTTGAAATAGATGCTGAGCGGCACCAGCGTCATCCCCTTGCGCTCGACCGCGCCGTGGAACTTGGCAATCTCGCGCTCTTTCAGCAGCAGCTTGCGCGGCCGCTTCGGGGTGTGATTGTAGCGGTTGCCGTGGCTGAATTCGGGGACATTGGAATTGACCAGTCAGACCTCGCCGTTCTTCACTTCGGCGTAGGATTCAGCGATCGAACCTTCGCCAAAGCGCAGGCTCTTCACTTCGGTCCCGGTCAGCGCAATCCCCGCCTCGAACACCTCCTCGATATAATAATCGTACCGCGCCCGCCGGTTTTCGGCGACGATTTTGGTCTTGTCGAATTCGGGGGTTGTCGGGCGGGCCATGATGAGACGGCATGTAGGGGGTGAGAGGGGAAAAGGGAACGGTAGTTCTGGGCTAAATCCTCCCTGTTGCGCAGCAATGGGGAGGTGGCGCGCGCGCAGCGCGTGACGGAGGGGTCAAATCCGCTCGCGGCAATACAGAATAATCGATTGCGCCGCCTGCTCGACCGATTTGAGCAAGTCCTTTGCCGGGATGCGCAGAATTTCAATGCCTTGTTGATTGAGCCACGCATCACGCGCCAAATCGCGCTCTGGACAATCGCCCATTTCGTGCGCGATCCCGTCGATCTCGATACCTAGTTTGGCTGCCGGACTGTAGAAATCGACCACATAGTCACCGACCGGATGCTGGCGGCGGAACTTGACGCCGAGCGGCTGTTTGCGCAGGTGTTGCCAAAGCAGAACTTCGGGCAGCGACATTTCGGCGCGGAGTGTGCGGGCTTTGGCGTAGTTGTGGTTTGGCACAGGACCCCTCCGTCATTCGCTACGCGAATGCCACCTCCCCATTGCTGCGCAACAGGGAGGATTTAAGCAAGCAGCCCGGCGTGCTCCAGCCCCGCGTCGACCGCCTGCCTCGCTTCTGCGCTGCACTCCACCAGCGGCAGGCGGACATCCTCGGTCAGCCAGTCATGCACCCGCGACAGGGCGTACTTGAGCGGCGCGGGTGAGGCGTCGGTGAACAGCGCCTGGTGGAGCGGGAACAGGCGCTCGTTAAGTTCGTGGGCCTTGGCGGTGTCGCCCGCCAGGCTCGCCGCCTGGAACTGCGCGCAGAGCCGCGGCGCGACATTGGCGGTGACCGAGATGCAGCCGGTTCCACCACCGGCGTTGTATTGCAGCGCCATATCATCGTTGCCGCAGATCTGCGCAAAGTCCGCGCCCAGCGCCATCCGGTGCGCGGTCAGCCGGGTCATGTCGCCGCTGGCGTCCTTGATCCCAACGATCCGCTGCGGGAAACGCCGGGCGAGCTCGATCACCGTCGCTGGCTGGATATCGGTGATCGTTCGGCCGGGGACGTTGTACAGCACCATCGGCAGATCAACCCGCTCGGCGAGATAGCTGAAATGCGCCAGCAACCCGGCTTGGCTCGGACGGTTGTAATAGGGCGCAACCATCAAGGCGGCGTCCGCGCCCAGTTCCTTGGCCACCTGCATGTGCCACAGCGCGGTTTGGGTGTCGTTCGATCCGCACCCGGCGATCACCGAGACGCGCCCGCCCGCCGTCTCGACGCAGAGCTTGAACAGGTGGTGCTGTTCCTCGCTGGTCAGCGTCGGGGCCTCGCCGGTGGTGCCGCAGGGGACCAGCGCGCTTGAACCCTCGGCGATTTGCCATTCGACCAGCCGGCAGAACGCCGCCTCGTCGATGAGACCATGCTTAAACGGGGTAATCAGAGCCGGGATCGATCCGGAGAACATTGCCATCGCCCTTACGCTTGCCCCATAGGGCATCCTGTTCAGCCAGCCATAAGGAGCGTGAGCCCAGAATGTCCAGCATGGTTCGCACTTCAATCGTATCCGCACTGATCATGCTGGCCCTGAGTCCCGAACTTGCCCATGCGCAGGACGACCAGCTCATGGGCGAAGACGGGCGCCAGTGGGACCAGGCGCGGACCGCGCTGCAAGCGCTTCCGCCCGGCAACATGGTTCAGGCGGTGGCGCGCTGGAAGCTGCTAAGCACCAATTCGCGCTTCACCTTCTTCGACTATTCGAGCTTTTTGCTGAGCTACCCCGGACTGCCCGAACAGGACAAATTGCGCGGTTATGCCGAGGCTGCGCTCGACCGGGAAGCAGTCGATGCGCGCTCGGTCGCCGCCTATTTCGATCGCTTCCCGCCGCTGACCAATTCAGGCCGTGCGTTCTACGCGCTGTCGCTTTACGCGCTCGGCCGTCCCAATGCGGCAGAGGTTGCGCGCGCCGCATGGCGCGGCGGGGCGATGAGCGACGCCGCCGAGGCGACCTTGCTGGCGCGGATCGGGCCGTCGCTGACGCTCGACGATCACGATGCGCGGATAGACGCGCTGCTGTGGTCGGGATCGACCGATCAGGCCTCGCGTGAACTGGCTTACACCTCGCCCGCTCGCCGTGCTGGCTTCGCGGCACGGCTGGCGATGGCGCAAGGGAGCGATCCGGGACCAGCGGCATCACCCGACCTGCAAGGCGATCCGGGTTATGCCTACAACCGCTCGCGCTACCTGCGTACGCACGCACAGACCAGCAGCGCGGCAAACCTGCTCGCCATGCGCCCGCGCGCCGCCGCGCCGCCGCGTGAGCCGCGCAAGTGGATCGCTGAACTGCTCACCGTGGCGCGCAGTACCGATGCGGGTTCGGCAGTGCGGATCGCGGCGGGCAGCGATGACATGTTCGCCCCCGGCACCGACGTCAGCCGGCAAAGCTTCGCAATCCGCGACGATTATACCTCGCTGATGTGGCTGGGCGGGACCAAGGCGCTGGGCTCGCTCAGCGACGGGCGCCGCGCTGCGCCGCTGTTCTACCGCTATGGCACCGCAGCGCGCACCCCGCAGACCCGCTCGAAGGGGTTCTACTGGGCCGGGCGGGCTTCGGCACAGGCTGGCGATCAAAGCGAAGCGACGCGCTATTTCCAACTCGCCGCGCAATATCCCGACCAGTTTTACGGCCTGCTCGCGCTCGAACGGCTCGGACTGGCTTTGCCGCCGTTCAATGGCGCACCGGGCATGGTCCCGTCTGCTGCCGAGCGCGCCGCGTTCAATGCCCGCCCGCTAACCCAGGCGGTGCGCGAAGTGGCGCGCGAAAGCGACTGGCCGACCGCTGTGCGCTTCTTCCGCGAAATCAGCGATCAGGCCGCAACCGAATCTGATCACGTGCTGGTCGCCGACCTCGCCCGCGAGCTCGGCCGCCGCGATCTGGGCGTGATCCTCGGCCAGTCGGCACAGGGTGACGGGCTCGGCAACTTCCAGCGCATCGCCTTCCCGCTGATCCCGGTGCCGCAGGGGACCGACTGGACCATGGTCCATGCGATCAGCCGCCAGGAAAGCCAGTTCGCGATGAATGCGGTGAGCCACGCCGGGGCGCGCGGGCTGATGCAGCTGATGCCCGGCACCGCGCGCGAGCAGGCCGGCAAGCTTGGGCTGGGCTACGATTCGCAATCTCTGACCGTGGACGCGGGCTATAACCTCACGCTCGGCGGCAACTACTTCTCACGGATGATGGACTATTTCGGAGGCAGCTACCCGCTCGCCGTCGCGGCCTACAACGCGGGCGCGGGCAACGTAAACAAGTGGCTGCGCCAGAACGGCGATCCGCGCAACGGGTCGATCGACTGGGTCGAATGGGTTGAGAAGATTCCGATCCCCGAAACCCGCAACTACGTGCAGCGGGTGCTCGAGAACGCGGTGGTCTATGAGGCGATGAACCCAACCCGCGCGAGCTACAAGGGTGCCAACCCGCTCAGCCACTTCCTGGGCAAGCGCTATCCGGGGTAACTCCCCTCCCGCTTGCGGGAGGGGCCGGGGGTGGGCAAGACAAGCTATGCGCCATCCTGTGACACACCCACCCCTAACCCCTCCCGCAAGCGGGAGGGGGATTTGAACGACGGCCCGCCGATCACGCCAGCGGGCATGGCGAAGCTGCGCGCCCGTTATGATCACCTGCTCGGAACCGAACGGCCAGAGATTGTCGCTATCGTCAGCTGGGCGGCGGGCAACGGCGATCGCAGCGAGAACGGCGATTACATCTATGGCCGCAAGCGGATGCGCGAAATCGACCGCGAACTGGCGCACCTCGCACGGCGGATGAAGGCCTGCCGGGTCATCGATCCGGCGCGGCAGGAAGATCGCAGCCGGGCTTGGTTCGGCGCGACCGTTACCGTGGCCGACGAGGATGACAACCAGCGCGTGGTCACCCTGGTCGGCGATGACGAACAGGATGCCAGCGCGAGCCTGATCGGCTGGAGCGCCCCAATGGCGCGCGCCTTGCGCGGTGCTGCAATCGGTGACCTGCGCAAGGTTGCGTTGCCCGGCGGGGAGAAAGAATGGGAAGTGCTGGCTATCGCTTATCCCGCCGCCGCGAACGGATCCCCAAACCCCGTTGCATAATGCGCCATCGCCATCGTCGTGAACTGCGCGTTGACGCGGATGCAGCTGGGGAAGACGCTGGCATCGATAACCAGCACGTTCTCCGCGCCGTGGAGCCGGCAATCGAGATCGACCACGCCTTCGTTCGGGTCTTCGTGAATCGAATTGCCGCCTTGGGGGTGCGAGCTCGACAGCGTTATATCGTCCGCCTCACGCACTGCTCTGGCATAAAAGGCATCGATATCGTCGCCCGGTTTGAGCGTTTGTCCCTTCAACAATGCCGGCCACACTTCCAGCGCCCCGCCGGCGAAGTGCACCTTGGCCAATGTCGCCGAGGCGCGGCGGATCAGGTGGATGTCGTCGAGGGTCAGCTTCATGTCGAGCTTGCCGCCGACCAGGTTGCCGCGCCGGTCGGCAGGGAACAGTATCCCGGCCGAACAGACCCGGCCATAACTCCGCATCCGCCGGTCCATCTCGCCGAACCAGCCGGGCATCAGCGAGGCCATCGACATCGGCGGCTGGAAGTGGCTTTCGAGCAGAAATTCGCCGCAATCGACCACCGAGGTCATCTGGTCTTCATCCCACGCCGGGGTCTTGCCTTCGGGCATCAGGGCGATGATCGGCGAGGCGACGTTGAGCGAGATCTGGTTGCCCGTCCCCGCAATCCCGCTGCGTTCGAGCAGCAGCGACGAGGCGATCACCCCGGCGGCGACCACCACCCCGACCTTGGCCGGGATGATGTGCGCCGCGCCGTCGGCATCGGTTATACTCACCCCGATTGCCTTGCGGGTTGCGCCGGTGCCGCTCGCCCACAGGATCTGCTCGACCTTGGTCTCGGCGAGAATCCGCGCGCCGTACTGGCGGCAGGCCCACGGCTGGTAGCTCTGCCCCATCGCGACCTTACGCGCATAGGGGCAGCCGGTGTTGCAATAGCCGCAATAGGCGCAGGCCGCGTCGGTCCCCGGCGGGCCGAAGTTTTTGTTGAACCAGCCCGATCTGGCCGCCGTGAAATGCGGATCATCCGAACCGCCAGCGAATGCCGCCCAGCCATCGAGTAGATGATTGCCGTTGGTCTTGCCCGAACGTGGTTCCGCAAGGCCCAGTTGCAGTTCAGCCTCGACCGTGTCGTAGCTCGCCATGAAGCGGGCTTCGTCGATCGGTGCGCCGATGCTGCGCCATTTGGCGAAGACGTCGGGAGCCATCGGGTGGCTCAACCGGTCACCCTTCATCCGCAGGCAAATGCCGTTGTTGATCGTGGGCGAACCGCCGACATTGCGGCCCTGGAAGACGATGAAATCGTTGTCGCGGGTCGATTGCAGCGCGCCGTGTTTGAACAGCCGCGCAACCATCCGGCGTTCTTCGTGGGTTATCCGATCGGAGGGGTAAAATGGCCCGGCCTCGACCACCAAAACTTTGTAGCCGCGCTTGGCGAGGTTGTGCGCCGAAACCGCCCCGCCCGAGCCCGAGCCGACCACGATCACATCGATATCCTGCGGCAGGGTGGCGAAGCGGACCACGTGTTCGGCTTCGATCTCCCGGCCTTCGACGCGGGTCAGCGGAACTTCACCGGGCCCGCGGCTGCGGAACTTCGGCAGGGTGAAGCCGATCTGCTTCAGCACCGGATTGTCGCGATTGGCGTCCTGCCCACCGTCCTCGGCATGGTGGCCAATCGGATCGATCCAGTGTCCGTAGTAACCGAAATAGAGGATCGAACGGAGCTTTGCCATGTCCTGGAAGGCATCGAACTGGCTGTCCCGCATCCGGCTCTTGATGCGATCTTTGCGGCGATCGATCGACAACGCGTGGAACAATGGCGCCATCGCCAGCTCGGCCACGCGCAGTGACCAGCTGATCTCGCTCGCCTTGGTCCCGCCGACCATCGCGAAGAACTGCTGGACGTTCTCGACCACCTGATCGACCGAGATCGCCATCTCCTCGAAATCGTCGAACAACGCTTCGGCGAGCGACTTCAGAAAACGCAATTGTACCTGATCGAATGGAAGTTGCACGGCCCTGCCCCCGGTTACCTGATAAATGACGAACGCGACCGCTTTTTTTTGAGCAGTATTCGCTTCCTGGATCGCTGCCAAGCGTAGCGAAGCCAAATTCTGGTGGTCTGTTGACTCTGCCGCTTGTGTCGCACCACGCTATCGCTAACCTCGACCGTCCAGAGGGGAAGATCGCCAATGCAACTGCCGCGAAACCGATTGAGCACCATGCTTGAGGGTCATCCCCGGGGCCTTGCCTATCTGGCCTTTACCGAGATGTGGGAGCGGTTTTCCTATTACGGGATGACCGCACTGCTGACGCTGTACATGGCCAAGCAATTGCTGCTCCCCGAACATGCCGTGAATGTCGCGGGGCTCGCCGAGCTGCGCCACATGTTCGAATTCCGCGGACCGATGACCGATCTGGCCTTCGCCTCGATCGTCTATGGTTGGTATTCGGGCCTGGTCTATTTCACCCCTATCCTCGGCGGCTGGCTGGCTGACCGGGTGCTGGGCAAGAAGCGCACTGTGGTGCTGGGTGCCTGCCTGATGAGCGCGGGCCATTTGGCGATGACGTTCGATGCCACCTTCCTTGCGGCGCTGCTGCTGCTGATCCTGGGCTCGGGCTGCCTCAAGGGCAATATCTCGGCGCAAGTCGGCGCGCTGTACCCGCGTGAGGCCCATTCGCTGCGTGACCGCGGCTTTGCAATCTTTTCGACCGGGATCAACATCGGTGCCGCCGTCGGCCCGTTGGTTACCGGCGCGCTGGCCGCGGCCTATGGCTGGCATGCCGGCTTTGCCATTGCCGCGGCGCTGATGCTGGTGGCGCTGTTCGTCTATCTGGCGGGGCAGAAGCACTTGCCCGAGGTGCCGCCCAAGGCGATGCAGCAAACCATTTCGGCTCCGCTCACCGCGGGCGAGCGGCGCCAGCTGTGGGCGCTGGTGGCGGTGATCCTGCTGATCATTCCGGCCGAGATCACCTATCCGATGGTCTGGTCGATCGGCCTCGTTTGGGCCGATCAGCAGGTGGCACTGGGATCGGTGCCAGCCGCCTGGTTCGGCTCGGTCGATTCGACCGGCTCGATCATTGCCGCGCCACTGCTGCTGTTGCTGTGGGCCGCGCAGGCGCGCAACGGGCGCGAACCTGGCAGCGTCGGCAAGATCGCGATCGGCACCTTGCTGGTCAGCCTGTTTGCGCTGGTAATGGCCGGGACAAGCTGGCTTTCGCCCGCGCCGCATTCGGCATCGCTGGTGCTGGCACTGATCGCCTTCCTCGGCATGGGACTGGGCTGGATGTATTATTGGCCTACCGCCTTGGCGCTGGTAAGCCGCACCGCCCCCGCCAAAATCAATTCTACCATGGTGGGCGCCACATTCCTCTGCCCGTTCGTGGCCCACACCATGGCCGGCTATGTCGGCAGCTATTACGACCAGATGAGCGCGGCGGCGTTCTGGGCCATGGACGCGGGCATCGGGCTGGTCGGCGCGGCTATCCTGTTTGCGCTTAACCGACCGCTGACCCGCGCGCTTGAACCCGATCCAGCCTGACAAGCCCCCTTCCCCGCACGGGTCCATTCTGCAAAGAGCAGCAGCGCATGATCCGCCCTTTCCGCCTAGCCCTTGCCATGCTCGCGCTGGCCGCTGCGCCTGCCATGGCGCGCGATGCGCTGGGCATGTTCGGCACATGGGGCGCATTCCGCGATGCCTCGGTGCCGCGCTGCTACGCCATCGCCATGGCCGCGCCTTCGACCAGGAGCCGCGAGTTCCAGCCATACGCCGACATTGCCTGGTGGCCGCGCGCCAATGTCCGCGGGCAGGTGCACTTTCGCCTGTCGCGCAAGCTCCAGCCGGGGAGCGCGATCTCGCTGTCGATCGGGGGCAATCGCATCGCCCTGACCGGCGGCGGGGCCGATGCCTGGGCCAGCGACAAGCGCGGTGACGCGGCGATCATCGCCGCGATGCGCAGCGCGGGAGAAATGACCGTCAGCGCGCGCGATGCCTCGGGCGGCGGGTTTTCCAACACCTGGGACCTCAACGGCGCGGCGAGCGCGATGGACGCCGCGACGCTGGCCTGCGCAGGGTTGCGCTAAAACTTGACCCCGATTCCCCCGAGGAACTGTTGGCCGCGCACGGTCGAACCATAGTCGGAAAAGCGGTACTCCCCGCGCAAGTAGAGGTTGCCGATCAGGTCCAACTCGCCGCCGCCGCCGATGGTATAGCCGCTGCCTTTAAACCCCGGGCCGGTGCTGTAGCCGATCTCGTGATAGGCATAACCGCCACGCGCGAAGACCCGCGCGCGGCCAGAGACCGGCAGCGTCACCCGCACTGCGGCATTGGCGAACAAACCCTGGCTGGCCCGCCGTCCGGGCAACGCGGCGCTGGCAGACGATCCACCGAGTTCGCCTTCAATTCCGACCGTCACCGCACCCAGATCCCAATCTGCGCCGAGATTTCCACCATAGTAAAAGCCATCGACCGCGCCGGTGCCCGGGGCGCTGTCGGTCCGCTCGAGCCCGCCGAGCACGGTGGCACGAATGCTCGGCGCATCGGCCAAAGCAGGAAGGGGAGCAAGCGCAGCGACGGCAACGGCCGCAGCAAGGATCAATCGAAGGCGCATGGCTTTTCACTCCGCATTTGGGTTGGTGCCCGTGCTTCGCGGAAAGTTGCCTCCAGGTTACATTTGCCTCGTGCCGGGTTGGCGCTGGCGCATTGGGTCGGGCGCAACTATAGGCGCATCCGATGGCCGATACGCAACTCATGTCGATCCCGGGGCTGGTCGATCCTGTCCCGGTTGCCCGCGACATTACGCCGCGCGCCGACGGGCGGGTCGACTTGATCGGCCTGCCCAAGCCGCGCATCAGCGAATTGTTCGCCCAGGCCGGGCTCGAGGCCAAGGCGGCCAAGCTGCGCGCAAAGCAGGTGTTCCACTGGCTCTACCACCGCGGCGTGACCGATTTCGCCGCGATGACCGATATCGCCAAGGACATGCGCCCGTGGCTCAACGAGCGCTTCGTGATCGGGCGGCCCGAAGTGGTGCTGTCGCAGCATTCGAGCGACGGGACGCGCAAGTGGCTGCTCAAGACCGCTGACGACCACGAGTACGAAATGGTCTTCATTCCCGATGAAAGCCGCGGCACGCTGTGCGTCTCGAGCCAGGTCGGGTGCACGCTCAACTGCCGGTTCTGCCACACCGGGACCATGCGGCTGGTTCGCAACCTGACCCCCGGTGAAATCGTCGGCCAGGTCATGCTCGCGCGCGATGCCTTGGGCGAATGGCCAAATTCCCCATTGAGTCCCCGCGAAGGCGGGGACCTCAGGCCAGTTCGCGCTTCGTCTCATGAGGCCCCCGCCTTCGCGGGGGAGCAGGATTTTGACGACGAAGATGACGATGGCGGCTATTCCGCCGATGGCCGCTTGCTGACCAACATCGTGATGATGGGCATGGGCGAACCGCTGTATAATTTTGAC
>JANOAD010000199.1:0-4677 GCA_031410955.1 Novosphingobium sp. | reverse complement strand
CGAACCGCGCAGCGGGCCCGCGGGCTTGACCTTCCATACCTGTTCGCCGGTCGCAGCGTTGAGTGCGGCAACCTCGCCCAGCCCAGTGGTGACATAGACCCGGTCATCGGCCGCGCTGGCCCCGCCGCCATAGATCGAGCGCGACCCGTCACCCTTGATCTTGAACGTCTTGCTCCAGCGCTCGGCCCCGCTCTTGGCGTCGAACGCGTGCATTGTGCCATTGGTGTCCATGACGAACAGCGTGCCGCCGCTGACCACGGGCGCGGCGGCGAGGCGCTGCTTCTTGGTTGTCCCGGCGATCCGCGCGGTCCAGGCGAGGCTGGGCGCCGAAGCCATGGCGAGATTGCCGTAAGCCTTGCTTCCGGTCCCGCCGGCCTGCGCCCAATCGGCGTTTTCGGTGGCGGGCGGCAGCACCACTGCGACATCGGCCAGCGCGGGATCGACCTTGGCGCTGGTATCGACCCGGCTGAGGATGGCGACGCGGCTGCCGACGGTCGGTGTGGCCGGCTTGGCCTTGCCCTTGAGGATCCCGCAGCCGGACAGGCCCGCGATCATGACGAGCGCCAGGGTGGCGGTGAGGCGGGTGTTGGTCTTGGTCGCGAGCATTCTCAATTCCTTGGGCTTAGGCCGGCTTGTTCTGGGCTGGTGCAGGCTGTGCGGCCGCATCATTGGTGCCGCTGCCAGGATCGGCCGGGGCATCGGTCGGCAATTCCACACCGCCATCGTAACCGAGTCCGCTGGCGATCTGGCGCACGCGCACGCGGACCGACTGCGGCACGTTCTTGTCCTGGCCAATCTGCGCGAACAGCGCCCCGGCCAGGTCGGGCTTGCCGCTATCGAGATAGGCCATGGCAAGCAATTCGCCGGCGCTGCCGAAGTAGGCATTGCCCGGCACCGCGAACGGCTTCAATTTTGCGATCACTTCGTCGGGCTTCATTGCATCGTAACGCAGCGTGACTTCACGCACGGTGGCCAGCTCGCGGTAAAGCTTGGGAGCCTTGGGATCGGCGGCGATTGCGGCAAAGCGCTTTGCGGCATCGTCGAACTTGCCCTGTTCGGCAGCGATTGCGGCGAGGTTCATCGCCGCGAGCGTGCGCAGTGCATCGGGGCCTTCCTTGGTCAGCGATTCGAAATCCCTGGCGGCGGCGTCAAGCTGGCCGGCCTGCACCTTGTCGAGCGCGATCATTGCCTTTTCGCTGCGGAGCGCGGCTTCGTGCTTCACCGAGTTGTCCCAATAGAGATAACCGGCGAGCGCCAGCAGGCCCACCGCCAGCAGGCCGCCGACCGGTTTGGCAAAGCGCTTGAACGCGTTGACCAGCTGTTCTTCGCGCAAGGCCTCGTCGACTTCGCGCAGGAAACCGTCCTGCTGCGCGGCGTCGCGCTCGGCGGCTTTGCTCTGGGGCGGGGATCCGGACGGTGGTAGAATGGCCAAGAGTGGTGCTTTCGCTGGCTGCGGGTGTCAGTTCGGGGGCTGTTTAGCGGATAGGCGGGCCATTTCAACGCGCAACTTCTGGACAGTCCACGGTGAAGCACAAGTGAACGGGCCAGGTCATGGAAAAGTGCCGCGTCCCAACGCTGCGCCATAAGCTTCGCGGTAGGCCGCGATCATTGCATCCTCACCGAATTCCGCCAGCGCCCGGGCCCGATTGGCCGCGCCGATCGCGCCGCGCCGTGCCGCGTCGCCCGCGGCCTCGGCCAGGGCTGCGGCCAATGCCGTTTCGTTACCCGGCGGAGTGATGAGCGGGCGATTGGCCTCGGCCACGATCTCCATGACGTCGCCCACCGCCGGGCTGACCACCGCGAGGCCCGCGGCCATCGCCTCGACCACCGAGATCGGGAACTGCTCGCTGTCGGAGGACAGCGCGAACAGGTCGAACTGCGGCAGGACCTCGGCAGGATCGGCGGCAAAGCCGGGCAGGTGCACCCGGTCCACGATGCCCAGCCGCTGCGCCTCGGCCAGGATCGGGCCGCGTTCCGGCCCTTCCCCCACAATGACCAATTCCCACGGGCTCGGCAGCGCGGCAAAGGCGCGGACCAGACGCGGCAGGTTCTTGATCGTGCGAAGGCCTGCCATGGTCCCCAGCCACAACGCGCCGGGCCGTTTGTCCAGGCCAGGGAGGGCAGCTGGCCGCTCCCCCTGAAATTCGCCGAGCGGGATGCCGTTGGGGATGCGCCTCAGTTTGGCCGCCGGGACCTGCCAGGCAGTGCGGGCAATGTGTTCAAGCACGCGCGACGGCACCACGATTGCTGCTGCGGCGCGCAGGGTCAGGCGGCGGAAGCGGTTGCGGATCGGTTTGAGGCCCTCTGCCTCGTCGCTGTTGAAGCCATCTTCGTGGTGGACCAGCGGCGGCAGGGGCAGCAGGTGGCGATAAAGCCAGCGCGCCCCGACTGCATCCATCGCACCCCAATTGTAGGTCAGCACCAGGTCGAAGTGCTGCATCGCCCGCGCGATCCGCCACCAGCGCAGCGGCCAGGGTTTGCCGGCGAGCGAAGGGAAGGCATCCGGATAGGTCACCTGCACGGCGGGATCGACCGCAGCGGCGGCGCCCAGTTCGCCCGGTACGCCCGATACCACGACGTGCTCCGCGCCTGCGCCGATGGCATTCATCAGCTTGGCCGCGCGCAGTTCCTTGCCGCCAGGGGAGAAGGTCGAATGGAGGTGCAGGACCCGAACCGGGCGCGCCTCGCTCATGCGATGCGGGCCAGCAGCCGGTCGATCGCCGCTGCGGCTTCAGGCTCGTCCAGCATCGGAGCATGGCCGACCGCAGGCACCGTCACCGCGTCAGCGCCTTTGAGCCGCTGCGCCATGCGGGCGTGGGCCTCGGCGCTGAGCACATCCGAAAGCTCGCCGCGCATCAGGGTTGCCGGCCGGTCGCCAAAGGCAAGGAACAGCGGCCACATGTCGACTTCGGATGCGGGTACTCCACCGGGAACCAGAGCCTCGGCGATCTTCATGTCGTAATCGAACACGATGCGTCCGCCCGCGCCCAGCACCATCACCCGCTTGGCCATCGCCAGCCAGTCGGACACGGTGTAGCGCGGGTAGGCCTTGGCCTGGCTCTCCTCGATCCCCCGCGCGGCGTGCATCCAGGTCGGGAAGCTGCGCCCCTGGCCGACATATTCGCGGATCCGTGCGAGGCCCGCAGGGTCAAGCTCGGGGCCGACGTCGTTGAGCAGCACCCCAGCGATCCGTTCGGGCTTTCCAGCGGCGAGCAGCATGGTGATCAGCCCGCCAAGCGAGGTGCCGAAGGGCACGAACCGCGTGATCCCTTCCTGGTCGAGCAGCAGCTCGATATCGTCAGCATATTGCAGCGGATTGTAGGTCGCCGGATCCTTGGCATAGTCGCTGTCGCCGCGGCCGCGCAGATCCGGACAGATCACCCGCCAGGTCCCCGCCAGCCGCTCGGCCAGCGCGGCAAAATCGCGTGCATTGCGGGTCAGACCAGGCAGGCATAGCACGGGCGGTTTGTCGGCCGGTCCGGCATAGTCGCGGAAATGCAGCTTCAGCCCGTCACGGCTGGTCCAGACGCGGCCGGCCCACCTTTGCTGCGGGGCGGCGGCACTAGCCAGGGGGGCGGCGGAAGCGGTCATCGCTTGGCTCTATTGCCCGATGCCGGATGCCGCGCAAGCCGAAGCAGCCCAATTCCGGCAGCAAGGAGGCAAACCTTTGCATTTGGCAGCTATGCCGCTAAGGGCCACAAAGGCCATAGGGGCACCCGGGCAGGAGCGGATCGGACCTTGAGCACACCGCAGTTAGTTTCCTACGAACCGGCGACCGGTGCCGAAATCTGGCGCGGCAAATATGGCAATGTTGACGATGTAGTCGACCGGGCCCGTCGCGCCTGGCCGGCCTGGGCCGCGCAGCCACTCGCCAACCGGATGGAACTGATGCGGCGCTTCGCCAACGAAGTGCGCAAGGAAGCGGAAAAGCTCGCCACCCTGATCTCGCGCGAAACCGGCAAGCCGCTATGGGAAGCGCGCACCGAAGTCGAAAGCGTAGTCGGCAAGGTCGAGATTTCGATCCGCGCCTACGCCGATCGCACCGCGCAGCGCAAACTCGACAATGCGCTGCAGGGCACCGCCTCGCTGCGCCACAAACCGCATGGGGTGCTGGCGGTGCTGGGGCCGTACAACTTCCCCGCGCACCTGCCCAACGGCCACATCGTGCCGGCGCTGATCGCGGGCAACGCGATCGTGTTCAAACCGTCGGAAAAGACCCCGGCGACCGGCGAACTGCTGCTCCAGTGCTTCCACCGCGCGGGGATTTCCGCTGCGGTGGTCCAGCTCCTGATTGGCGGCCCCGAGGAAGGCCAGGCCTTGGTCGGGCATGACGGGATCGACGGGGTGCTGTTCACCGGCTCGGCGCACACCGGGATCGCGATCAACCGGCGGCTGGCCGCGCGGCCAGACAAGATCGTCGCGCTCGAAATGGGCGGCAATAATCCGCTGGTGGTGTGGGATACGCCCAAGATCACCGATGCCGCCGCGTTGGTCGTCCAGTCGGCCTTCACCAGCGCCGGGCAGCGCTGCACCGCCGCGCGGCGGCTGATCGTCAAGGCGAGCATGTACGACGCGCTCATTGCCGAAGTGAAGTCGCTGGCCGACCGGGTGATTGTCGGCGCGCCATTCGACGATCCCGCGCCGTTCATGGGCCCGGTGATCGACAACCAGTCGGCT
>JANOAD010000198.1:0-18015 GCA_031410955.1 Novosphingobium sp. | reverse complement strand
CGCGCTGATCTATGACAACCACAGCCCCTATTTCATGTTCCAGATCCAGACCGGATGCTGGCAGCAGTGTAAGGCCAAGGGCATCCGCCTGCTCGCGCAGCCGGTCGACGTCGCCGATCCCGACGTGGGTGATCAGGTACGCGGTCTGGTTTCGGAAACCCACGTCGATGGGATCATCCTGTCCTCGCCGGTGACCGATTGCGATCCGGTATTGCGCGCACTGGAAGCGATGAACATCCCGTTCGTGCGGATTTCGCCCGGGACCAACCACGCGCTGACCAGTTCGGTCTACATGGACGACGCGCAAGCTGCCGACGACATGACCACCCATATCATCAATCTCGGTCACCGGCGGATCGGGTTCATCAAGGGCCACCCCAACCACATGGGTTCGATGGACCGCTTGACCGGATATTGCCGCGCGCTTGAACGGGTCGGCATCGCTTACGATCCAGCGCTGGTCTGCGAGGGCGAGTTCGATTTCGAAAGCGGGGTTCGCGCTGCCAACCGGCTGCTTGATCTGCCCGATCGCCCCAGTGCAATCTTCGCCTCGAACGACGATATGGCCGCCGGCGTGCTCGCGGTGGCGCACGACCGTAATATCGACTTGCCGGGCGAGCTTTCGGTTGCCGGGTTCGACGATACCACGCTGGCCCGCACCGTCTGGCCCCCGCTCACCACGATCCACCAGCCGATGGCCGAGCTTGCCCGGACGGCGGCAGAAATCCTCATTGGCGGCGGCGGTCTCAGCCACCGCCGCCTCCCCCATACCCTCATCGAGCGCGCCTCGGTCGCGCCGCCAGCCAGGACAACGACATGAGCCAACTTCCACCTGTTCCCGCGACCCGCACTCTCGGAGGCAGCGGGATCGCGGTCTCGCCGATCGCCTGGGGGATGTGGCGATTGGCTGAAGGCGGGCGCAGCGCCGCCGATGCCGCAACCTTGGTCCACGCTGCGCTCAATGCCGGGATCACCTTGCTCGATACCGCGGACATCTATGGTTTCGACGGCGCGGGCGGGTTCGGCGATGCCGAAGCGCTGCTCGGCGAGGTGCTGACCGCCGAGCCGGGGCTGCGCGGCCGCATGGTGCTGGCGACCAAAGGCGGGATCATGCCGCCGTTGCCCTATGACCAGAGCAGCGAATACCTGAACTCCGCGATCGATGCCTCGCTGCGCCGCCTCAAGACCGACGTGATCGACCTGTGGCAGATCCATCGCCCCGACATTCTGGCGCATCCGCAGGAGGTCGCGCGCACGCTCGATGCTGCAGTGAGCGCGGGCAAGATCCGCACGCTCGGGGTATCGAACTTCACCACTGCGCAGATTGCGGCGCTAAACCACTTCCTCGGTCACAAGCTGGTCGCGACCCAGCCGGAAATTTCGCCGCTGCGGATCGACTGCTTCGAGAACGGCGAGCTCGATCAAGCGATGCAGCTCGGGCTGGCCCCGCTGGCCTGGTCGCCGCTCGGTGGTGGGCGGCTCGCGGCACCGGCAGGCGATCGCGCCTTGCAGGTCGCGGCGGCGCTCGACGCAGTCGCTGAGAAGGCCGGCGTATCGCGCACTGTCGCCGCTTACAGCTGGCTGATGGCGCACCCTGCCGGGATTATCCCGATCATCGGTTCGCAAAACGCCGAGCGAATCGCCGAAGGTGCCGCCGCGCTGACGGTGCGCTGGACGCGTGAGGATTGGTACGCGGTGCTGGTCGCCGCACGCGGTGAAAGGCTCCCCTGACATGACCGATCTGGCCCCCACCCAGCAATGCGAAGTCGCCTGGTTCTCGGCGCTGTGCGATGATGATTACGAGTTCCTTGGGGTACCCGATCCCCGGCTCCAGTCGAGCTGGGAGCATTGCCGCAACATCGTGATGACCGCCGAAGAAGGCGGGTATGACAATATCCTGCTGCCTTCGGGCTATGCGCTGGGGCTCGACACCACGGTGTTCGCTGCTGCGATCGCCCCGTTCCTCCGCCGGCTCAAGCTGCTCTGGGCAACCCGCATCGGCGAGGACTGGCCGCCGCAGCTTGCCCGCCGCATCGCCACACTCGACCGTATCCTCGGGGCCAATGCCGCGGGCACCGGCGGGCGGCTTAACGTCAACATCATCTCGTCGGATATGCCGGGCGAGAAGATCGGCAGCGCCGAACGCTATGCCCGGACCACCGAGGCGATAAAGATCATCAAGACGCTGCTGGCGGGCGAGCATCTCGATCACCAGGGCGATTTCTACAACATCCAGCTCGATCCGCCACGGATGACCACGCTTTCGGGCAAATGCCCTGAACTCTACTTCGGCGGGCTGAGCCACGAAGCGCGCGAGTGCGCTGCCGAGGGCTGCGACGTCTACCTGATGTGGCCCGACACGATGGATAAGGTCCGCGAAACGATCGCCGACATGACCGCCCGCGCCGCCAACTACGGCCGCACGCTCAAGTTCGGCTACCGCGTCCACGTCGTGGTGCGCGATACCGAGGATGAGGCGCGTGCCGCAGCTGACCGCCTCGTTTCCAAGCTCGACGACGATATCGGCCGGGCGATCCGGGAAAAGTCGCTCGATGCCGCGAACTACGGGGTCCAGCGCCAAGCCGAACTGCGCGCCGCCGCGCATGCTGACGGCTATGTCGAGGAGAACCTGTGGACCGGGGTCGGCCGCGCGCGTTCAGGCTGCGGCTCGGCGATTGTCGGCGATCCCGATCAGGTGCTGAACAAGCTGCGCGCCTATCAGGCCGAAGGGATTGAGGCCTTCATCCTCTCGGGCTATCCCCACGCCGCCGAAGCTGACCTGTTCGCGCGGCATGTGCTACCCCAGTTGCAACACGGCCCGCTGGTGTTTTGACAAAGGAATCCTGAGTGACCATCCGCATCGTCGCCATTGGCGGCACCGTCAATCCGGGCAGCACCACCGAGCAGGCCTTGCGCCTTGCTGCTGCCGAAGCCGGCAAGCACGGGGCCGAGGTGCAGGTCTTCGGTGGTTCCTACCTGGGGGCGCTGCCGCATTACCGGGGCGAAGGTCACACCTTGGCTGACGGCGCGGACATGGTCGAAGCGGTCCGCCAGGCCGATGGGCTGCTGATCGCCGCGCCCGGCTATCACGGCACGATCTCGGGGTTGGTCAAGAACGCGCTCGATTACCTTGAGGAGCTCGCGAAGGACGAACGCCCATACCTTGATGGCCGTGCGGTCGGGCTGATTGCCACCGCTTACGGCGATCAGGCGACGATGAGCACCTTGCAGACGCTGCGCTCGATCGTCCACGCGCTGCGGGGCTGGCCAACCCCGATGGGGGCGACGATCCGCACTTACCAAGGGCTGTTCTCGCCCGATGGCGAATGCCTCGAAGACCGCTCAAGGATGCAGCTCGAAATGGTCGGTGCGCAGGTTCGCCGCGGCGCTGCGGCATTTGCCAAGAGCGCACAATGAGCAGCGGGCTGGATAAGGCGATTGCCGCGCTGGCTGCGGGCAAGATCGTGGTTCTGACTGGCGACAGGCTGCGCGGGGGTGACATCGACTTTGCCGTGGCGGCGAAATATGCCGATGCCGAAGCGGTCAACTTCATGGCAACGCACGGCCGCGGCCTCATCTGCCTGGCACTGACCCCGACGCGGGCGATGAAGCTCGGCATCGGGCTGATCAATCCAGGCGCAGCGCGCCAGTCGGGCAGGCCGCACGGCCGCTCGATCGAAGCACGCGAGGGCGTATCGACCGGGATTTCCGCTGCCGACCGCGCCCATACGATCGCTGTCGCCACCGCCGAGGGTGCGAGCGGCGACGATCTCGTTTCTCCCGGTCACGTCTTTCCGTTGATTGCGGCGCCGGGCGGGATTGCCGAACGACCGGCAGCGCTGGAGGCTGCGATCGAACTTTGCCGCCGCGCAGGCGCGGGCGATGCTGCGGTGATCTGCTCGATCATGCGCGACGATGGCGAAATGGCGCGGATCGAGGATATTGGCGGCCTGATCGCGCAGCACGACTTGGCGATCGTCGACATCGCCGAAATCTAGCGCACCGAAAAGCGCACCCGGTCCATCACGCGGCCACCCTCATCGGTCAGCGCGAGGAGGTGGCTGCCCTTGATCAGCGGCATCTGCGGATTGCCGCCCGCAGCCGCAAACGGCTTGCCGTCGAGGGTGAGCGAGAGGTTCGCACTCTCACCGGTGATCGTCACACCCACCGACTGCCGCGCGGGCGGAATGTCCGGATCGAAAGCATAGACCGCACCCGATACCGGGTTGGCGATGCGCGGGCGGCGAGCGAAGTCGGGGGCCGAGGCGAACGTCGCCTGCGTGGTGCCGGGAAGGAACCATTCGCGCCGCGGCGGCTCGCGCAGCTGGGCGAAGTCGATCTGGCCGGGCTGGACGCTGTCAGGGCGCGGCGGCTGACGTCCGGGCTGAATGCGGTGAAGGCCGAGCATCACGTCGCGCCACACCGGAGCAGCCCCGCTGGTCCCCGAGATCGCCCGCATCGGATCGCCCTCCAGATTGCCGACCCAGACCGCCACGGTGAAGCGGTCGGTAAAGCCGATGCACCAGTTGTCGCGCATGGCCTTCGAGGTGCCGGTTTTCGCGGCCGACCAGAACGGCAGCCGCAGTGCGGAATCGACCCCGAAGGTGCTGGCCCGCGCGCTGGGATCAGACAGGATATCGCCCACGATCCACGCCGCTCCGGAATCAAGCACTCGCCGCGGTTCTCCCTGTGGATCGTCGCCGCGCATCCGAATCGGGGTGGCCATGCCAAGGTTCGCAAACGTGCGGTAGGCATTGGCCTGCTGCAGCAGTGTCACCTCGGCCGAACCCAGCGCCAGGCTGAACCCGTAGTACGAGCCATCGCCTTCGAGCCCCTCGTACCCCAGATCCCACAACCGGTCGCGAAAGTCCTGCACCCCGTCGAGCAGCAGCGCGCGCACCGCCGGAACGTTGAGCGAATTTGCCAAGGCCCGCCGCGCCGAGACCGGGCCCATGAAGGCGTTGTCGTAGTTGCGCGGCACATAGAGCCCCGAGGCGGTGTCGAGCTGGACCGGCGAATCGTCGAGGATCGAGGCGGCGGTCAGCCACTTGCGCTCGATCAACTGGGCGTAAAGGTGCGGCTTCAGGGTTGAGCCGGCCTGACGCGGGGCAGATGCGCCGTCGACCGAGGCGGCGGTCGAACCCAGCCCCACCCCGCCGACATAGGCGAGCACGTCGCCGGTCTTGTTGTCGAGCACCACCACCGCGCCGTCGCGCACCCGCCGCGGGCCCAGCCCCTGGAGCTGATGGCGCAGCGCATCAACCGCGAGCGCCTGCACCGCCGGATCAAGCGTGGTGGTGACCTTCATTCCCGGCGCGTTCAGCAGGTGCGCGGCAAGATGAGGGGCGAGCGCGGGGTCGAGGCTGCGCAACCTTCCCATATTGGCCGCCGCATCGGCCAGCGCGCCAAGCGCCGGGCAATCTGCAGCGGGGAGCAGCCGGCAAGCGCGCTGCGCGAGGACCGGCGGCGCAGCAGCAGGATCGCGCAGCAGCGCGGTGAGGATCGCGGCTTCGCGCCGGTCGAGCTTGTCCGGGGTCTTGCCGAACAATGCTAGTGCGGCGGCCCCCACGCCCTGCGTTTCCCCCCGGAACGGAGCGAGGTTGAGGTAGGCCTCGAGGACCTCGCCCTTGCTCCAACGATGTTCGAGCGCCCAGGCGGCGCGCATCTGCCGGATCTTGTCGAGCCAGCCGCGCGCGCCGGGACGGCCGATCTCGGGCCACAGAAACGCGGCGGCCTGCATCGTGATGGTCGATGCGCCGCGCCCGCGCGCGCCCTTGGTACGGTTGTAGAACGAGCCGCCAAGCGCCAGCCAATCGACCCCGCCGTGGCTATCGAAACGGTGATCTTCCGCCGCCACGACATCGCGGCGCAGTTCGGGACTGATCGAAGCAAGCGGGGTCCAGGCGAGCCGCCGCATCGCGAAATCGACCCGCACTTCGTCAAGCAGCCCGCCATTGCGGTCGTAGAGCCAGGCCTCGCTCGACTTCCAGTTGCCCTTGAGCTCGGTGAAGGCGGGCACATCGGGCGGCGCGGTGCGCCAGTCGAGCACCGCGCCAAGCAGCCCGAACAGCACCGCCAGCCCCAGCAGAACCCGGTTTCGGCGGCGCTGCGGCAGGTAGTTTACGAAGCCCACACCGTCACCGGAGCAATCGGGAACTGACCGCGGATTTCGGGTGCGTACATCGCCTCGACCTGCGCCGGGGGCAGCGCGAAGGTCCCCGCGGTGTTAAGCCGCAAGGTGTATTCGATCACCGTCCTCCCGCGCGGCAGCCAGTCGAAGAATGCCTGCCAGGTGCCGCGGCTGCTCTGGCGATAGGCTGGCCATGCACCTTCGTTCTTCTCGCCCGCCTGGAGCTGCTGCGACTGCCCGCCCAGCGAAGACATTACCACCGCACCCGGCGGCAGCGGATCGGACAGCGCCACCCAGGTGCGCTCGGCGCTGGCCTCGATCGTCAGTCGCACCCGCACGACGTCGCCCTGCGAGAGCTTGCCTGGCTGCTTCGCCGACACCACCGACATTTCGCGGGTGAGCCGGTAACCCGCGTTGAGCGGCTGGGTCAGCGGCACCGCGGCATGCACCGCGACGGTCGCCCACGGCCCCGCGCCGCCGCTCTGCGTCAGCGTCAGCGGTCCATCGACCAGCGGCAGCTGCACCGGCGGGCTTTGCGCCGCGCGCGGCCAGGCCAGGTCGAAGATCGAACTGCCCAGCGCCACATGGGTCGTCCCCGCAATCGCGGTGGCCGGATACTTCGCCGCAAACCGCCGCGAGACCACCGCGCCCCAGGCGTTGGCCGGGGTCGTATCCCAGTGCCCGCGGACCTGCCGCGCTCCGGCACCGACCATCATCCTGGGCACGTCAGCCGACCATGCCGGCTTGGCCAGTACTGCGTCGAGCGCCTTCAGGGCCATCTCATCGCGACTGGTCATCATCCACCACGGGGCATTGTTCTTGTCCGAAAGGTCGAAGCGGGTGCCCTCGTAGACCAGCCGCTTCCTGAGCTCGCCCTCGGCCGCGGCGCGCAGCAGCGCGGCGCGCGGCGCGGTCGGCAGCCGGTCAAGCGCAACGATCCAGTCGGCCAGCGCCGAGGTCGGCATTTCCGCCGGGACCATGTCGATTTTGGCGACCAGCCCTGGCTTCGCCGCCCCGGCCCGCGCCAGCGCGCTCAGTGCGGCGATCCGCACCAGCCGCTCATCCGCCTCGAAGTGGCGGCTACGTTCGATCCGGCCTTCGACCACCCCCTGCAGCGCCGCGATGATCTTGGCGCGCGGCGCATCGGGCAGCGGCAGACCCGCCGCGCTGGTCATCGCCAGCACATAGGCGGTGAGCTCGCTCGACCCCTGCATCCGTGCATCGGGCCAGTAGCGTACCAGCCCGTCGCTATCGAGGTAGGTCGGCAGCGCCGCCGCGAGCGCGGTCCAGGCCGCACCGTCATTGGCGACGACGATCTTGGACAGGCGCTGTTCGAAACAATCGTACGGATAGGCGATCATGTAATCGCGCACCCCGCCGAGCGGCGCGGCGAGCGTATCGCTGAAATCGACCGTCACAAAGCCGCCCGGCAGCGCGCCTTGCGGCGTAACAATTGTCGGCGCCGGATCGCCAACCCGGAGCAGGCTCGCCGCCCAGAGCTCGACCGGGACCGCGGGGATGATTTCCTGCGTCGCGGTCAGGCTGTCGCTCGCCTTGCCGTCGCTGCTCCTGGCCTTGACCGTCCACTTGAGCACGCCCGGCGCGGGCGGTGCATCGAGGCTCCAGCGCACCTGCCCCGCGCCGCCCGCGGGGAGGTTGAGGCTGAGCGGCTTGACCTTGGCCACCGCCGGCTCAAGCTGCGGCTCGGCGGTGATCTTCATCGCCTTGTCCGAAGAATTGCGGACCGTGAACACCGCATCGTAGCGATCGCCGGTGCGCACGATCGCGGGGAGGCCCGAATAGAGCGACAAGTCCTGCGCGGTGCGGATCTCGGTCTCGCCGGTGCCGAACAGTTGCGACCCGTCGGTCGCCACCGCGACCAGCTTGAAGCTGGACAAGGCATCCGACATCGGCACCGCCACCCGCGCCTCGCCATTGGCGTCGAGCGAGACGTGACCCTGCCACAGCAGCACCGGCTTGAAGTTCTCGCGGTTGACCCCCGAGGCATCGCCCGCCCCGCCGCCGCCGCCTGCGGCGACCGCCTTCTTGCCGAAATGCCGTTTGCCGACCACCTGCATCTGCGCGGTCGAAGTCGCGACCTCAAGGTTGCGCTCGCCCATCATCGCCTTCAGCACGTCCCAGCTTTTGTTGGGCATCAGCGAAAGCAGCGCCTCGTCGACCGCGACGAAGGCCACATCGGCGCTCGCCGCTGGCTTGCCGTCGGGCTGCCTGACTGCAACCGTGACATTGGCGGTTTCACGCACCGCATACTTCGGGCGGTCAGTCTTCAACGTCACTCCGAGCTGGTGGCCTTCCCAGCCGACCTTGATCTGCGTCAGCCCGATCCGGTAGCTCGGCTTGCCGAGATCGACCGTCGCGGTCGGGCTGGCGGCGTCCTGGCTGAAAAACGGCAAGTTGAGGTTCCGCGCCACGTCGGACAGCCACAGACTGCCGCCCTTGACCCGGCCGCGCACCGCCATGACCGAGATATAGACGTTGGGTGCGTAGCTCGCCGGGAGTTTGACCTCGACCACCGGGTCGGAACCCGAGAGCTCGGTGACGAAGCTCGAGAGCACACCCTCACGCTCGACCGTGACCAGCGCCTGCGCCGCGCGGAACGGCATGCGCACCTGAAAGCGTGCGGTATCGCCGGCCTTGTACTCGGTCTTCTCGGGGATCAGGTCCATCCGGTCGCCGTTGTCGCCGCCAAACCACCAGTCGTCCTTGCCGGCGAGCCAGACCGATTGCACGGCAAGGCTTTCCCGGCCGGCATCGTCCTTGGCCCGCGCGATCATCGTAACTTCGCCCGAAATGCCAGGGGAAAGCTTGCAACTGGCGCGGCCGGTCTTGTCGGTGCGCGTCAGGCAGCCGCCGGGCAGCTTGGCCACCCGTTCCTGATTGTCATAGGCATAGAAACCGCCGATCAGCCGCCGCCGCGCGGTAAGGATCTCGCGCGAGTAGAGTTCGACCTGCACCACGCGGTCCTTGAGCGGCTGGCCGTCCAACCCGACGACCACCGTCTCGAGCCTGAGCTCATCGCTGCGCATCATCCATCCGTCAGTGCGCAGGCCAACCTGCAGTGCAGCAGGATAGAGCGTGAGGCGGCGGGCAGCGGTCATCGTCTCGCCATTGGCGTCGGCATAGTCCATCTCGACGCTCAGCGAGACCGGCTGGGTGATTTTCTGGCCGACCGGCAGGTCGAGCTTCGCCGTACCGTCGGCGCCGAGCGTCGCGGGCAGCGTCTCGGCGAACGGCAAGGTGGATGATGGTGCCTGCTGGTAACTGTCGAGCGGTTTGGTCCCTTCCGTCACCGGCTCCCCGCCAAACGTGAAGCGGTCCCAGCCTTTGGGATCGGGAGCATAACCACTGTAGTCTGTTCGCAAGGTCACCGGCAGCCCGCCCGCACCGCCGCCCGAGAGATAGCCGACGAACAGCGATAGCGGGACCGATCCGGGCTGGACCAGCGCCTCCTTCGGGCCACTGATCGTCGCGCGCATGTTGGGCAGCTTGTATTCGTCGACCCGAACCGACTGGCCGGTGTAGATCGTCTTGTCCCCCACCTCGATCGTCAGGTCATAGTCGCCGAGCGGCGCACCTTGCGGCACCGCCCACTCGCCCTCGCTGGTTCCTCCCGCACCGATCGTGACTGGCTGCGTGAACTGGGTGTCGCTGCCCTGATGGCGGAAGACGAGCTTGCCGGTCAGCCCCTTGGGATAGGCAAAGCCCGATCCGACGGGCCGGCGCATGACCTGCTTGAAGTGCACCGTTTCGCCAACCCGGACGAGTTCGCGATCGAACACGGTATGCACGATGTCGTTCTGCTCCGACGAGCCAAACGACATTTCGAAATCGTAGGGTGAGATACCCTCGTTCCAGTCTGACAAGGTGAAACTCATGTCGCCGCCAGCGCGCGCCGAGATCATCAGCGGCGGTTCCTGGTCTTTGCCGCAGCCGCCACCAAGGTTCGGTTCGGGCAGAATGCCGTCGACCTTGAGCAGGCCGCTCGCTTCGGTCTTGCCGCTGGCGATTAGCTTGCCGTCGCAGGCATTGCTGATCCGCACCGCCGCGCCCGCCACCGGCGCGGCGTCTTCGAGCGAGGTCACCCAGACCAGCGAACTTTCGCGGCCCCACTTGAAATGCACCGCCATGTCGGTGACCAGCGCGCCGGTCGCCACATAGCGCGACACCGGCCGCCCGAGCAGCGCCGCGCCAAGCGCCGGACTGGCGAGTTCGACCACGTGAAAGCCCTTGCTCGGCAGCGGGATGCCGACGACTTCGAAATCCTTGCCCTTGCCGGGAAGGCCGAGTTGCATGGCGCGGCCACCCGGCATCAACAGCGGCTTGTCGCGGGTGTGGTTGACCGCTGTGCTGGTGCCATCCTTGTGTTCGATGAAGGTGTAATCGCGGTTTTCGGCCTTATCGAGCCGGCGCACCCAGGCCGCGATCTGCGCGTCGTCGTCGGCCACACGCTGGCTTTGTCCCAGGATCGACACCGCTTTGCCGGCGAGCGAGGGCTCGACCGCGCGCACGGTCACCGGCAGGCTCGCGCCTTCGCTTGCCTCGATGATCCCGAAGCTTGCGGCAAACTTGACCAGCGGCGGAGGCGGAGCGAAACGTACCGCCAGCGGGAACCGGGCAGCGTTCGCCAGTGGGCGACCCGAAAGATCTTTGACGCCAGCCGGCAGCACGACCTGCGCACTGCTGTCAGCCGGGAAGCCGCCGGCGAAATCGAGATCGGAAACCTGCGCGGCGTTCTTCTGATCGTCGTCGACCGTTGGCGTCCGCACCGTGCCATCGGCAAAGCGCAGGCGCACCTGCATGGCCACGGCGCGATCGACCGGCGCAGTGAAGCGGACGTGCGCCTCGGTAATCGGATTGCACGCAGCCTTGCCGTTGATCCGGCCGCATTCGAACTTGGCGGTAAAGGCCTCGCGCACGGAATAGTCGAAGCGCTGGTCGCGGCCCGCCGGCTTGCCTGAAGTGCTGACGATGCTCGCCGGCCAGACCAGTGACATGTCGTGCTTGGGCGGCAAGGGCCGGCGGCACTTGAGCGCCAGGACATTGCGCAGATCGGCCTGCGCGTCGCTCAGGAATGAGGTGCGGCGATAGTCATCCTGACCCAGCCCATCGAGGATCTGGTCGACCACGGTGTTGGGCAAGACATCGACCGCCGCCGCTTCGCCGATCCCGTCAACCGCGCAGCTAGCCTTGGCGGCGACCGAGGCGGGATTGGCAGGTACGAGGGTGGCGACAAGGAAGACTTGGTCCTCTTCGATCTCGTCACCGCCATAGCCGCCGGCGAGGACCGTGACCACCGATGGTCCGCCGGTGTCGATCGCGAAGCTAGACTTGCCCTGGATCCGCCCGCCGCGCAGCGTGGCGAGGCCCGGACGCAGCTTGACCTCGCAGGTCGTGCCGCCCGGCAATGCCTTATCGAATTCGATCACGAAGGTCTGTTGATCGGCCCAGCGGCCCGCTCCGGCACCGGGGCAGGTGCTGGTCGCTGCCGCCTTGGCGCGGGGATCGCCGAGCGGGACCATGGCCTCGGAGAAGCGCAGGGTGAACCGGTCAACCGCGCCGCTGCTCGCGCCGCCGGTTCCGGGGGTGGCAACGACGACCTGCGGCGGGGTGTCACCCTGCGCTGCCAAGGGGAGCAGCAGCAGTGCGGGCCATACCAGATTCCAGCCAGCTTTCACGTGCCCCTCCCCCGAGTCGAAGTGAGCGCGAGTGTCACGCAATCGGCGGGGCTTGTCTATCGAGCGGCGGTCATAATCCGGTGCCTAAGACGTGGCATTTCAATAGCTGCGCGGCAGCCCCAGAACGTGTTCGGCGAGGTAGCTCAGGATGAGGTTCGTGCTGATCGGGGCGACGGTATAGAGCCGCGCTTCGCGGAACTTGCGTTCGACATCGTACTCCTCGGCGAAACCGAACCCACCGAAGGTCTGGACGCACATGTCGGCCGCCGCCCAGCTCGCCTCGGAGGCGAGGAGCTTGGCCATGTTGGCCTCGGATCCCGGGTTGCCGCCCTGATCGTAAACCTGCGCGGCGTGATGCACCATCAGCTCGGCCGCGCGCATCTGGGCATAGCAGCGCGCAATCGGGAACTGGACGCCCTGGTTCTGCCCGATCGGCCGGGCGAAGACACTGCGGTCCTTGGCGTAAGCGGTGGCCTTATCGATGAACCACTTGGCATCGCCGACGCATTCCGCCGCGATCAGGATTCGCTCGGCGTTCATCCCTGAAAGGATGTAGCGAAAGCCCTTGCCCTCTTCGCCGATCAGGCTCGAGGCGGGGATGCGAAGGTCGTCGAAGAACACCTCGGTGGTCGAATGGTTCATCATCGTGCGGATCGGCTTGATGGTTAGGCCCCCACCTCCTTCAGACTTAGCGCCCAGCGCGGCGCGCATATCGACAAGGAAGATCGACAGCCCTTCGGTCTTGCTTGCCGCCGCCTCGCGCGGAGTGGTCCGGGCGAGCAGCAGCATCAGGTCGGAATGTTCGGCGCGGCTGGTCCAGATCTTCTGGCCGTTGATCACGTAATGATCGCCATCCTTCACTGCGACGGTGCGCAAGCTCAGCGTGTCGGTGCCGCTGGTCGGCTCGCTGACCCCGAAAGCTTGCAGCCGCAGCGAGCCATCCGCGATCCCTGGCAGGTACCGCGCCTTCTGCTCCGCCGAGCCGTACCGCAACAGCGTGTTCATGATGTACATCTGCGCATGGGCGCTGGCGCCGTTGCAGCCTGAGGACTGGATTTCCTCCATGATCACCGCAGCAGCGTCTAGCTTCAGCCCCGAGCCGCCGAACTCCTCAGGGATCAGCGCGGCAAGGAAGCCCGCTTTGGTCAGCGCATCGACGAATTCACCCGGATAGGCCCGCTCACGGTCCTTCTCGCGCCAGTAGTCACCGGGGAATTCAGCACAGAGCGCCTGCACCGCGCGGCGGATTTCGGCAATGTCCTGGCTCTCGGTCATCAGTTGCGCCCTTCCAGCAGGCCTTTGGCGATCACTTGCGCCTGGATCTCCGCCGCGCCTTCGAAGATGTTGAGGATGCGCGCGTCGCACAGCACCCGGCTGATTTCGTATTCGAGCGCATAGCCGTTGCCGCCATGGATCTGCAAAGCGGCATCGGCATTGCTCCACGCGGCGCGCGCGGCGAGCAGCTTGGCCATGCCGGCCTCGATATCGCAGCGCTTGCCGGTGTCTTTGGCGCGGGCAGCGGCATAGGTGAGTTCGCGTGACAGCACGAAATCGGTCAGGCTCATCGCCAGCTTGTCGGCCACGCGTGGGAAGTGGATCAATGCCTTGCCGAACTGCTTGCGCTGCAGCGCATAGTCGAGTCCCAGTTCAAGCGAACGCTTTGCCACCCCGACCGCGCGGGCGGCGGTCTGGATCCGCGCGGCCTCGAAGGTCCGCATCAGCTGTTTGAAGCCCTGTCCTTCCTCGCCGCCGAGCACGGCGTCGGCCGGTGCGTGCAAGCCATCGAATTGTAGCGCATATTCGCGCATGCCGCGATAGCCGAGCACCTCGATCTCGCTCCCGCTCAGGCCGTCGGCGGGGAACGGATCGTGCTCGGTGCCACGCGGTTTGGGGACCAGCAGCATCGAGAGGCCGGCATAGCCTTTGGTATCGAGCACGGTCCGGGCGAGCAGGGTCATCAGGTCGGAGCGGCTGGCATGGGTGATCCACGTCTTTGCCCCGTCTATCGCCCAGCCTTCGCCATCGCGCCGCGCGCGGGTCTGCAACGCGCCAAGGTCGGAGCCGACATCGGGTTCGGTGAACACGGCCGTGGGCAGCACTTCGCCGCTGGCGATCAGCGGCAGCCAGTGCGCCTTCTGCGCAGCGGTACCCGAACCGGCGATCAGTTCGGCAGCAATCTCGCTGCGGGTACCGAGCGAGCCAGCGCCAATCCAGCCGCGCGACAGTTCTTCGGTGATCAGGCACATGACGAGCTTGGACAAGCCAAGCCCGCCGAATTCCTCGGGAATTGTGGCTCCGAAGGTGCCCAGATCGGCCATGGCCTGCACCGTCGCGTCGGGGATCAGCGCATTGGCGAGGTGCCACTTGTGCGCATGCGGAAGGAACTCTGCTTCGGTGAAACGGCGGAATTGCTCGCGGATCGTGTCAAGCTCGCCATCGCCCAGACTTTCGCTCGGCCAGTGGCCTTCGCCAAGCGCGGCAGCGACGGCGGCACGGACAGAAGCCAGATCGGCCCGCAGCAATTCCGCGCAAGCCTCAGCTAGTTCCCGCGCATCGAGGCCGAGGTCGGTAGGACGCAGCAGTTCGTTCTGCCCCATCGGCAGACCGCCGCACAGCTGAGCCACGGTTTCGGCGAAGGCGAGCTGCGTTACTTGCCGGTCGAGTTCGCTGCCTTCTCCGCTCGCCAGCCAGCCCGCCACGGCCTCGAGCGCGGCAACACTGGTCGCAATCCACGCGAACCCGTGGTGCGCGCGCTGGTTCGCCGGGTCAATTCCAGCTGCCGCAGAGCGCGCGGTATCGCGGTAGGCCTGCGCCGCTTCGAGGAAATGATCGTAATTCAAAAAGTCTCCCCCCCGGGGGTAGGGGGCAGCGCGAAGCGCTGACGGAGGGGGCAATCAGCAATCGTGCTGCCCCCTCCGGCCCGCCTTTGGCGGTCCACCTCCCCCAAAGGGGGAGTCTCTAGCGCTCGATTGTTCACGCCTTCTCGAACACCGCGGCGATGCCTTGCCCGCCGCCAATGCACATCGTTTCAAGCCCGTAACGCACATCGCGGCGCTGCATCTCGCGAGTCAGGTTGGCAAGGATGCGGCCTCCCGTGGCCCCGATCGGGTGGCCAAGCGAGATGCCCGAGCCGTTGACGTTGAGCATGTCATGCCGGCTGTCATCGTCCGACCAGCCCCAGCCCTTGAGGCAGGCGAGCACTTGCGGCGCGAAGGCCTCATTAAGCTCGATCAGACCCATTTCAGCCATCGACAGGCCATTGCGCGCGAACAGTCGCTCGGTCGCGGGAACCGGGCCGTAGCCCATCCGGCTCGGATCGACCCCGGCTGCCGCCCACGAATGGAACCACGCAATTGGTTCAAGCCCGAGTTCGTCGAGCTTGTCTTCGGCCACCACCAGGCAGGCAGCGGCAGCATCGTTCTGCTGGCTGGCATTGCCCGCAGTCACCACCCCGCCTTCGAGCGGACGCAGCTTGCCCAGCGTCTCGATGCTGGCATCGGCACGGTAGCCCTCGTCGTGCGCGAAGACGACCGCGTCGCCCTTCTTCTGGGGGATGGTCACCGGGACGAGCTCGTCATCGAACTTGCCCGCCGCCCAGGCCGCGGCAGCGCGCTGGTGGCTGCGCGCGGCATAGGAATCGCAAGCCTCGCGGCTTATGTTCCAGTCCTTGGCGAGGTTCTCGGCAGTCTCGATCATGCCGCTGATCACGCCGAAGCGTTCGACCGGCTGGCTCATCAGGCGGCCACGGGTCAGCCGGTCGTGGAGCGTCAGGTTGCCCGCGCGCACGCCCTTGCGAATGTCGGTCGAGTAATGCTCTACGTTGGACATGCTCTCGCACCCGCCCGCGACCACCACATCGCTCATGCCCGTCTGGACCATCATCGCCGCGTTGACCACCGCCTGCAGGCCCGAACCGCAGCGCCGATCGAGCTGGTAGCCGGGCACTTCCAGCGGGAGTCCGGCGGCGAGCCATGACCAGTGCCCGATGCTCGGCGCTTCGCCATTGCCGTAGCCCTGGCTGAACACGACATCGTCAACCCGCGCGGGATCAATTCCGGTGCGTTCGATCAGCGCCTTGAGGATCACAGCGCCGAGTTCGCCGGCGGTGACCGAAGCCAAAGCTCCGCCGAACTTGCCGACGGCGGTGCGGATCGGGGCGACGATAGCGGCGCGGCGCAAATTGGGTTGGGACATCGGTTTATCTCTCGCTCGGAACGCTTGGACCGCCTGGACCACAGTCTAAGCGTAAAAAAGACTGCGGCGCACAACCTCGGCTGCGGGCGCGCGGGAACTTGTTTGGCAAGGAAATGGACATGGCCCAGCCATGCCATCGCCTTGCCATGTAGGACAGCGCCGAGGCATCAGTTGCGGTCACGGTCGCTCGTGCCAACCAGACCGCGATCGATCAGCGCGGCAACTTCGTCCGGTGACAGCCCGAGCCGTTCGCCCAGTACCGCCTCGCTGTGCTCGCCGAGGTAAGGCGCGGGGCGGGGATCGCCCACTGGCATATTTGGCACATTGGCGAACGAACGAGTTGCGGGATATTCGAACCCGCTGGGATTTTCCGGTGACGGTCCAAACAGCGGATTGTCCGTAACCAACTGCGGATCGCGGGCCATTTCGTACATCGTGCGATAGCGTTCGAAGGTTGCCCCGGCAGCCGTCAGACGGCGGGCAATCTCGGCATAATCGAGCTGGCCGGCTGCGCCTTGCAGGATCGCGAAGATCCGCTCCCGCTCGGTGAAGCGGTTGGCGTCGCTGGTTGCGAAACTGAGCCCGCTTTCGCCTTCCAGTCCGGCGATTGCGCCCGTGACCTCAAAGGCTGCAACCAGCGCATTCCACTGTTTGGCCGTCAGCGCCGCGACCATGAAGCGCTTGCCGTCGCGGCCGGTGAAATCGCGCCCCAGCGCGCCCCAGATGGCATTGCCCAGCCGCTCGCGGTCGCCGCCGCGATAGAGCATTTCGGCCATCGCCCCGCTGTTCGCTGCGGTGCCGATTGCGACATCGCCCAAGGGCACCCGCAGTTCGATCCCCTGCCCGGTGGCATCGCGGTGACGCAATCCCGCGAGCAGGGCAAAGGCGCAGTAAGCACCGGTGATGAAATCCCATGCGGGCAGCACTTGGTTGATCGGCGGCGCGGTGGCCGGGTCCCATTCCTCCGGGCCGGTCATCAGGGGGTAGCCGCTCGCGGCGTTGACGGTGAAGTCCATCGCCTGGCGTCCATCGTGCCAGCCCATGATGCGGATCGAGACCAATTCAGGGCACTCGGCCGCGATTGCCGCATGGCTGAGGAACGAATCGACCGGGAGGTTGGTGATCAGCACCCCGGTCTCGCGCACCAGGTCGACCAGCAGCGCGCGGCCCTGCTTGCTCTGCAGGTCCAGCGCGACGCTTTTCTTGGCGCGGTTGAGGTTTTCCCAGGCGAGGCTGCGGCCTTCGGCAGTCAGCAGCGCGCGGTCGTAGTCGAGCCCGCCGGCCGTGTGATCGACCCGGATCACCTCGGCCCCGAGCTGCGCCAGATACAGCCCTGCCGTGGGCGAGGCGACGAACGAGGAAACTTCGATCACCCGGAGGCCGGAGAGAAGCTGGTACATGCAGCGGTTCTTTCAGCCTTCGCAGGCGAAGATCAAGCGATCATGCTGGAATTTGGTTGAACGGGATGCCTTTGTCGGGCCGGTAATCCTGCGGCAGCCCCAGCACCTTTTCGGCGATGGTGTTGAGCAGCACTTCGTCCGAACCGCCAGCGATGCGGCCGGTGGGGGCGTTGAGCCAGCTGGTGCCCCAATCGTCCTTGACCGAGGCATGTTCATCGAACGGCAGCGCGCCGGTGCCCTGCAGGTCGAGCGCCAGTTCGGACAGCTTCTGCCGGCTGCGCACCGCGACCAGCTTTTGCAAGCTCCCTTCAGGACCCGGCTGCATCCCGGCCTGCATCATCAGCATCGCGCGGCGGGTGATCGAATCGAGCCCGGCGCGCATCGCGTGATTGCGAGCGATTTCGGAACGGATGCGGCCATCCTCGATCGCGGGGCGGCCGTTGACCTGCGCACTCTTCGCCAGCTTGACGAACTCATCGAGGTGCGGCCCGAACCCGGCGCTGTCGGTCGCGATATAGCGTTCGATCATCAGCGTGTGCAGCGCGAGGCCGAAGCCGCCACCGACCTCGCCCATGCGCTGTTCGTCTTCCAGCCG
>JANOAD010000197.1:0-15874 GCA_031410955.1 Novosphingobium sp. | reverse complement strand
GCGCGCGGCCGAGTGGCGATCCAGACCGGGTTTTCCGACGCCGGTCGATTCGTCGGACAAATCCCCGCCGCACTGGCGATCGAGCGGCTGCAAGGCCGGCTAAGCGAGGCGATGGTCGCCAACGGCCTGACCGATGTGGCCGCGCTGGTGTTCAACACCCACGGCGAGAGCATGGGCCGCGGCGCGCATCCATCGAGCTTTGCCGACCGCGTGGCCTGGCCGCTTTCCCCCTGGGCGCGGCGGCGGTTCGTCCGCGCGGGCGTGCGGCTCGAGCCCGAAGTCAGCTTCCAGGGCGGCGATGGCTACCTGTTCTTCGGCACCCCCGAACTGGCGCTCGCCACGCTGACCCGCTTTGCCGAGGCGAGTCCGGCGAGCACCGATGCCGATGCGCCGCCCGATCCGTTCTATCGCCGCACCGACCTCAGCCTCGATTTCTACCGCGCGATCCGGCGGATCCAGCAGGACTACCTCCACAGCCGAACCTACTCCCGCGCGGTCACTGCTTTCGGCCTCGGCTTGCTCAACGACACCGGCAGCCGCAAAAGCCGCCGCCAGTCCGACCTTGCCGCCGATCGCGAGATGAGCCTGCGCCAGATCCGCGCGATCCCGCACAACGCGGTGCTTCAGCAACTGGGCTACCCGGTCAACGTGATCGCCGGGTTCGGCACTGCGGCCGAAGGCAATTACGAGGCGCTGGCCGAGCTCCTGATCACCAGCGAACGCGGGCGGCAACTGGTGCGCCTGGTCCGCGCCGCCAATGCACTGGCCAGCATCAAGACCGTCGCGGCGTTCGGCGAACTGTTCAATTCGGCCTATTGGGCCAGCCGGCCCTACCGCGGCGATGAGACCGGGGTGTCGGACAGCTGTTTGGCCTTGGCCGAATACCTCACCACCGATGACCGCACCGGGGTGTTCCGCCGCCTCGCCTCGCGGCTCCGGGTCGATGCGCTCAAGCTCCACCGGCTGCTCGATCTGATCCCCGACGAGGCCCCGCTGCCCGGGCGTGAGGCGACCCGGCGGATGCTCGGCGTGCTCCAGGCGCTGCGGCTGGCGTTGTTTCAGCATATGTTCCTCAAAGCCGTCTCGGTCCCGGTGTTCAGCCGCGCCAACGATATCAGCCGCGAGGATGTGCTCGAGATGGTCTTCACTCTGCGGATCGAGGAAGCGCTCGTCCAGATGCGCCGCGCCTTCCCGGTCAGCGAGCCGCAGATGGGCGATTTCCAGGTCGACGAACCGAGCGATTATCCCGACGATGCGGCGGTCGGCTACGAAGCGATCCACCGCGATTTCATCGATCCGATCGCCGAGGCGCAAGGGCTGGCGCTGCGCATCACCACCGCCGTCGCCAACACCTTCGGTGCGCACGGTTAACTTTTGCTCGCCCGCCAGTCCCGCAGCGGAACGCGCGGGTGCAGGGGCTGGAAATCTTCAGGTTTTTGCGCGATGCATGTACCATGAAGTTCAATCCCCTTTACCTGGTGATCGGTGCACTGGTGCTGGGCGCAATTGTGCTGGGCACGGCGCTGGTGCGCCCGTTCGGCGAAACCGCCAAGGTTGCGGCGCCAGTCTCCGCTCCGGCGCAGTTTGCCCAAGCCGATGCGCCCAAGGACGAACAGTTCGTCGTCAAACGGATCCTGCCGATCACCGGACCGATCAAGTACGGCGAATGGCACTGGGACGAAAAAGGCGTGCCCGCTGGCCCCATGGTGATCACCGTCGATCTCGACGCGCGGGTGCTCTCGGTGTTCCGCGGCGGCTATGAGATCGGCGCGACCGCAGTGCTATTGGGCTTCGGTGAAACGCCGACCCCGACCGGCGTGTTCCCGGTCAAGTGGAAGGACGCCGACCACTACTCATCGACTTACGACAATGCCCCGATGCCCTTCACCATGAACCTGACTCCGGACGGCGTCGCGATCCACGGCACGCAGGTCGAGAAAGGCTATGCCAGCCACGGCTGCGTGGGTGTGCCGAACGACTTTGCCAGGAAGATCTTCGCGATCACTCCGGTGGGCACCAAGGTCTACATTACGCGGGGCAAGATGGTGACTAAGGGCGAGAGTTTGATCTGACCAGATTCTCCCCATCGACTTGCGATGGGGAGGTGGCAGTCGCTCTTGCGACTGACGGAGGGGCCCTCCACCATCCGCTACGCGGACGGTCCCCCTCCCATCGCAAGTCGATGGGAGGAATTAGGTTACGCCAGCCCGCGCTCGACCTTCCGCTGCGTTGCATCCCCCAACTGGCTGCCGCCATCGATGTCGAGGATGGTCCCGGTGATGTACTTCGCTGCGTCCGAGCACAGGAACACCGCACCCTCGGCGATCTCCTCGATATAGCCCCAGCGCTTCAGCGCGATCCGTTCGAAATGCAGCGCCTTGGTTGCCGGGTCGGGGGCGAGCCGCGCCATGCCCTCGGTGCCTTCGATCGGGCCGGGCGAGATGCCGTTGACCCGCACGTCGCTGCCCCATTCCAATGCCAGCACCCGGATCAGCTGGTTGATCCCGGCCTTGGCCGCGCAGGCGTGCGCCTGAAGCTGCATCGGGTTGACCGCCTGCCCCGCGGTGATCGCGATCAGCGAGGCGCCAGGCACATTGAGCAGGTCATGGCAGCCGCGGAACACGTTGAAGGTGCCGTTGAGGTCGATATCGACCACGGTCTTGAACGCGTTGGCCGACATGCCCAGCACCGGCGCAAGGAAATTCCCCGCCGCGCCCGAGACCACGATGTCGAGCGGGCCGAACTGATTGCGGGTCTGCTCCAGCGCTCCGCGGATTGCGCCGAAATCGCGCACGTCGGCGCTGAGTCCGATCGCCCCGTAGCCGATCTCGGCGGCGGCATTGGCGGCCTTTTCGGGATTGCGGCCCACAACCGCGACTTTCGCGCCGAGTTCGGCATAACGCTTAGCGATGCCAAGGTTGATGCCGCTGGTGCCGCCCGCAACGAAAGCAACTTTGCCTTCGAGCAGGTTGTCGCGAAATGGAGAAGTCATAGTCAGTCCTTTCTAGGTCCTCTCCATTTTGCGAAGCCAAATGGGGAGGTGGCAGTGCGGAGCACTGACGGAGGGGTATTGAACGCCAGCGTCGAGACCCCTCCGTCTCGCCTGCGGCGATCCACCTCCCCATTTGTGGCATTCGCCAAAAATGGAGAGGATCAATTTAACGCGGGGCCATGCGGATCGCCCCGTCGAGGCGGATGCACTGGCCGTTGAAGTATCCGTTGCGGGCCAGTTCAAGCACCAGGCTGCCGAATTCCTCAGGTCTCCCGAGCCGCTTGGGGAACGGGACCGAGGCGGCGAGGCTATCGAGCACGTTCTGCTTCGCCCCGAGCATCAGGGGGGTCGCGAAGATCCCCGGCATGATCGAATTGACCCGGATGCCAATGTCCGAAAGATCGCGCGCCATTGGCAGCACCAGCCCGTTGACCCCGGCTTTGGCCGAACCATAGATGATCTGCCCGATCTGCCCGTCCTGCGCTGCGACGGACGCGGTCAGCGTAATGCAGCCGCGCTCACCATCCTCGTTGGGTTCATTGTTCGCCATGCCCTCGGAAGAGAGCGAGGCCACGCGGTAGCTGGCAACGAGGATGCCCTGCACTCCGTAGATGTAGTCCTCGGTCGAGAGGCGCTTCAGCTTGCCCGCTTCCTTGTCCCAGGCGAGCGTCTTGCCGCGGCGGCTGGTCATCGCGCAGTGGACCATGATCCGTTCCTGCCCGTGCGCGGCGCGCGCCTTGGCGAAACCGGCGACGACCGATTCCTCGCTGGTGATATCGACCTTGCAGAACACCCCGCCGATCCCGTCGGCCACTTCCTGGCCCGCGGCTTCGTTGACATCGAAGATCGCCACCCGCGCTCCCGCTGCAGCCAGTGCTTCGGCGCTCGCCCGGCCCAGCCCTGACGCACCGCCGGTAACCACCGCCGCCGTGCTCGAATCGATCTTCATCACTCTCTCCCGAGGTTTTTAATCGCGCGATTAATGCCGCGCCCATTGACCTTCGGCAAGCGCCATTACAGCATGGCGGTGAAACCGGGAGAGACTCAATGACCGCCACCGCCGCATGGGGCGCAACCGCCGCCGATTCGGGCCTCAATCCGATGACCATCGATCGCCGCGAATTGCGCGACGAGGACGTCGCTATCGACATCACCCACTGCGGGGTGTGCCATTCCGACCTCCACGTCGCGCGCAACGACTGGGGCCGGTCGAACTATCCGTTCGTCCCGGGTCATGAAATCGTCGGAATCGTCCGCGCAGTCGGCAAAGGTGTGACCAAGTTCAAGCCGGGTGACCGCGCCGCGATCGGCACCTGCGTCGATAGCTGCCGCAAATGCGATGCCTGCGAGGACGGCGAGGAAAATTACTGCCGCGAAGGCGTGACCGGCACCTACAACAGCAGGGACCGGATCGACGGCAGCCCAACCTTCGGCGGCTACTCTGCCGGGATCGTGGTCGCCGAACCCTATGTGCTGCGCGTGCCCGACAGCCTCGACATGGCCGCAGCCGCGCCGCTGCTCTGTGCGGGCATCACCACCTGGTCGCCGCTCAAGAACTGGAAGGTCGGCCCCGGCACCAAGGTTGGCGTGGTCGGGCTCGGCGGGCTCGGGCATATGGGGGTCAAGTTTGCCAAGGCGCTTGGCGCTGAAGTGACGATGATCACCACCTCGCCGGCCAAGGGCGAGGACGCGAAGAAGCTTGGCGCGGACCACGTGCTGATTTCGACCGACAAGGCGGCGATGAAGGCGGCGACACGCAGTTTCGACTTCCTGCTCAACACCATCCCGGTGCAGCACGACGTGACCCCGTACCTGCTGCTGCTCGACCGCAAGGGCGTGCTGTGCCTGGTCGGGGTGATCGACATGCTGCCGAGCTTCCATTCCGGCCTGCTCCTCGGTGGGCAGAAGGCCGTAGCCGGTTCGGGCGTCGGCGGGATCGCCCAGACGCAGGAAATGCTCGATTTCTGCGCTGAGAAGGGCATCGTCTCGGAGATCGAGATGATCCGCATGGATGAGATCAACCACGCTTACGAGCGGATGGAGAAGGCCGACGTGAAGTACCGCTTCGTTATCGACATGAACACGCTGTGACGCACCAAGTCGATCTGTTCTGGTCCTTTAGGTCGCCCTATTCGTATTTGGTCACGCCGCGGCTGATCGAACTTGAGCGGGATTGGGTCGCACAGGTCAACGTCCGCCCGGTGCTGCCGATCGCAGTGCGCCAGCCCGATTTCTTTGCCAATGCCGATCCGCTGTGGTTCAGCTACCTGATGCGCGACTGCGTGCGCAGCGCCGAATTCGCCGGGCTGCCACTACGCTGGCCGCGCCCCGATCCGGTGGTGATGGATATGGCGACCCGGACCTATCCCAAGGAGCAACCCTACATTCACCGCCTGACCCAGCTCGGCCAACTCGCCAGCGTGCGCGGCTTCGGCCTGGCACTGCTGCGCCAGGTCAGTCACCTGATCTGGTCGGGCGAGGTCGACGCCTGGCACGAGGGCGACCATCTGGCGCGGGCAGTGGCCGCGGCGGGGGGCGATCTTGCCGAAATGGACCGGGTGATTCTGGCCGAGGCCGAACGGCTCGATGCCGCGATCAAGCAGAACGAGGCCGACCAGCGCATTGGCGGCCACTACGGCGTGCCGCTGATGGTCTATGAAGGCGAGCCCTTCTTCGGGCAGGACCGCTATGACCAGCTGGTCTGGCGGATGCAGCAGCAGGGAATGGCGGCACGGGGTTAAGGCAGTGGCCCCTCCGCCCCTTCGGGGCACCTCCCCATCGCAAGTCGATGGGGAGAATCTCTCACGCAGCCAAATCCTCCCCATCGACTTGCGATGGGGAGGTGGCAGTCCGCAGGACTGACGGAGGGGCCCTTTAGCCGCGCCGCATCGGAGCCTTTGAGAACGACCAGCCTTCGGGCGTAACCCGCGCCACCAGCGCGCCGATCGACGCGGTCTCGCGTGCCAACAGTTTCTCGAACAAGCGCGCCACGGCAGAACCGCGAGGTTCCTCGCCATCCAGCTCGGTCACAATCCGCGCGATCACCCGCAGCGCAATCGCGCGCGGTGCTTGCGGGCGGTAGACCAGCCCCATCGGTGCGGGCCGCACGCATTCCGTCCATTCGCGCTGCGCCGCCCAATCGAGCGCGGCGTCGGCGTCGGCCAGATGCGCTGCGCTGGCAGCGAGCGCGGGCACATCGAGCCAGTCCGCCCCGGCGAGCGCCTTGCGCAGCCGCGCACGGTCAAACCGGTCGTCGCCGTTCGAGGGATCCTGTGCGGCATGCAGCCCCGCCTTGGCGACCACTCCGCCCAGTTCGGCGCGGCGAAAGCCGAGCAGTGGGCGGAGCAGCGGAAGTGAGGTTTCCGGCACCAGCCCGCGCGACCGCACCCCGGCGAGTCCTGCTACCCCGCTGCCTCGATTAAGTCGCAGCAGCAACGTCTCGGCCTGATCGTCGGCGTGATGCGCGGTGGCGAGCGCGGCCATCCCAGCCTCCTCCGCCCATACCGCCAGCGCAGCGTAACGCGCGGTGCGGGCCTGTGCCTGCACATTGCCAGCCTCAACGGTGACCGCAAGGACCGCATGAGCGACGCCGAGCGAGGCGCAGACTTCGCGCACCATTGCCGCTTCGGCCGCATTTTCCGCCCGCAGGCCATGATCGACCGTGGCGGCGGCAATCCGTCCCGGCAGCGCGCGGTGCGCCAGCAGCAACATGGCCAGACTGTCGGGCCCGCCCGAAACGGCGAGCCCCAGTTTCGCTTCGGCACTCTGTGCAGCAGGACACAATCCGCCAAGCGCCTCCGCAAAGCGGTCAGTCAGGGCATCGCCCGAACTGGTTACTTGCACTTCAGTCCGGAGGCAGTGGCATCGTACTGCCCCTTGAGCCGCCCCGCAGCCTCGGCCGGGAAGGCCGCAGCGAACTGCTTCAAGGCAACGCAGCCGCGGGTCGTGTCACCCAGCTGGCGCATCGATTCAGCCAGCAACAGCAGGCTGTCGGGTGCGCGGTCGCCCTTGGGTTCGCTCTTGTAGTTCTGCAGGAACCAGCCGGCAGCCTCGCGCGGGTTGCCGTCTTCAAGGTAATCGCGGCCCAGAAGGTTGCGCGCATAGCTGGTCCGCGCATGCTTGGGGTATTTCTGCAGGAACATCTTCAGCTGCTGTTCGCTCTCGGGATAGAACTTCGCCTCCCACAGGCGGAACCCGTACGAGTACTCGTCGTCCCCGGCATCCTTCGTGCTTGGCTTGACCACCGCCTTGACCGCGGCGACGCGCTTGGCGGCGGCATCGCCGCCCGCTGCCGGCTTCGGAGCAGGCTTCGGAGCAGGCTTGGGCCCCGCGCCCATGGCCGCCAGATTGGCATCGGTGCTGCTGCTTGCAGGCGCTTCGGCAACCGGCTGGACCTTGTTCGCGCCCTCAATCGCGGCGAGCCGCGCATTCATCTTCTCGATCCGGTTGTGGTCTTCCTCAACCTGCGCGGTGAGACGCGCGACCTGGCCTTCGAGCGCGTCCATCCGTACAAGCATGTCGGCGCTGGGGGCGCTTGCCGGGCTGCCCGGCTGGATCGTGCTGGTCGAGCCTGATTGCAGCTGGGGGAAGAATTTTCCGTCGCCGCCAGGGAAGACCACCCGCTGTATCGCCGCCACTTCGGATTCGACCTTGCGCAAGCGAATCTCGGTGTCGCTGCTGGTCGTCTGCGCCTGCAGCGGCATTGCTGCCGGTGCAATCAGTGCAATCAGCGCGACCGCGTGAAGCGACCGCCGTTTCCAGGGGAGCAAATGCATCGTTGAAGTACCCATCCAGTAAGTCCGCCCGCAACCCTGCCCGGTTCAATCCGAACCGGCCATTAACCACGGATCGATGTCTAACGCGCGCGTGCCGTTGCTGTCGAGCGAGGCGGCAAGTCTATCCGCAATCTAAGTCGCGGTCGGTTTCGGTATGGCGCTGGCCGCAACTGGCGGGGCCGGGCTGGCCGAGGGCAAGCCGGACGGCGCTGGTGAGGCTTCGACCCGCACGGTCGGGATGCGCTGCTCACGCGGGCGCGTAGCCTGCCGGCGCGGCTCGGAAGCTGTAGCCGCAACCGCAGCGCTGGGCGTTGCGGCAGGCGCTGCTCCGCGCGCCAACAACGCCGCAGCACTGACCGGCACGTCCTTCATCGTCATCTGCACGTCGGAAAGTTTGGCCACCGGCTGGCCGCCGATGGTGATGCCAAGCTGGTCGGGCCGCGCGGTCCACAGCAGCACTTCGCCCTTGTCGGCGGGCACGGAGTAGCTTTCGTTCTGGGCCAGTTCCCTCTGCATGAGCTGGTTGCCCGCCGCATCGTAGAACTTGACCCAGACCCCGGCCTGGAGCGCGGTGAACACCACCGGGCCTGCTGGCGTCGGCGCAGCCGGCTGTGCGGGTGCGGCAGCGACCGGCGCGCTTGGCTGGTCGGCCGGCAGGATCGATGGCAGCGAGCCCGCCGGCGAAAACAGGCTGGGCAGAAACACGATGGCGGCGATCACGGCCAGCGCCACGCCGGCCAGTGCCAGCCAGGTCAGCCGAGCGCTCGGTACCCGTGCGGGATCGCCGGGTTCGAAGGTGGGCGCTTGACGCTGATGATTGTCGGCCTGCGACTCGTTGAGTTCGGCGCGGGTCGACGCGGCGACCTCAGCCTCGTCGAGACCCACCGCGCGGGCCAATGTCCGCGAGAACCCAATGGCATAGGTGCGTCCCGGAAGCGCAGCGTAATTGCCTGCCTCGATCGCTTCGATCTGACGGACGGAAATGCGGGTCTGCGCAGCAATCGCCGCAATCCCCATACCCGCCGTCTCGCGGGCGCGCCGCAAGCGCGACCCAACCGTTTCGAGAGGCAGCTGTGCCTCCACCGCTAATTCTTCCGACATGCCGACCCCGAAAATATGCGTGTTCTGTTTTCAGGCCACAGACAGCGCGTTTTCGGCATTCGAGTCAACGCCAAATCATGCCTCGCCCGGCCCGAGAGCGGCAAGCTGCGCCAGAATTGTGACCGGGCGGTGACTGCGCGGTCGGCGCGCAAGTTCAATCGATTTCAATTCCGCGCGCTTCTGCCCAGCCGGCCAAGGCCTCGCGCAGACTGGGTGGCGGCACCGAAAGCCAGCCCTTCATCGCCTCACCCACTTCGGCAAGATCGACCTTGCGCACCAGTTCCTTGATCGGCCCGACCGCTGCCGGGGTGATCGAGAGGCGCTTGATGCCGATCCCCATCAAGGCCAGCGCCTCGAGCCGCCGCCCGCCCATTTCGCCGCAGACGGTGAGGTCGACATCCTGCCCGACGAGGTTACCCTGGACCCGCCGCAGGAACCGCATGATGCTGACCGAGAGCCAGTCATAGCGTTCGGCGAGCTTGGGGTTCGAACGGTCCGCAGCGAACAGGAACTGGGTGAGATCGTTGGTCCCGACCGAGAGGAACGACAGCTTGGGCGCGATCAGGTCAAGCGTCTCGGCGAGCGCCGGAACTTCGAGCATGGCGCCATAACGGATCACTTCGGGCAGCGGCTTCTTGAGGCTCTTGAGATACTTGCGCTGGTTTTCGAATACCTCGCGCGCGGCATCGAATTCCCAGGGTTCGGAGACCATCGGGAACATCACGTTGAGTGTGCGTCCCGCCGCCGCCTCAAGCAGCGCGCGGGCTTGAACCTTCAAGAGCCCTTCGCGTTCGAGGGCGACGCGCAGCGCGCGCCAGCCCATCGCCGGGTTTTCCTCGTGCTCGCCGTTGTTGTGCCTGAGGTAGGGCAGCACCTTGTCGCCGCCGATATCGACCGTGCGGAATACCACCGGCTTGTCCCCGGCTACGTCGAGCACGTCGCGGTAGAGCCGGGTCTGGCGTTCGCGCGCGGGCAGGGTTGCCGAGACGAGGAACTGGAATTCGGTGCGAAACAACCCGATTCCGTCAGCCCCGGTCTGGGCAAGTGCGGGCATGTCATCGCGCAGCCCGGCGTTCATCATCACAGTGATGCGCGTGCCATCGCGGGTAAAAGGTTCAACATCGCGCAGCTTGGCGTAGCTTGCCTGACGTTCCTTGCTCTTGGCGAAGCGCGCTTCGAAGGCTTCGACCATCGGCGGGGCGGCGCGGACCGTGGCATTGCCCTGGTCGGCATCGAGCAGCAGCGCGTCGCCGTCGCGCACAGCGCCGCGCAGGCCGCGCACCCGCCCCAGCACTGGAATCCCCATCGCGCGGGCAACGATCACCACGTGCGCGGTGAGCGAACCTTCTTCGAGGATCACGCCCTTCAAACGCCGCTTGTCGTATTCGAGCAGCTCGGCCGGACCGAGGTTGCGGGCGATCAGGATCGTGTCCGAACGCAGCCCCTGGCTTGCCGCGGTGCCCATCTGCCCTGAGACGGTCCGCAAGAGCCGGTTCGACAGGTCCTCCAGATCGTGCATCCGGTCGGCAAGCAAGGGATCGTCGATCTGCCGCATGCGCATCCGGGTGCGCTGCTGGACCCGTTCGATCGCCGCCTCGGCGGTCAGGCCTGTATCGATCGCCTCAATGATCCGCCGGCTCCACCCTTCGTCGTATGCGAACATCTTGTAGGTCTCGAGCACCTCCTCGTGTTCACCCCCGACGCCGAATTCGGCCTGGCTCGCCATGCGGTCGATCTGCTCGCGCATTTTGTCGAAGGCCAGGTATACGCGCTGTAATTCGGCATCACGGTCGTCGGCCATGACGTGTTCGATAGTGATGCGCGGCTGGTGATAGACCGCATTGCCCGAGGCCAGTCCCTTGACCAGCGCGAGTCCGGTCAGCCGCAGCGGGCCGGTGTGCTGCGGCCCGAGCAGCGCGGCATCTTCCTCGTCGACTAGTTCGGCGTTGGCGATCAGCTCAGACAGCACCATGGCCACGGTCTGCAGTGCTTCGATCTCAACCTCTTCGTAGCGGCGCGGGTCGACATGCTGGACGCAGAGCACGCCCACCGCGCGCTCGCGCCGGACGATCGGCACCCCGGCGAAGGAGTGGAACTTGTCCTCACCGGTTTCGGGGCGGTATGAGAAGTCCGGGTGGGCGGTCGCCTCGGCGAGGTTGAGCATCTCGCTGCTCTGGGCGATCGAGCCGACCAGGCCCTCACCGATGTCCATGCGGGTGAAGTGAACCGCCTCCTGCGCCAGGCCCCGCGTAGCGAACAGTTCGAGCATGCCTTCGCGCAGCAGGTAGATCGAGCAGACCTCGCTATCGAGGCCCTGACCGATCACTTCGACCACGGTGTTGAGCTTGCTTTGCGCGTTGCTGCGCGAGGCCATCACGTCGTGAAGGTTGGTCAGGATCTGACGAGCGGCAGAGACGGCACTGGGAACGGTCATGCACCGTGCCTATCGCAAAGCAGGCCGCAAGGGAACGGCGCGGGCTGTACCCGGCGGGATTATTTCGGAGAAGGCAGCCGGCCCCGCCGCGATGGCGGGGACCGGCCGGAAGGACCTTAGCTGTGCGCGAGTTCTTCCTTGATGCGTAGCTTTCGTTTCTTGAGGAGCTGGATGGTCGAAAGATCAGGCATCGGCCGGCTCAATTCATCGGCAAGCTGGCGTTCGAGGCCGGCGTGCTTGAGCTGCAATGCGCTGACATGCGACTGTTCCATACAGGAATCTCCTTATCATTCGCCCCCTGGGGCTGCGCGGATCTTCACCGGTCCCGACTCGGTTACCGGCGGGTCACTGCAATTGTCATCGAAGCATATTAAGCTTATCTTGCGAAGGGCATCCGTGCAACGATGCGGCAGGGCGATTCCACGCCGCGACAGAACGGCAATTACGGGGTGACGGGCGCGTGAACGAAGAGGAAATGAAGAAGCGCCTCGACGTGCTCCGCACCGAGCACCGCGACCTTGATGCAGCGATCGACGCGCTTTCGGGTGCCGGATCGACCGACCAGCTGCAGATCGCCCGGCTCAAGAAGCGCAAGCTGCGACTTAAGGACCAGATTGCGATGATCGAGGATTACCTGATCCCCGACATCATTGCCTGACACCCGCAGCCGGATGCAATTGGCGGCTCGGCTCATCGTGAAAATGCGTCCCCTCAAGGGACAGTCCCAAATTGGTGTGCGAAACTTGGGCCGCGCCCGTTGGCAGGTGCTCCCGGCTCGGCCAATCGGGTCAAATGGGAAAACCCGCCAGCATCAATCCTCGGATCATCGAAGGGCTGTATTGCGAGGCGCTCGTCCTCTCGGACGACGTGCGCGATGCCTTTGCCTTGTCTGGCCGGATGGATGCTGCCGCTGCCAATGCCGCGCAATACGGCGCCGAGGAGGACGAGGTACGGATCGCCTTGTCGTGCGAGGCGCTGCGCACCACCACGCGGATGATGCACGCGGTCGCCTGGCTGCTTAACCACCGCGCCTACTTCTCAGGCGAGCTCAGCGAATTCCAGCTCAGGCGTTATGGCAAGCTGGCCGACTTTCCGGAAAGCGATACCGAGCGCCTGGCCTTGCTGGACGCCCCGACGCGCGACCTGATCACCGCGACCGAACGGTTTCACGCGCGGCTCAAGCGGATCGACAATGGCTGGCGCGAACGTTCGCCCCACGAGCCGAGTGCCATCGCCGCGCTGCGCGAACGCCTCGGGCTGCAGCTGCGCACGTCATAACGGCTCGACAGGGGCCCCGCCGCTCCCCATATCGATTGCTATGGAAGCACCCCCGAAACCCTGGCCGACTGGACTTGCGGAGCAATGCGAGCCGCTCGTCCGCCGCGTGCTGGCGCCCAATGCCTCGCCCTACACCTACACCGGCACTCAGACTTACCTGATCGGCGCAGGCGATGAGGTGGCGGTGATCGATCCGGGCCCGGCCGGAACCGGGGTGGAAGGCCATGCCGATACACACGGCGAAGGCCACGTCGCGGCGATCATTGCAGCGCTTGGTCAAGCGAAGCTGGCCGCGATCCTCTGCACCCACACCCACCGCGATCACTCCCCCGCTGCGGCAGAGCTCAAGCGCCTGACCGGCGCGCTGATCATCGGCTGCGCGCCGCTGATGCTCGAAGATGACGGTCCGCGCGCCGACGCTGCGTTCGATCCCGACTATGCCCCCGACCGGGTGCTGGCGGACGGCGAGCAATTGCACGGCCCCGACTGGACGATCACCGCGGTCGCCACGCCGGGGCACACCAGCAACCACCTGTGCTACGCGCTCGAGCAAAGCGGCGCGCTGTTTACCGGCGATCATGTGATGGCCTGGTCGACCAGCGTGGTCTCTCCGCCCGATGGCGACATGGCGGCCTACATGGACAGCCTGCAGAAGCTCTACGACCGCGACGACAAGGTGCTCTACCCCGCGCACGGCCCGGCGGTCACCAAACCCAGGCAGCTGGTGCGCGGCATGCTCGGCCACCGCCGCAGCCGCGAGGCGCAGATCCTGCGCCTGTTGGGCAAGGCGCCGCACGAAATCCCGGCGATGGTCGGGGCCATGTACAAAGGGCTCGATCCGCGGCTCAACGGAGCGGCCGGGCGTTCAGTCCTCGCTCACCTGATCGACCTTAGGCACAGGGGCCGCGTGACCAACGAAGGCGATAGATGGCACCTGACCTGACCCGGCCGGCCAAGCAGCGGCCGCTGTTCACCCTGCCCGCTGTCGCAGCGCTGGGCCTGCTTGCATTGGGCGGATGGTACGCCATTCGCAGCCTTGCGCCGGACCGTGGCGATCCCGTCGCCGTGAGCCTGCTCGCCTTCGAGAAACAGAACCGGCTGACGGTCTTTTCAGCCCAGCTCGCACTGGTCAGCGCCTCCGAAGATGAGCGGGTATTCGGCATGCTCAAAAGCAAGCAGGTGGCCGTGATACCAGCCCGGGTCGACTATACGATCGACCTTTCGGTGGTTGGCAAGAACCGGGTCAAATGGGACGCGGGACACGACCAGCTCGACGTCACGCTACCGCCGCTGCAGGTATCGCGCCCCAACCTCGACGAGGCCCATGCCCAGTACCTGCGCGAAGGGGTGTGGATCACCGGCGACGCGCAGGCCAAGCTGACCCGCGACAACACCCTGGTCGCCGAGAAGCAGGCCGCCCAGCAGGCCCAAAACCCGGCTCTCATTGCATTGGCGCGCAATGCGGCGAAGGATGCAATCCGTCAGAACCTCGCGATACCGCTGCAGGTTTCGGGCTATGGCAATGTCGATGTCGCGGTGCATTTCGATGGCGAGCCGGTGCAATAAACGCAGGGCTTGAACCGAGGCGAAAGCGGGTGCATCAGTCAGGAATTGCAAGGGGTCGCACCTGAAACCAGAGGGGGATTTCATGGCGACTGTTGCGCAGGATTTCAGACCAGAACCGACCACCGATCGACCCCCCATAGGCATGGCCTATGCCATGGCGGCGACGATCGTCGCGGCCTTCGCGCTGCAGAACCTGATGGGCCGTTCAACCTTCTATGCGCCGCTGGTGGTCCACGCCCACGCGCTGACCTTCATGGGCTGGGTGGCGATTTTCGTGACCCAGGCGACTCTCGGCGCGCGCGGGATGATCGAGCAGCACCGTAGGCTCGCCCGGATCGCGATCGCCTGGATGGGCCTGATGATCGTGATGGGCTTTGTGGTCACCATTCGCATGGTCCGCGCGGGCAACGTGCCGTTCTTCTTCCGCCCGCAGCATTTCCTGATTTTCGATCCGCTCAACGTCGTGGTCTTCGCAGGCATGGTATTGTTCGCGGTATCGAAGCGCCAGCAGACCGACTGGCATGTGCGACTCCAGCTTGGCGCGATGGCGCTGCTGATGGGGCCGGCCTTCGGGCGGCTGCTGCCGATGCCGCTGCTCGCGCCTTATGCTTATGAATGCGCCGGTGCCGCCTGCGCCACATTCCCACTGATCGGAATGGGGATCGACCTCAAGCGCTCGGGCCGGATCCACCCGGCCTGGTTCGTTACCTTGGGCATGATCGCCGCGCTGATCCTGCTCGGCGATGCGATCGCCTATTCACCGCTGGGTGACAGTCTGTACCGCATGGCCACTGCAGGCACGCACGGTGCCTCGGTCCCCGGCCTCGAATTCGGCACCCCGCCTGCGAGTGGGTTGATCACCGGACGCTAAGCGCCCAATTAGGGGGCATGAGCGAACACACCCCCAACCTCTCCGGACTTGACTTGCGCGCCGAAATCGACCGTTTGCGCAAGGACCGCAACGCGATCATCCTGGCGCATTATTACCAGCGCCCGGAAATCCAGGACCTCGCCGATTACATCGGGGACAGCCTCGAATTGTCGAAAAAGGCCGCAGCGACCGATGCCGAGGTGATCGCGTTCTGCGGGGTCAAGTTCATGGCTGAAACCGCCAAGATCCTCGCGCCCGAAAAGATCGTGGTGCTGCCCGATCTCAACGCCGGGTGCAGTCTTGAGGATTCGTGCCCGCCCGAAAAGTTCGCGCAGTTTCGCGCCGCGCATCCCGATCACATCGCGCTGACCTACATCAACTGCTCGACCGAGGTGAAGGCGCTCTCGGACATCATCGTCACCAGCTCAAGCGCCGAGACAATCCTGTCGCAGATCCCCAAGGACCAGAAGATCATCTTCGGCCCCGACCGGCACCTTGGCGGCTACCTGTCCCGCAAGTTCGATCGCGAGATGCTGCTGTGGCCCGGCGTGTGCATCGTCCACGAAGCGTTCTCGGAAACCGAATTGCTCAAGCTCAAGGCCAAGCACCCGGGCGCGCCGATCGCCGCGCACCCCGAATGCCCCCCGCACATCATCGACCATGCCGACTATGTCGGATCGACCAGCGGCATATTGCAGTTCGCCAAGACAATGGGCGGCGACACGCTGATCGTCGCCACCGAACCGCACATCATCCACCAGATGGAAAAGGCGGTGCCGGAAAAAACCTTCATCGGCGCACCGGGGGCCGACGGCAACTGCAACTGCAACATCTGCCCGTATATGGCGCTCAACACG
>JANOAD010000196.1:0-15381 GCA_031410955.1 Novosphingobium sp. | reverse complement strand
CGATGGGGAGGCCCATGAAGATTCTCCCCATCGACTTGCGATGGGGAGGTGTCGCGCCCGCAGGGCGTGACGGAGGGGCACTATATCCGCTCAGCTTGCCCGCCGCTGATGCGCCACACCGCCGCCCGTTCGGTAATTGCCTCGAACGGCGCGAGTTCGGTGCCGGTCAGCCAGACCTGTGCAGCGCCGCGTTCGAGTCGTTCGAACAGGGCTGCGCGGCGCAGCGGATCGAGATGCGCGGCGACCTCGTCGAGCAGCAGGACCCCCGGGCGGTCGGGCGAGAGCAGGTCGGCATGGGCCAGCGTGATCGCGATCAGCATGGCCTTTTGCTCGCCGGTCGAGCACGCGGCGGCGTCTTCGCCTTTGCCGGCCATGGTCACGCCGAGCTCGTCGCGGTGCGGACCCACCAGGGTGCGCTGTGCCGCACGATCGCGGCGGCGGCCCTCGGCAAGCGCAGCGGTCAGTTCAGCCTGATCGAGCGGGCCGCCCGGCCGATATTCAAGCGCGGGGCGCGCGAAGGGTGCCTCGGGCAATTGCTCCAGCGCTGATGCCAGCTTTGCCACCAACCGCGCGCGGGCCTGGGCGACCGCGGCACCGGCCTCACCGATCTGCCCTTCGATCGCGGTCAGCCACTGCGGATCGGGTTCGGCCGGCTCGCCCAGCAGGCGCCCCCGTTCGCGCAAGGCTGCCTCAAGCTTGGCGGCATGGCGCGCGTGGCCGGGCTCAAGCGCCAGCACCAGCCGGTCGAGGAAGCGTCGCCGCGCGCCGGCGCTGTCCATGAACAATCGGTCCATCGCCGGGGTCAGCCAGCCCAAGCTGAGCCATTCGCCCAGCTGTACTGCGGGAATATCGGCGCCGTTGACCTGTACCACGCGGCGGCTTGGCCGTTCGGGCCGGGTCCCGGTGCCCAGCTGGACATCGCTGCCGAGATCCGCGCTGACTGCGAAGCCGGTGGCCGATCCATGCGCCGCGATGTCGGCCAGCGCGGCGCGGCGGAGGCCGCGCCCGGGGGCAAGCAATGACAGCGCTTCGAGCACGTTGGTCTTGCCCGCGCCGTTCTCGCCGACGAGCAGGTTGAACCGCGCGGTTTGGTCAAGCGCGGTATCCGCGTGATTGCGGAAGGAGGATAGCCTGATGCGGTCGAGCGGCATTGGCCGGGCGATAGGTCGAGGGGCCCAAGCTGTCACGCAAAAGGCGTATCCTGAAAGTTGGGAAAATTTCCCAACTCTTGTTCGTTCACCTTGGGGCAAGTTTCCGTTCATCGCAGAGAAAGCTAGGAATTCTGCGCTTTTTCGAATTTGGCACGGTCGATGCACTCAGTCTGGCATCTGCCGGATGGCCGGCGGAACCAAACAAACCAGGAGACTGACTATGACCAACACCAATTTCACCAGCCGGCTCGCCGCCGCCGCTTCGGCCTTCATGCTCTCGCTCGTACTGCTGACCGCCACGGCGACCACCCCCTCGGTTGCACATGCTGCCAACACCGTGACCTTCGGAGATGTTGCATGAGCGCGCTCGACCGCAACGATCGCGCCGTCGCCCCGGCCCGCGGTTTCCGCCTGGGCAAGGCCAATGCCAAGTTCATGGGCGTCTGCTCGGGCATCGCCGATTTCTTCGGCTGGGATGTGAGCCTCGTCCGTATCGGCTTCGCGCTGGGCACCGTGCTCGGCTTCGGCTCGCTGCTGGTCGTCTACCTCGTGATCGGCCTCATCGCCGATTGAGGCAAATCGCGGTGAGGCCCCACCCTTTGTGGTGGGGCCTAAACCGCCGGACTTTTCGCGAATGGCGAGAAGTCGGTGCCGGTATCGAACACCTCGACCCCTTCGCGGGCCTTCAGGAACCCGACCACCGCATAAGTTACCGGGGTCAGCACAACCTCCCACAGGACTTTCAGGAACCAGTTGGTGACCAGAACCGTCACCACCTGCGCATTGGTCCATGTGCCGAGGAACGCGATCGGATAGAAGATCGCGCTGTCGACCGCCTGGCCGAACACGGTTGAACCAATTGTGCGGGTCCACAGCTTGCTCCCGCCGGTCCAGATCTTCATCTTGGCGAGCACAAAACTGTTGACGAACTCGCCGGCCCAGAACGCGATGACGGAAGCGAGGACGATCCGCCAGGTGCTGCCGAACACGCTTTCGTAAGCCGCCTGGCCATCCCACCCGGCTGCGGGCGGCATCGCCACCACGACATAGCTCATGAACGCCATGAACAGCAGCGCGGCAAAGCCAGCCCAGACGCAGCGCCGTGCGTTTGCGTAGCCGTAAACTTCGGTCAGCACGTCACCCAGCACGTAGCTCACGGGAAAAAACAGGATACCCGCGCCGAAGATCGGATAGTCGCTGGTCGGACGGATAAATTCCGGTAGCCACTCGAAAGCAGCCGCAAAGCCCGGCATGTGGACCGATGAGAGCTTGCTCGCCCCGATCAGGTTCGAGAGCAGCAGGATCGCGACGAAGGCCGCCATCATAAAGTCGAAATAGCGGAAATGGCGGCGCGCACCGGTGGTGCCGTCAAGCTGGGCAAGCTGGCTGGTCATGGCGCTCAGACTTAGCGAGGTTTGCGGCTCGCGCAAAGACTGCCTATGGACGGCGTGGCGCGCGCCCGTAGCTCAGTTGGATAGAGCACGTGACTTCTAATCTCGAGGCCGCAGGTTCGACTCCTGCCGGGCGCGCCAATCCTTAACCTCGCGTCGCGCGTTCCAGGAGTTCCCCGTCTACCGGGTAACCGGCATCGGCCGGGATCACCAGCCAGGGCTGGCCTTCGCGCATTTCCATGAACGGGGTTATCATCCGCGAAGGAAAAGCTGCAACGTGACCCAGCGCGTCGGCAAAGCTGGCGAACTGCGCCAGCCGCTCAAGGTTGCGGCGGGTCGGGAAGATGATCTTGATCTCGCCGCTGTCGGCCAGCGCCAGAGCTTCGGCCGCGCTGGCCCAGAACAGGTGCGTATTCTCGGTATCGTCCACCGCCAGGTCGACGGCGCCGGTGCCCAGGTCAGCGAGGTAGAAGCGGGTATCGAACACCCGGATTTCCTTGTGTTTGGGGCGCCAGCGGCTGAACGGAACCAGCCGTTCGAGGTCGAGCGTCCAGCCGAGTTCGGCGAGCATCGCGGCCAGTTCGCCCCTTTCGAGCAGCACTTCCCGGGCACGGCGCGCCTCGGCCAGGGTCGGGGGCTGGTGGAAACCGACCGCCAGTCCGGTTTCCTCAAGCGTTTCGCGCACCGCGGCGATCCGGGCGGCCAGTTCCTCAAGGGCTTCCTCGTCGCTGGCGCCCAGCTCGCGGGCCAGCACGCGGTCGGCTTCATCGACCCGGCCGCCGGGGAACACCGCCGCGCCGCCGGCAAAGCGCATTTCCTTGGCGCGCTGGACCATCAGCAGCTGCGGCGCACCGCCATCGGGAGCATTGCGGAAGATGACCATGGTGGCGGCCGGAACGGCGGGGGGCGCATCGTCGTCGTGCGCGAACATCTCGATTACATCCATCGTGCCAGCGTGGCGCGAGTGCGACGCTTTGCCAAGCGCAAATGAACGCCGCATGGTGTCGGCTGGCCTTACACGTGGCTTGTTGCCGGTTGCCGCAGAATCCTATAAAGCACGGTAATTGAACAATAAACATAAACTGGCACGGGGCATGCAGTGTTGCTGATACCCCCAAGTAGTCTCGAAATGAGGCGGGGCCGCCCCCTGGTCTCCGCGGTCCCGCCTCCCCGAGCTTCAATCCCCTGAACTCGACTGGAAATTGATCGGCTTTGCAGGCCGTTGCCAAGGACTTGGTCAATTACGGCCTAACGCCCGACAAAGCGTTTCTTCACGCCTGGATTCCATTTCCCGCGCCAGCGACCGGAACGGCTGCCCGCCTTACCGGGGAAGCCGCAGCAGCGTCAAAAGCGCGTCAACGCTAGGCGGGGATGATCCCGGCCAGCGCCTGGTGCAGTTCGCCGGCCTCGTACATTTCCATCATGATGTCGCTGCCGCCGACGAATTCGCCCTTGATGTAGAGCTGCGGAATGGTCGGCCAGTCGGAAAAGGCCTTGATCCCCTGGCGCACTTCCATGTCCTGCAGCACGTCGATCGTCTCATAGGGCGCGCCAAGGTGATCGAGGATCGCCACCGCCTTGCTGGAAAAACCGCACTGCGGGAACAGCGGGGTGCCTTTCATGAACAGCACGACGTCGTTGCTGGTGACGATTTCTCGGATGCGGGCGTTGGCGTCTGACATGATTGTGCTCCCCGGGAACTCTGGATACATCGTTCAGGTGGGAACGGCAGTGGTGAGTTGCAAGGCGTGCAGTTCCCCGCCCATCCGCTCACCGATTGCGGCGTAGACCAGCTTGTGCTGGGCCACGCGCGGCTTGCCGACGAATTCCGCCGAGACGACATGCGCCGCCCAGTGGTTATCGTCACCGGCAAGGTCGGTCAGCGTGACCTCAGCATCGGGCAGGCCGGCGCGGATCAGACGTTCGATTTCGGCACCCGGCATCGGCATGATCGGTTCAGCCTTCGCCCATCAGCGCGCGCTTGGCCTCGATCGCCTTTGCGGCGAGCGCGTCGCGCACGTCGGCTTCGCTGACTTCGATGCCGGCGGAGGTCAGGTCGCCGAGCAGCTTGCGGACCACGTCTTCGTCGCCCGATTCCTCGAAATCGGCCTGGACCACGCTTTTGGCATAGGCTTCGGCTTCGACCGTCGAGAGCCCCATGCGTTCCGCCGCCCAGTTCCCGACCAGCCGGTTGCGGCGGGCATGGACGCGAAAGTGCATTTCCTCATCGTGCGCGAACTTGCTCTCTTCGCCCCGTTCGCGGTCGTTGAAGTCGGTCATGTCAGCTCCTGCTCGATTTGCGGCCGCGCCTCAAGCCGCCGGTTTGGCGGCAGGCGGCGGCATCTGGTAAGTGTCGTGGCAGCCCTTGCACGAGGCTTTGGTGGTGGCAAGCGCAGCGGTGAATGCGGCCTTGTCATCGGCTGCAGCGGCGGCGGAAAGCCCCTTGGTGGCATCAATGAAAGCCTGCGCTTTGGCCTGGAACCCGGCGCGGTCAGACCACACTTCGGGCTTGGCGCGGCTGGTCAGGCCCTTGGTATTATCGGAAAACAGAGTCGGCAAGACGGTTGCCCACTTGGCCAGGCCGCCTGCGGAAAAGGCAAGATTCTTGATCGCCACGCCGTTCGCACTGGCATTGCTGAGGCCGGCAAGGGTGGCAACCGACATGTCCATGCCGGCTTGCCGCGCAGTGACGATTTCGGCCCCTGTGGGCCCCGACGGGCGCGCCACCGGCTTGGCGTAAAGCGCGACGGCGGACGTCAGCGCCGCGCCGGCGAGCAGAAGGCGTGCAGCATTCATGATCCAACTCCCTGGTTCATCGTCACCACAACCTTGCCGATTGCCTTGCGCTCCGCAAGCATGGTGATCGCCTCGCCGCCGCGATCCAGTGGGAAGGTCGCGGAAACCTTCGGGTTGATCTTGCCTGATTTGAGCAGGTCGAACAGCGTCGCGATGTGCACTGCGTTGGCCTTGGGATCGCGCGCCGCGAAAGCGCCCCAGAACACGCCGCAGACGTCGCAGCTCTTGAGCAGGGTCAGGTTGAGCGGCAACTTGGCGATTCCCGCCGGGAAGCCGACCACGCAGAACCGGCCCTCCCAGGCAATCGCGCGCACCGCAGGCTCGGAATAATCGCCGCCGACCACGTCGTAGACCACGTTCGCGCCATCGGGCCCGCAAGCCGCCTTGAACGCTTCGGCCAGGGCCTTGGACTGATCCTTGTCGAGCGGCTGGAGCGGGTAGATTACCGTCTCGTCCGCACCATGCTCGCGCGCCACTGCGGCCTTTTCCTCGCTCGACACTGCGGCGACGACCTTGGCGCCGTAAGCCTTGCCGAGCTCGACCGCGGCGAGCCCGACGCCGCCTGCTGCGCCCAATACCAGCAACGTGTCACCGGCCTTGAGATGACCGCGATCGAGCAAACCGTGCATGTTGGTGCCGTAAGTCATCAGCAGCGATGCGCCGGTTTCGAAGCTCACTCCATCGGGCAGCGCGAACAGCTTGTCGGCCGGGGCGAGTACTTCCTCAGCCAGGCCGCCGTTGCCCATCATCGCGATCACGCGGTCACCCACTTGCCACTGGGTCACACCGTTGCCGACCGCCGCGATCACACCCGAAAGCTCGCCGCCGGGCGCAAACGGCCGGGGCGGCTTGAACTGGTACATGTCCTTGATGATCAGAACGTCTGGATAGTTGATCGCGCAGGCCTTGACTGTGATGCGCACCTGGCCGGGGCCCGGAACCGGGCTTTCGACCTCGTCAAGCTGGAGCGTTTCAGGCCCGCCAACGGCGTGGCTGCGTAAGGCTTTCATGCGGCTTCTCCCTGTGCCAGCCACGGCGTCTGTGCCCGGGCCTGTTGTTCGTAATCGGTGATTGCGGCATCGCGCGCCATGGTCAGGCCGACCTCGTCAAGCCCGTCCAGCAGGCAGGCCTTGCGGAACGGGTCGATCTCGAAGGTGAAGCGGTCCTGGAACTGCGTGGTCACGCTCTGCTGTTCAAGGTCAATGTGGATCGGATCGGTCGCGGCTACGTCCATCAGCCGGTCGATCGCGGCTTGCGGCAAGACCACGGTGAGGATGCCGTTCTTGAAGGCGTTGCCAGAGAAGATGTCCGAAAAACTGGGCGCGATAACCGCCTTGATACCCAGGTCAAGCAGCGCCCAGGCGGCATGCTCGCGGCTGGAACCGCAGCCGAAATTGTCGCCCGCGATCAGGATCGGGCTGCCCTTGAACTCGGCGCTGTCGAACAGGTTGTCGGGGTCCGCGCGCAAGGTCTCGAAGGCGCCGCGGCCCAGCCCGTCGCGGGTGATCGTCTTGAGCCATTTGGCCGGGATGATCACGTCGGTATCGACATTGGCCGTGCCGAAGGGAATCGCGCGCCCGTCAACTTCGCGCAGCTTGTCCATCAATCGGTTTCCGGCGCGTCTTCGGGCTTGGCCTTCTTCGCCGCCTGTTCGGCGCGTTCCTTGCGATTCGAGGCATAAAGCAGCGCGGCGGCGAGTGCTGCCGAGCCGATTGCGGCGCCGGCGAGCGCGGCCTTGCCGGCCCAGTTGCTGTCGGGTTTGTCAGAGTTCTTGGTCATGCCGATTCCTATTCCGCCATTGCCCGCTCAAGGCAAGGGCTGGCGTCACGTCAGGCGAGAAATTGTCGCAATGCCAGCCATATCTGGCGCTTTTGCGCATAGGGCATTGCCGCGTGCGCCGGGCTGCTGGAGGGAAGGTCGATCAGGGTGAGCGCATTGATGCCAAGTTGCGGGCGGGCGACCCGCGCGCTGGTCTTCCCGTTGAAGGCGATGGCGCGGAGGCGGGGGAGATCGGCGATCAGTTTGCCAAGTCCCGCCACCTCGACCGCGCGGATCGAACTGTCGAGGCTTCCGTCCCGCTCGGCCGAAGCGACCGCGTCCCACAGGCCGATGCGGTTTGCCAGCAGCATTTCAAGCCGCGCGTCATAGTTGAGCTCAGGCAAGTCAGGCCGCTCGATCACCGTGCCGACCAGATGCCAGAAGCGATTGCGCGGGTTGGCGTAATAGCGCCCTGCGGCGAGCGATTGGTCGCCCGGCAGGCTGCCCAGGATCAGCAGCCGGGTCTGCGCGTTGACCACCGGCGCGAAGGCCGCCTTGCGCGGGCTCACCGGCTGACGCGTTCCATATTCTGCCACAGGATCCCGCGCTGTATTTCGTTGGTGCCGGCATAGATCGATCCGGCCCGATCGTTGAGGTATTTGGGCATGGCCTTGGCGGTATAGCTGGTTCCGGCGCCCGAATTGTCGCCCGGCGGATCGAACCCGGGAACATCGCCACCGGGCGTGGTCAGGTGCGGTTGCCAGGCTGCCGCATATGGCCCGGCACCCTCAAGTTCGAGTTCGGTCAGCCGCTGGCTGAGCTCGGTCCCCAGCACCTTGAGCATCGAGGCCTTGACCCCCGGCGCGCCGCCCAGCGACAGGCTCGACATGAATTGCAGCTCGAACGCATCGAGCGCCTCGATATCCGCCATGATCAGCGACAGCCGCCGGGTCATGCCGGGGCTGCCAGCGCCTACTTCGGCCAGGAAGCGCCGCAGCCGCGCCACCCGCGTACGCATGCTCGGCGAATAAACGCTGCCGCCGCGCTCGAACTCCATCAGGTACTTGGCGACCGTCCAGCCATCGTCGACCGCGCCGACGACATCGCTCACCGGGACCCGGACCTCGTCAAAAGTTATGTGGTTCTGCACGTGCTCGCCCGAAAGCGAGAGGATCGGGCGCACGCTGACCCCCGGCGCGGTCATGTCGATCAGCAGGAAAGTGATGCCCCTCTGCGGCTTGTCGAGCTGGGCGGTTCGGACCAGGCAGAAGATCATGTTCGCCTTGTGCCCGTGGGTGGTCCACAGCTTGTGCCCGGTGCAGACCAAATGGTCGCCCTCCCGCACTGCCTTCATCCGCAGCGAGGCGAGGTCGGAGCCGCTTTCGGTTTCCGAATAGCCCTGGCACCACAGGTCATCACCGTTCAGCATGCGCGGCAGCCAATAGGCCTTCTGCTCCGCCGTCCCGTGGCCGATCAGCACCGGCCCGCACATCCCGATCCCCATTGGCGAGAGCGGCGGGGCGCCAGCCTCGGCCAGTTCGCGGGCGAAGATATAGCGCTGGACCTGGCTCCACCCGGTGCCGCCATGTTCCTTGGGCCAGGCCGGGGCCGCCCAGCCGCGCGCATGGAGCTTTGCCTGCCAAGCCAGCGACAATTCGACCGGCGCATAGACGCTGGTCATCTTCGCGGTCGCCGCGCGCATTTCGGTGGTGAGTTCGGCGGCGAGGAAGGCGCGCACTTCGCTACGGAAGGCTAGATCAGCGGGGGTCCAGTCAAGGTTCATACGCCAAACGTGACAGCTTGGCGCGGCACTGGCAATCGGGATTAACCGATCAGTTAAATGCGCTCGGCGGTTTGATGTCCTCGCCCCGCGCGCGGGCGGCCTTCATCTGTTCGTAGAGGTCGAGATTGTTCGACAGGTTGGCGACCGCGTGGTCCTTGATCGCCGAATCGATCGCCCGCCTCGCCGGACGCGACAGCACAATGCGCAGTATGATGACGACCGCGACCACCAATCCGCCAAGTATCGATTCGAGCATATGCCTCTCCGCCTGTGTGCCAGCGGTCACTAGCAGCAAGCGGTTACCAGAGCGCTAAAGTGCGCTGGCGATCAGAGCAGCGCCAGTTCACGCACGTCGGTGAGCCGGCCGGTCACCGCTGCCGCCGCTGCCATCGCCGGGGAGACCAGATGTGTCCTGGCCCCCGGACCCTGCCGACCGACGAAGTTGCGATTGCTGGTGCTGGCGCAGCGCTCGCCCGGCGGGACCTTGTCGGGGTTCATGCCGAGGCAGGCCGAACAGCCCGGCTCGCGCCATTCGAGCCCGGCGTCGATGAATATCCGGTCGAGCCCTTCGGCCTCGGCCTGGCGCTTGACCAGGCCTGAGCCGGGTACGACGATCGCCCACTTGATGTTGGCCGCTTTGTGCCTCCCCTGCAGCACCGCCGCAGCAGCGCGGAGGTCTTCGATGCGGCTGTTGGTGCAGCTGCCGATGAACACGTTCTGCACCTCGACTTCGCTGAGCTTCTGGCCGGGGACGAGGCCCATGTAGTCGAGCGACTTCTGCGCGGCGAGCTGCTTGTTCGGGTCGGCGAAGCTGGCGGGTTCGGGAACCACGCCGGTGATCGGCAGCACGTCTTCCGGGCTGGTGCCCCACGTGACCGACGGGGCGATCTCCGACGCATCGATCGTAATGACCTTGTCATACTGCGCGCCCGGATCGGTGGCGAGGCTGGTCCACCATGTCACCGCGGCGTCCCAGTCCGCACCCTTGGGTGCATAGGGTCGGCCCTTGAGATAGGCGAAGGTTGTCGTATCGGGCGCGATCAGTCCGGCGCGGGCACCATGCTCGATCGCCATGTTGGAGACGGTCAGCCGCCCTTCGACGCTCAGACCGCGGATCGCGCTGCCGGTATATTCGATCACATGCCCGGTGCCGCCCGAAGCGCCGAGCACCCCGGTGATGTGCAGCACCAAATCCTTGGCGGTGACCCCGGGGCCAAGCTCGCCTTCGATCCGGACTTCCATCGATTTGCTCTGGCTGAGCAGCAAGGTCTGCGTCGCCAGCACATGCTCGACTTCGCTGGTGCCGATCCCGAAGGCCAGCGCGCCCAGTCCGCCGTGGCAGGCGGTGTGGCTATCCCCGCAGACGATCGTCGCGCCGGGGAGCGAGAAGCCCTGCTCGGGCCCGACGACATGGACGATACCCTGCTCGGCATCGGCATCGCCGATCAGGCGGATGCCGAATTCGGGAGCGTTGCGTTCCAGCGCAGCGAGCTGTTGCGCACTCTCGCTGTCTGCAATCGGAATGCGCTGGCCCGCCGCATCGCGCCGCGCGGTGGTCGGCAGGTTGTGATCGGGCACCGCCAGCGTCAGGTCCGGGCGCCGCACCTTGCGGCCGCTCATCCGCAGCGCCTCGAAGGCCTGTGGGCTGGTGACTTCGTGCACCAGATGGCGGTCGATGTAGATCAGGCAGGTGCCGTCATCCTGGCGCTCGACCACGTGGGCGTCCCAGATTTTCTGGTAGAGGGTGTGCGGGCCAGTCATCGACCGCCCGTTAGACCCGGCCCGGCGCGCGTGGCAAGCTTTCCGTCGCTGCTTGCAACAATGTTAATTGGAATGTCACGAGAAACTGCTATGGGCGCCACATGCCTGCGCTACCTCATTATTTCCCGATCAAGATCATCCCCTCCGACATCGATTTCATGGGGCACGTCAACAATGCGCGTTACCTGGGGTGGGTGCAGGATGCAGTCCTGTCGCACTGGCACAAGCTCGCCCCGGCCGAGGCGATTGCGGCGCACGGCTGGGTCGCGCTCAGGCACGAGATTACGTACCGCAAACCGGCATTCCTCGACGACCAGGTGATCGCCAATGTGATTCTGGAGCGGATTCAGGGCGCGCGGGCGTTCTACCAGACGGTGGTCAAGCGCGGCGAGGAAGTGCTCGCCGAAATTCAGTCAAGCTGGTGCTTCATCGACATCGAAACGCTGCGTCCGGCAAGGATCGGGCATGAGATTGCAGCGTTCTTTCTCCCGGCTGAGCCCGAGGCTCAATCGGCCGCATAACGCGCCGCCGTCTCCCTGATCAGCGCGATCATGTTCGGCACGCCTTGTGTGCGATTCGACGAGAGCTGACGGCTGAGTTCGAACGGGGCGAGCGCTTCGGCGATATGGCAATCGGCCACTTCGCGCGCTGGCTTGTCCTGCACCGCGGCGAGCACCAGCGCGACGATCCCCTTGGTGATCGCGGCGTTGCTGTCGGCGAGGAAATGCAGCCGGCCATCCTCCAGCCGAGTGGGATAGACCCAGACCGAGGCCGAGCAGCCGCGCACCAGCGTAGCGTCGGTCTTGAGCGCATCGGGCATCGGTTCGAGCTCACGGCCGAGTTCAATCAGCAGGCGATAGCGGTCGTCGCCTTCGAGGAAATCGTATTCTTCGAAAATGTCGGTGAGGCAGCGCATTGCGCCGCGTCTAGCATGTGCGGGGTTTGAGGCAACCGTGGCGCGCGGGCTTCGACAGGCTCAGGCTGAGCGGGACTTGGGGAACGAGATTTGCAATACTGGCTTTAAGCCAACACCCGCTCAGGCTGAGCCTGTCGAAGCCCGCGCGCCGACCCCGCCCGGCTACCCGGCAATCCCACCGGGCCGCGTCAACGCGTAATAGATCACATAGAGCCAGCCGAGTACCCCGTGGATGATCGCCCAGACCAGCGACTTGTGGAGGCTCCACGAAACCGCCACCGCGATGGCCGAGCCGAGGCCGATGCCGGCCTTGGCGGCGCCGCCCCCGCGGTCGTTCACAGGTCGACTCCGGCTGCGATCGCTTCGAGCTTGCGGATGCGTTCCTTGAGGTCGGCGATCTCGATCCGCGCCATGCCGTTGCCGACACCACCCTCAATCTCGGCGCTGCGCCCCGCGGTGACCAGGTCGAGCTCGCGGGTCTTCAGGCTAAGCCAGCCCTGCCAGCCGCGCAGTGAGGCGACGGCGATGATCGCCACCGCGAACAGCGCGGTGCTGGCAATCTGGAAGGTTTCGCTGATCATTGCGGTTCTCCCTCTCTAACAGCGCGGCCTCAGCGGTCGCGCAGGCTTTCGATTTCGGCGGCCAGATTGTTGGTGTGGCGGCCATCGGTGGCGATGCGTTCGAGGACGTGGATCCGTTCGCGCAGGTCTTCGACCTCGCGCTGCAGTTCCTGCTCGCGCGGGCTGGGCTGGGTGGGGTCGAGCAGGGCCTGCGGTCCGTCCCGCCCGCGCCGGCGCCTGCCAAAATCGCCGTATTTGGCCCGCTGAATTCGTGAAAAGGCAGAGATCGCGACGATCCCCAAGATCATGATGACTAGCCAAGGTTCCATTGTTCGGCTCCGTGTGGATCAGTTTACCGGGCTACGCAGGTCTTCGATCTGCGCGGCTAGGTTGGTGGTCTTGTCGGTGGCGATGCGTTCGAGCACGCGAATGCGGTGTTCGAGCTTCTCGACGTAATCGCTGCGTTCAGGCTGGGCGGATGGCTGGCTGCCCTGTGCGCGCAGTTCGGCGATCCGTTCCTTGTGCTCAAGGCGGCGGCGATAGGCAGAGCCGAATACGTTGAAAATCGCGACCAACCCGCCCATGGCGATCATCAGTCCGACTACATCCCCGAAGTTCATTGTACATCCTTCTTGTCTGCGCGCAGCGCTTCGATCTGGTGAGTCAGGGCATAGCCGCTGTCGGTGACAATCCGCTCGACGTTGCCAAGGCGGTCCTTGAGGCTGCCCAGTTCGGCCCGCAGCGCGGCGTTTTCCTGGCTAAGCAGGCTGATGCGTTCGATTTCCTCGCTGCTGGTCTTGGGATAAAGTTTCTGACCCCAAGAGCCGCTCAGCGGATAGCCGTGCTTCATCTTGAGCCAGGTGTTGGCCAGCGCGCCAGCCGCAATGATCAGGGCAATCACGATCGGTATCGGCATCGCCAGCCGGATCATCTCCATGGTGTCCTGCGGGCTCATGCCTGTGGTTCCTTCAATACGGGCTGGTCGCGCAGAGCTTCGATCTGGGTTGCGACGGCCAGACCCTTGTCGGTGGCGATCCGTTCAAGCACTTTGACCCGGTCGGCAAAGTGGTCGAGCTGCTCGCGCAGTTCGGCGTTCTCTGCTTTCAGCTGCTGTGTTGCCTGTTCGTCGGCCTTGCGGGTTTTGCCGCCCCATTCGTCTTCCAGCGCATAGCCGTGGCGGGCGCGGATCCAGTTGTTGATCAACCAGCCGCCGGTCGAGATCGCAATGATCGCAACGACGAATTCAGGTCCTCCCCACATCATCACGAAATCTCCCTGTCGCGGCTTTCAAGCAGCGCATCGACCTTGCGAGCATCGCGCAGCGCCTCGATCTGGGTGGCGACATCGTAACCCTTTTCGGTGACGATCCGTTCGAGAACGCGCACACGGTCTTCGAGCTGGGTATTCTGGGTGGCGTACTGCGCCGCGCGCTCCGCCGTGTCCTTGGCCTGGATCTTGGCCATCTTCTGCTCATGGTTCGTCCAGATCCCCAACATGCCGGCACCAATGCCGAAAATCGGGATCAGAACTCCAATTTCACCGATCATTGTAATTCCCCCTTAGGAAGAGATGCTCAGCGCAGGCGTTCGATCTCGGCGGACAGGCGCGGGTTGCTGCTGACGTAGAAGGTTTCCACTTCAGCGAGGCGGCGATCGATATCGCGGAACCGGGCGCGGACTTCACGGGCGGTGCGGGTCGGCGACTGGCGCACGCCCTGCCAGAACTTCTGCTCGTTGCGGTCGGTATAAAGGTGGCCCGGCTTCTTTGCGGCAAAGATGCCGACCAGCAAGTAAGCCGGGATCACCATCGGCGCGCCGAGCATGATCAGCCCAAAGAAACCCAGGCGGACCCAGAGGACATCGACCCCGGTGTAGTCGGCGATCCCGGCACAGACGCCGAACACTTTGCCGTTGATCTTGTCGCGATAAAAGCGGGTGCGGTCTCCGTTCACTTTGCAGTCCTCCCTGAAACTCTTGATTTGGCCTGGGCCCGCATTTCCTCGAGCTCGCGCAGCGGCACGTTGTCGATCTCGCTGTCCGGCAGTAGCCGGGCGCGCTGAAATTCGGGGTTATCGGATGCAACCAAGCGTTCCACCGTGTCCATCCGGGTGTCGAGCCGGCGGGCTAGCTGGTAAAGTTCTTCCAGCAGGCTCTCGTCGTCATTGGTCAGTGTCGGCGCGGTCTTCCACTTGGTCATGTAGTGCATGATCAGCCACGGTAAGCCGATGAAGATCACGGGCACGATGATGATGGCATCGAAATCCATGGTTTAGCCTTCCTTTGCTTCGCTGGAGCCGTGCCCGAGGGCCGCTTTCATGGCTTCCAATTCTTCATCGATCTTGTCGGCGCCGGCGAGCGCATTGATCTCGTCCGCCAGGCTCGGCTTGTTGGTTCCGTCGGCCAGACTCAGCGCATCGGCGCGGCCTTCGGCGTAGTCGACCCGGCGTTCGAGCTGGTCGAAGCGGGCCATCGCCTCGTCGACCCGCTCGCTCGCCAGCAGCGTCCGCAGCTTGACGCGGTTCTCGGCGCTTTCCAGCCGCGCGGCGATCGCGCTCTGGCGGGTACGGGCTTCGCGCAGGCGGGTCTGGAGCTTTTCGATGTCGAGCTCGTAAGCGCGCAGCGCATCGTCAAGCACGGTGATCTCCACCTTGAGCTGGCCGGCCATGTCGGCGGCCTTTTTCTTCTCGACCAGCGCGGCGCGGGCGAGGTCCTCGCGGTCCTTCGACAGCGCGAGCTGCGCCTTGTCGGCCCAGTCGGCCTGGAGCCGGTCCAGCTTGACCGTGTGGCGGTGCATTTCCTTCTGATCGGCAATGGTCCGGGCGGCGCTGGCGCGGATTTCGACCAAAGTCTCTTCCATCTCGAAGATGATCATGCGGATCATCTTTTCGGGGTCGTCCGCCTTTTCGAGCAGCTCGTTGAAGTTGGCGGCGATAATGTCACGGGTACGGCTGAAAATGCCCATCAAGGGTACTCCAAGGTTGGCGGAGGTATTGGTCGGGGTGCGGCGCAGGCGTTCGACTTCACTGTCGAGCCGCGAGGACCTTGGCGAAGCGATCGGCTCAAGTCTTATCAACTCTGGCCGGATCGCTTCGCCTTCGGTCTGGGCCGGAACACCCGGGCGGCGCGGGGACTGGGGAGCGCCATCGGGGGTTGCCTGGGGTTCCGGCCCAAGCGGGGAAGATGCATCAAGGCCCATCTTGCGGCTCACGAGCGCGTTCAAGCCTGCTGGGCCTGAGCGACCTGGCTCGCCGCGAAGTGCGCCGCGG
>JANOAD010000195.1:0-2803 GCA_031410955.1 Novosphingobium sp. | reverse complement strand
ACGCACGAGCGGATCGAGGCGCGCGAACGCCCGATCGTGGTGATCACCAGCAACAACGAGAAGGAACTGCCCGACGCGTTCCTGCGCCGCTGCTTCTTCCACTACATCAAGTTCCCCGATCGCGACACGATGCAGGCGATCATCGACGTCCACTTCCCCAACATCCAGAAGATCCTCGTCAGCAAGGCGATGGACATCTTCTATGAGGTCCGCGAGGTTCCCGGCCTCAAGAAGAAGCCGAGCACCAGCGAACTGCTCGACTGGCTCAAGCTGTTGCTCAACGAAGACATGCCTTTGGAAGTGCTGCAGGCGAAGGATCCGACCAAGGCCATTCCGCCGCTCCATGGCGCGCTGCTCAAGAACGAGCAGGACGTGATGCTGTTCGAAAAGCTCGCCTTCATGGCGCGGCGGCAGAACTGACGCGCTGGCGCTGAGCGACTGCGATGACCCGCTTTCCGCCTGAATTCATCTGGGGCACGGCCACCGCCGCGCACCAGATCGAAGGCGGCAACGTCAATTCGGATTTCTGGCTGGCCGAGAACGTCCCCGCGACGATCTTCCGCGAGCCGTCTGGCGACGCCTGCGACAGCTACCATCGCTATGCCGAAGACATTGCTCTGGCGGCGGAGCTGGGTTTCAACACCCACCGCTTCGGGATCGAATGGGCGCGGATCGAGCCCGAGCCGGGTGTGTTTTCGCGCGGTGCGCTCGACCATTACTTGCGAGTGCTGGAATGCTGCCACCGGCACGGCCTGGCCCCGATGGTCTCGCTCAACCACTGGACCGTCCCCCGCTGGTTCGCCGCGCGCGGCGGGTTCGAGCGCGAGGACAGCCCGGACCTATTCGGGCGCTTTGCCGAGCAGGTAAGCCGCCACCTTGGCGATGGCATGGCCTATGTCACCACCTTCAACGAGGCCAACATCCAGCGGGTGATCGGTCCCGCCTTTCACAATCCCAAGACCGCGCCCGCCCTCGCCGCAATGAAACAGGCTTGCGCCACGGCCTGTGGTTCTGACAGGTTCTCGATGGTGCTGTTCGCCACCACTGAGGAGATTGAAGCGCAGCTCGTTGCAGCGCATCACCGCGCGGCAGAGGCCCTGCGCGCCGGTCCGGGCGACTTCCAGCTTGGCGTGACAATCTCGATGGCCGAGGTCGAAGGGGTTGGCGAAGGCAATCAAGCGGAAGCGTTTGAGAACGAGCTTTACGGGCCTTGGCTGGAGGTCGCGAAAGCCGCCGATTTCGTTGGTGTGCAGACATACACCCGGTATCGGGTCGGCCCCGAAGGCCGCCTGCGCTTGCCCGATGATGCGGTGCGCACCGACATGGGATATGAGTATCGCCCCGAGGCGCTCGAAGCCACGGTGCGGTTTGCCGCGCGGCGGATCGGCCGCCCGATCATCGTAACCGAGCATGGGATTGCGACCAACGACGATGCGCGCCGCGTGGCGCTCATCGATACCGCTCTGGAAGGGTTACAACGCTGCCTTGACGACGGGATTGACTTGCGCGGCTATGTCCATTGGTCCCTGCTCGATAATTTTGAATGGGTGCTTGGCTACGGGATGCGTTTTGGATTGATCGAAGTGGATCGCACTACCTTTGCGCGGACTCCAAAGCCGAGCGCCCGCCACCTTGGTCAAATCGCGCGGTCCAGCCGGGCAAACGCGCAATCCGCCATGAAAGGCTGACCCATGTTCTTCAACTTCGTCGATGAGCTGCGCGCCGCCGGGATCGGGGCGAGCTTCAAGGAGCATCTGGTGCTGCTGGAAGCGCTCGACAAGGACGTGATCGAGCAGACGCCCGAGGCGTTCTACTACCTCAGCCGCGCTACATTCGTGAAGGACGAAGGCCTGCTCGACCGGTTCGACCAGGTGTTCAACAAGGTCTTCAAGGGACTGCTGACCAATTACGGCCAGAACCCGGTCGATATCCCCGAGGAATGGCTGAAAGCGGTCGCTGAGAAGTTCCTCACGCCTGAGGAAATGGACGCGATCAAGTCGCTCGGCTCGTGGGACGAGATCATGGAGACGCTCAAGAAGCGGCTCGAGGAGCAACAGAAGCGCCACCAGGGCGGGAGCAAATGGGTCGGCACCGGCGGCACATCGCCTTACGGGAATGACGGCTACAATCCCGAGGGCGTGAGGATCGGCGGCGAGAGCAAGCACAAGCGCGCGCTCAAGGTGTGGGAAAAGCGCGAGTTCCAGAATCTCGACAACACCCGCGAACTGGGCACCCGCAACATCAAGATCGCGCTGCGCCGGCTGCGTCGGTTCGCGCGCGAAGGCAGTGCCGACGAGCTCGATCTCGATGCAACGATCGCAGGAACCGCGCGGCAGGGCTGGCTCGATATCCATATGCGGCCCGAGCGGCACAATGCGGTCAAATTGCTGCTGTTCCTCGACGTCGGCGGGTCGATGGACCCGTTCATCAAGCTGGTCGAGGAGCTGTTCAGCGCCGCCACCACCGAGTTCAAAAACCTTGAATTCTTCTACTTCCACAACTGCCTCTACGAAGGCGTGTGGAAGGACAACAAGCGCCGCTGGTCGGACCGGACCCAGACCTGGGACATTCTCCACAAGTACGGCCATGACTATAAGGTGGTGTTCGTCGGCGATGCCGCGATGAGCCCGTACGAGATCACCCACCCGGGCGGCTCGGTCGAGCATTTCAACGAGGAAGCCGGAACCGAATGGCTGCGCCGGGTCGCGCACGTCTATCCCGCGACGGTCTGGCTCAATCCGGTGCCCGAGAAGCAGTGGAACTATTCGCAATCGACCAAGATGATCAAGGAACTGGTCGGCGG
>JANOAD010000194.1:0-10680 GCA_031410955.1 Novosphingobium sp. | reverse complement strand
GCTGGTGCGCGGCGCGAGCAAGGGCGAAGGACTGGGCAACCAGTTCCTCGGCAACATCCGCGAGGTCGATGCCATCGTCCACGTGCTGCGCTGTTTCGAGAATGACGACATCCAGCACGTCGACAACAAGATCGATCCGGTCTCTGACGCCGACACGGTCGAAACCGAACTGATGCTGTCCGATCTGGAGAGCCTGGAAAAGCGCGTACCGGCGGCGCAAAAGAAGGCTGCGCAGGGTGACAAGGATGCCAAGCTGCTCGCCGGAGTGCTGCTCCCTGCGCTCGAATTGCTGCGCGAAGGCAAGCCCGCGCGGCTCGCCCGGCCGAGCGATCCGGAAGAGCTGCAAGTGTTCAACTCCGCCCAGCTGCTCACCGCCAAGCCGGTGCTCTATGTCTGCAACGTCGAGGAAGACAGCGCCGCAAGCGGCAATGCGTTCAGCGAAAAGGTCTTCGCCAAGGCCAAGGCCGAAGGCGCCAACGCGGTGATCGTCTCGGCGGCGATCGAAAGCGAGCTGGTCTCGATGGAGATGGACGACCGGATGGTCTTCCTCGAGGAGATGGGGCTGCATGAAACCGGGCTCGCGCGGATCATCCGCTCGGGCTACGACCTGCTCCACCTGCTGACCTTCTTCACCGTCGGCCCCAAAGAAGCACGTGCCTGGACCGTCCATGCCGGAGCCAAGGCGCCCGATGCGGCAGGGGAAATCCATTCGGACATGCAACGCGGCTTCATTCGCGCCGAGACGATCGCCTATGACGATTACATCACGCTGGGTGGCGAAAACGGGGCCAAGGACGCGGGCAAGCTGCGCCAGGAAGGCAAGGAATACGTGGTGCAGGACGGCGATGTCATGCACTTCAAGTTCAACGTCTGATTGCCAGCCTCAAGCCTGTTCGAAGGCGGTGATGATCGGGCAGGCACCGCCCGTACCGCTCGCGCATTCGCGGGCGAGCTTTTCCAGCGAGCGCCGGGCGCGCTGCATCTCGGCAATCTTGGTGTCGAGTTCGTCGATGCGGGCGCGGGCCAGTTCACGCGCTCGCGCCCGTTCGGTGGTGGCATCGAGCGCGAGCAATTCGGCAATTTCATCGAGAGAAAAACCAGCACGCTGCGCCTCGCGGATGAATCGCAAGCGGCGCACTTCATCGGGGCCATAGTGCCGGCGCCCGCTTTGCCGTGTTGCTGCGGGCCGGGGATCGAAAAGCAGTCCCCTGCGTTGGTAATAGCGTACGGTTTCCACGCCAACCCCGCCCCCGCGCGCCAGTTCCGAGATCGTCAACGCCATTCACTTGACTCCGTACCGCAGTACGGAAGCTATAACGCGAATCGACATGACTGACCAAGCCGCAAAACCCGTTGCCACGATTTACCGCATGGTCATGGAAAAGCACGTTTGCCCCTATGGCCTCAAGGCAGTGCATCTGCTGCGCCGCAAAGGGCTCGAGGTCGACGATCACTGGTTGACCACCCGCGAGGAAACTGACGCGTTCAAGGCCGAGCATGGTGTCAAGACCACGCCGCAGACCTTTATTGGCGGCCAGCGGATCGGCGGCTATGATGATCTGCGCCGATACTTCGGGCTCAAGACGCCCGATCCGGATGCGGTCAGCTACATGCCGGTGCTGGTGGTTTTTGCCACCGCGGGCGCGCTGGCACTTGCAGCCAGTTATGCGGCATCGGGCAGCCTGCTCACCATACGCGCGGGCGAATGGTTCGTCGCGTTCGGCATGATGATCCTGGCCATGCTCAAGCTTCAGGACCTCGACAAGTTTGCAACGATGTTCCTCGGCTACGATCTGCTGGCGCGGCGCTGGGTCCCGTACGGATATGTCAATCCCTTCCTGGAGTGGACCGCGGGCGGCCTCATGGCGGCGCGTGCGCTCGATTGGCTCTCAATCCCCGTCGCGGCCTTCATCGGCACGGTTGGGGCGGTCTCGGTTATCTACGCGGTCTATATCCAGCGCCGCGATCTGAAATGTGCCTGCGTCGGCGGGTCGAGCCGGGTGCCGCTGGGATTTGTTTCGTTGACTGAAAATCTGGCAATGGTGGCTATGTCCGGTTGGATGCTGCTACGCCCGATGTAATCATGGAGTTTGTGTGTTGAATATCCGTTGGCTTGCCAGTGTTTGTGCGATCGCCTTGTTGCCTGCTGAGCCCACGTTGGCGCAGGACCATTCCGGGATGAACATGCCGGGCATGACCATGCCCGCACCCAAGGCCGCACCGAAGGCAAAGCGCAAGCCGGTCAAGAAGGCCGTCAAGAAGCGTGTTCGCAAGGCTGCCAGCAAGCCGCAACACAAAGCGCATGGTTCCACCACGCCGCCCGCCGCGTCTCAACCGGCGGCAATGCCGGCACCGCCGCCTGCGCCGGTGCCGGCCATGGATATGCCGATGCAGCATATGGATCACGGCGCAATGGATATGCCGGGGATGGATATGCCGATGCCTGCTCCGAATGGGTCAGCTGCCCCCAACCCCGCCCCCGCTCCCGCACCGGCCCCGATGGCAGGCATGGATCATTCGGGCCACGACATGGCCGGGATGGACGAGGAAGAAATGGCGCCCCAGTATCTCCTGTCGGGCAAACGCATTGCATTATACAGCATCGGCTCGGGCACCTCTCGTCTCCCCGGCACCGAGACCATGCACGGCAAGCACATCATGGCCGGCGACTGGATGGTGATGCTCCACGGCACCGCTTCGCTGCAGTACACCGACATTTCCGGCCCGCGCGGCGACAGCAAGACCTATGTTACCTCGATGGGCATGGTGACCGGCGAAAAGGATACCGGCTGGGGGCGGATCCAGCTCAAATCGATGTTCAGCCTCGAACCGGCGATGGACAGCAGCGGCTATCCCAACCTGTTCGCCACCGGCGAAACGTCACGCGGCCTGCCACTGGTCGATCGCCAGCACCCGCACGACCTGTTCATGGAACTGGCGGCGCGGGTTGATATCAATGCCGGTGCTGGGACCGTCTTTTTCTACGGCGGTCCGGTCGGCGAACCGGCGCTGGGGCCAAGCGCGTTCATGCACCGCGCTTCGGCGAGCAACAATCCCGAACCGCCGATCACGCATCACTGGTTCGATTCGACCCACATCACCTACGGCGTGATCACGGCGGGCTATTCTGCGCCCAAGTTCCAGATCGAAGCCAGCGCGTTCCGCGGGCAGGAACCCGATGAGCGCCGCTGGAACATCGAGACGCCCAAGCTCGATTCCTGGTCGGTCCGTGCTACGGTGAACCCGACGCCCAATTGGTCGATCCAGGCGAGCTACGGCCAGCTCAAGCAGCCTGAGGCGAACCATCCAGGCGAAGACGAACGCCGCTTCACTGCCTCGGCCCATTACGGCCGCGGCGGCTTCTCCGCGATGGCAGCTTTCTCGTCCAAGAAGCGCGTACCCGGCGAAACGCTGACCGCGTGGCTGGGCGAGGCAAACTGGAACATCGATCACAAGAACAGCCTGTTCGGCCGGGTCGAGAACGTGAACAATGACGAGCTGTTCCCCGATCCGCTCAGCCCGCTTCACGACGTGGCGTTCAGGGTGACCAAGTTCCAGGCGGGTTACGCGCGCCATCTGCCCATCGGCCCGTTCGACCTCGCGCTCGGCGGATCGCTCAGCGCCTATGCCAAGCCGGCCGCGCTCGATCCCTATTACGGGAACAACCCGATCGGCTACACGCTGTTCATGCGGATCAGCCTGGGGCACTGAGGTGAGCGGCGACTTGATGTACTTCGAAGACCTCGAAGAGGGCACCACGGCGTCGTTCGGACGCTATGAGGTAACCCGCGACGAGGTGATCGACTTCGCGCGGCGGTACGATCCGCAGCCCTTCCACCTCTCCGACGAAGCCGCCGCGCAGACCCATTTCGGGCGCATCTCGGCGAGCGGCTGGCACACCTGTGCGATGGTCATGCGGATGATGGTCGACAATATCACCGAGCGCCGCCATGCCGGTCTCGGTTCGCCCGGACTCGACGAGCTGCGCTGGCTGCGTCCGGTCTATCCGGGCGACACGCTGCGGGTCGAAACCACGCTGATCGACAAGACCCCAAGCCGCTCGCGCCCCGAAATGGGCAGCGACCGCTCCGAGGTGAAGGTATTCAACCAGGACCAGGTGCTGGTCGCGACGATGAAGTCGATCGGCCTGATCAGGCGCCGCAGTTGAGCGTGCCCTGCCCGGAATAGACGATCCGGTCCCAGGCATCGCGAATAGTCAGTTCGCCCGGAAATTCCGTGCTTGCGGCCACACCGGCTGTCTCCTTGCCACCGGCGCGCTTCACCGTGAGCGAATATTCCTTGCCGAGATAATGCTCCCACGCCCCTGCGACCAGCTTGGTCCCGCCGCTGTCGGACAGCAGCAGTTCGATACGATCGTCGAACTTGATCATCGCCCGGCCGACCAAGGCGAGCGCCAGCGGGTGTGCACTGTCCGGGCCGAAGCTGCAGCCTTCCCCGCCCAGGTTCTTGGTAGTGATTTCGTCCGCGGTGATTGCTTGAAGCTGGAGCAGCTTGATCGGGGGGGCGATCTTCTGAATCGCCTCGACCGCGGCGACATCGGCCGCATCCCGGCGCTTCTGCTCTTCGGATGGCGCCGTTGAACCACAGCCGCTCAGCCCCAGAACAGCAACAAGCCCCATTACGCGCAACATCGAATTCTCCCAGATAACATTCGGAAAACGCACAACGGCCCCGAACGCTCCCGAGGAAGTTCGATTGGGGAGGACTCAGGGGCGGAGGCAGAATGAGCAGGTCAACCCTGCGGTCGTCATGCCAGCCCGGATCAGGCACGAACCAAGTTCGGCCAGATCAAGCTGACATGACGATACGCTGAGCACCGGGAAAAGATACGAAGCAGCCTATTGCTGGGCAGTCGTCCCAGTAAACGTGCCGTCGGTGGTATTGTCGTTCAGGCGGTTATTGCCGTAACTGCTGGCAATTCCACCGCTCCCCGTTGCCACGCCAACGCCATTGCCCGAAATCGTGCTGTTGGAAACGCGCAGGGTTGCTGCCGAACCGGTGCTTTTCAGCCCGGCAGAGCTATTCTGACTAATCGTCTGGTTGTTAGCATTGACGGCAAGCGGGCCCAGACCGGCGGGAGCTTTCAAGAGGACCCCGATTCCGTTGTTGGTCACAACGTTATCCGAAAGCGCGACGTTTGCTACCGCCCCAGCGGCAGCGGATTCAATCCGGATCCCGAAATTCGAATTGTTGGCGAATACCGTATGGGTGATGCTGGCGGTGGCAGTGACACCTACCGGCGGCTGGATCAAAATCCCGCCGCTGTTCGTCGGCGCGCCGGTGTTGCCGTTGCGGATGATTTCGACATTGTCGATAACCAAAGTCGCGTTTGAGCCGGGAGTGAAGGAAATTCCATATCCCCCACCGCCTGCGCCGCCAAAACCGTTGATCTTGACATTGGTTACATAAAGCGCGGCGCCGTTCAGGAAGTTAATTCCGTTCAGGCTGCCCCCAACCGAGGAAAGGCCTTCCATGTCGAGGCCGCGGATCCGGATCACGTCGGTGGACGCGGCATTGATGGTGATGCCATTGGTCGCCGCGACCAGAACGCCGGCAGTTACGCCCTCGCAGCTCAGCGTAATCGATTTGGTAATCGTCACCGCGCCAAAGCCGCCGGGATCAAGGCAATTGATTTCGCCGGTTGCAGCCGTTTTGGAAATCGCGCCGGCAAATGTCTTGCAAGGAGCCGTCCGACTGCACGGGTTGGCATCGTCACCAACGCCAGAAATCCAGGTCCGAGTCGCCTGCGCGTATGCGGGCGTGACACTGACAAAAGCACTGGTGCTCAATGCGATAATTGCGATTGCCGAACGAAAACCACTCTTCATCATCACGATTCCCCCGATAGAAACTCTTCCAAAATCAAGATTAGTGAAGGTTAACTACCACGCGGACCAGCGGTTCTCCAACGGGATGTTGATTGCCACCTTGTCCCAGTGAAGGATCGAGACAACAGCATAAACCAGCTAACCCGCTCAGTGGATCTAGGCTGACACCAACCAAAGCGATAGCTACCTTCGCCCGAACAGTTTCTCGATATCGCCATGCGCCAGTTTCACCCAGGTCGGGCGGCCGTGATTGCACTGGCCCGAGCGCGGGGTGACTTCCATCTCGCGCAGCAAGGCGTTCATTTCGGCGACCGATAACGCACGACCGGCCCGAACGCTCCCGTGGCAGGCCATTGTCGCGAGCACGAGGTCGAGCCGTTCGCCGAGCAGCAGCGCCGCACCGTTCTGGGCGAGATCGTCCGCAAGGTCGCGCAGCAAGGCCTCGGGGCTGCCCTTGGCGAGCACCGCCGGCACCGCGCGAACCAGCATCGCACCCGGCCCGAACCGTTCTATCTGCAGGCCGAGCGCGGCAAAGCTCTCGCTCGCTTCCTCAAGCCGGTCGCAATCGGGTTCGTCGAGTTCCACCACTTCGGGGATGAGCAAGGCCTGACTGCTCGCCATCTTGCCCTCTGCGCCCGCCGCCTTGAGCCGTTCGAGAACCAGGCGCTCGTGCGCGGCGTGCTGGTCGACGATGACGAGGCCGTCCTCGGCCTCGGCAACAATGTAAGTCAGCGCGACCTGTCCGCGCGCCACGCCGAGCGGGTGTTGCGCGGCAGGGGCGTGCTCGGCCACTTCGGCGCGGGCCGCCGGGGCGAGTGTTTCGCCTTCGTACCCGCGCCACGGCTGCGCCGCATCGCGCACCCCGGAGGAGCCATATTCACGCGCAAACAGCGAGGCGAGCGCGGGAGCCGGCGGCGCGATCGGTTCGCTTTGCCAATTGCCCATCGCCGGCGCAGCTGGCGCCTGCGCGCTGCGCTGCCCCTCGGCCTCGAGCGCATGGCGCAGGCCCGAGACGATGAAGCCGCGAATGAAAGCGGGGTCGCGAAAGCGTACTTCGGTCTTGGCCGGGTGGACATTGACGTCGACTTCCTCGGGCGCAATGTCGAGGAACAGCGCGAGCACCGCGTGCCGGCCGCGCGCCAGCATGTCGGCATAGGCCCCGCGCACCGCGCCGATCAGCAGCCGGTCCTTCACCGGGCGGCCATTGACGAACAGATACTGGTGATCGGCCACACCGCGGTTGAAGGTGGGTAGCCCGGCAACGCCTGTCAGGCTGGCCTCACCGCGTTTGAGGTCGATCAGCACGCCATCACTGGCCAGCTCGCGCGCGACGATCTGCGCGACGCGGCCCGGCACGGTATCCCCGCCCTGCACCCGCAGCACTTGCCGGCCATCATGTTCCACCACGAAGCCGACTTCGCTGCGCGCCATGGCGAGGCGGCGGACTACGTCGATACAGGCGGCATATTCGCTGCGCGCCGAGCGCAGGAACTTGCGCCGCGCCGGGACCTTGCCGAACAGGTCTTCCACCCGGATGCGGGTGCCGGGGGGCAGCGCGGCAGGGCCTTGCTCGATTACCGCGCCGTGATCGACCATCATGCGCCAGCCCTCATCCGATCCGGGCACCCGGCTTTCGATCGTCACCTGCGCGACGCTGGCGATCGAGGGCAAAGCCTCGCCGCGAAAGCCGAGGGTGCTGACCAGCTCGATCGCGTCATCGGGGAGCTTGGACGTGGCGTGGCGTTCGAGCGCGAGCGTGATTTCATCGCGCCGCATGCCGCAGCCGTCGTCGGTCACCTCGATCCCGTCGAGCCCGCCGGCGCTGAGCCGGACCGTGACATTGCGCGCCCCGGCATCGAGCGCATTTTCGACCAGTTCCTTCAGCGCCGAGGCCGGACGTTCGACCACTTCGCCCGCGGCGATGCGATTGACCAGGCTATCGGGCAGGCGGCGGATCACGGGCATCGGCTCACCCTAGCTGCAGCCCTGCACAATTTCGAGACGGACAGCCTTCGTTATCAGCCGAAACGACACAATTTTTTGGCCTTTCAACCACCGCTGCGCTAATGGGTCCGCTCCCATGCAAACACGCAGGCCCGCCGCTGCCGCAGATGCTGTGGTAAGCGCTGGTAAACACACGGAATTTTTAATGGCATCGTTCCTCTCGCGATTCTTGAAATTCGGCTCCCAGAACATGGCGATCGACCTGGGGACCGCGAACACTCTGGTTTACGTCCAGGACCGCGGGATCGTACTCAACGAACCTTCGGTGGTGGCGATCGAAACGATCAACGGCGTGAAGCGGGTCAAGGCCGTGGGCGACGATGCCAAGATGATGATGGGCAAGACCCCGGACAACATCGAAGCAATCCGCCCGCTGCGCGACGGCGTGATCGCCGACATCGAAGTCGCCGAGGAAATGATCAAGTACTTCATCCGCAAGGTTCATGGCGGCAAGAAGAGCATGTTTCGCTATCCCGAAATCGTGATCTGCGTGCCCTCGGGCTCGACCTCGGTCGAACGCCGCGCGATCCGCGATGCCGCTTCGAACGCGGGGGCGAGCCAGGTCTATCTGATCCTCGAACCCATGGCCGCAGCAATCGGTGCCGACATGCCGGTGACCGAGCCGGTCGGCTCGATGGTGGTCGACATCGGCGGCGGCACCACCGAAGTCGCGGTGCTGTCGCTGCGCGGCCTCGCTTACACCACCTCGGTCCGCGTCGGCGGAGACAAGATGGACGAAGCGATCGTGTCCTACGTGCGCCGTCACCACAACCTGCTGATCGGCGAGAGCACTGCCGAGCGGATCAAGAAGGATTACGGCGTCGCCACCGTCCCCGCCGACGGGGTAGGCGAATCGATCCAGATCAAGGGCCGCGACCTTGTGAATGGCGTGCCCAAGGAAATCACCATCACGCAGGCCAATCTGGCCGAAGCGCTGAGCGAGCCGATCGGGGCAATCGTTGAAGGCGTGCGCATCGCACTGGAAAACACTGCACCCGAATTGGCCGCCGACATCGTCGACCAGGGCATCGTGCTGACCGGCGGCGGGGCTTTGATCAAGGGCCTCGACGAATATCTCCGTGAAGAAACCGGCCTGCCCGTCAGCGTTGCCGAAGATCCGCTCTCCTGCGTCGCGCTGGGCACTGGCCGCGCGATGGAAGAGCCGATGTTCCGCGGCGTGCTGATGACGGCCTGAGCGCGAGTTCCGATGTCTCGCGCTCGCCTTAATCTGGAGTAACCCCCGATGGCGGCGCCGAACAATCGCCGCCCGGGGTATTCCCGCCGGGCGCAATACGGCAATTTCTTCGGCTATATCATTGCCGTCGCCGGACTGATCGTCGGCGTGGTGATGCTGGTCGTCTCGACCGGCAACACCGGCGCCTTTTCCGGCATGCGCAGCGCGGCGAGCGATAGTGCAGCCCCTGCCGCCAAGGTCGCCGCCGGAGCACGGACCAGCAGCCAGAGCACCTGGGCCGTGTTCAGTGGCTACTTCACCTCGGGCCTGCGCGTCGCCCGGTTAGAGCGCGAGGTGGCCGAAGCGCGGGTGCGGCTGGCCGAACAGGCGGCGCTTGCCGAGGAGAACGCGCGGCTCAAGGCGATGCTGGCCTTGACCCAGGGCGAGCAGCGGCCGCTGGTGGTGACCCGCATGATCGGTTCGACCTCAAGCTCGACCCGGCGTTTTGCGACGATTGGAGCAGGGTCGAACCAGGGCGTGAAGGTCGGCATGGCAGTGCGCTCGCCACTGGGGCTGATCGGACGGGTGATCGAAACCGGCAACACCAGTGCGCGGCTGCTGCTGGTGACCGATACCGACAGCTCGATCCCCGTGCGCCGCGCCAGCGACGGATTGCAGGGCTATGCCAACGGGCTTGGCGACGGCACCGTGCAGATCCGCCTGAGCACCACCGGGGTCAATCCGCTCAAGCGTGGCGACGCGATCGTCACCTCCGGTTCGGGCGGCATCTACCGCCCGGGTGAGGCAGTGGCTGTGGTGGTGCGCCTGACTCCCGACGGCGCGATTGCGCGGCCACTCAGCGATCCCGGTCAGACCGAATTCGTGGCCGTCGAACCGCAATATGAAGAAATCGCTGAGCCGGTGCCTGCACCATCGCCCAAACCCAGCGGAACGCGCTGATGCCAGCCCCGCTGCCATCGGCGCTGCGCCAGTTCGGCAAGCCCCGGATCAACCGCGCGGCCTCCCCGTTCCTGGCGCTCACCACGCCGTGGCTCCTGGTCATGCTGGGCAGCCTTTCGCCGGTCTGGCCGGTGATCTCCTCGGCCCCGGTGCTGCCGCCATTCGGCTTTCTGCTGCTGGTCGGCTGGCAGCAGCTCAGGCCCGGCCTCTTTCCGGTCTGGGCCGGGTTCCCGCTCGGCCTGTTCGACGACCTGTTCAGCGGTCAGCCGTTCGGGTCGGCGGTCGTGCTATGGTCGCTGACCATGCTTGCGCTCGATTTCATTGACCATCGGTTTCCCTGGCGTGGGTTCGCACTCAACTGGCTGGTGGCGAGTGCCTTTATCACCGCCTACCTGTTACTGGCGCTGCAGATCGCCAACCTCGGCGGCGGCAACGCCAGCCCGGTGGTGGTGGTGCCGCAGCTTGCCGTAGCAATCCTCGTCTACCCCGTGACGGCACGGCTGGTAGCGCTGGCCGACCGGTTCAGGCTGATCCCGGTCCGGAAGGTCTGACATGGCCGGGGCGTCGCAGCATGTCAGTTCGGGCACGCTGAACAACAGCTTCGACCGCCGTTCGGTGCTGATCGGCGGACTGCAGACCGGGCTTGGCGTGCTGCTCGCGGCGCGCATGGGCTGGATCGGGCTGGTCCAGAAC
>JANOAD010000193.1:0-12159 GCA_031410955.1 Novosphingobium sp. | reverse complement strand
CTGTCTGCCGCGAGATCGAGCGTGAGCTGCTTGATCGCCGGGTAGAACAGCAGGTCGCCACCCCACTGCTCGACCTGCGCGGCGATCCCGCGGTTCAAGGCATCGGCATAGTGCCGCATCGGTTCGGGCTTGAACGCGATCGACAGCGCGCGGCGATCGACCCGGTGATGCTCGAAATCGATCAGCATCAGCCCGCGCGGAAACAGCTGGTCGAGCACCGGGCCCCAGCCCTGCTCGGATGAGAACAGCTTGTCGCGGTCGAACAGCACCAGCTCGTTGGCATCGGCCCCGAACAGCATCACTCCGCGCCGCCCGAACCCGCGGTTGCGATAGACGTTGCCGTATTTGGCGCGCATCCGTTCGCCATAGCCGAGCGGATCGGCAAGCAGTTGAAACGTGGTGCCGACGATCGGCCAGCCGTCCTCGCCCGGGATATGATCGAGCGCGTGTTCGGGCTGCGGCTGCGACCAGTGGGTGAAGGTGGGTGATTGCGGAGCGAGAGTGGCCATAGGTCCTTCCGGGTTACTGACAGCCGTGTAACTTAATCCCGCACTTACAACCAGCCTGCTAATTCGCGCCTCACGAGGGCTTCGAGCATGTCCATCCCCGCCGGGGAGGTGTTGAGGCAATCGAGCGCGACGAACTGTTCACCGCCTGCTTCGGTGAATTGTTCACGCCCGCGAATGGCCAGTTCTTCGCGGGTTTCGAGGCAGTCCGCCGAGAACCCGGGCGCGGCAATGGCGAGCCTGCGTGTACCCTTGGCGGCTTCGGCGGCGAGCACCGCATCGGTCGCCGGTTCGAGCCACTTGGCGCGGCCGAAGCGGGACTGGAAGCTGGTCTCGATACGCAGCCCGGGGTGATCGCCGGCCAGTGCCTCGCGCAGCAAGCGCGCGGTCTTCTGGCACTGACAATGGTACGGATCGCCGAGTTCGAGCGTCCGCTGCGGCATGCCGTGGAAGGAAAGCAACAGGACCTCGGGCGCGAAATCGAGCGCAGCGAGCTGGCGCGAGAGGTCGGCCTTGAGCGCGTCGATGTGCAGCGGGTCGTCGTAATAGGGCGGCAGGCTGCGCAGCGCCGGTTGCCAGCGCATCATTGCGAGACGCGCACCGACCGCATCGGCCACCGTGGCGGTGGTCGCGCCAGAATACTGCGGATAGAGCGGCGCAACCAGGATCCGCTCGCACCCGGCATCCTTCAATCGCTGGATCTCGCTGCTCAGCGCAGGATTGCCATAGCGCATGCCGTGCCTGACGATGATCGACGCGCCGAGGCGGCGCTGCAGGTCAGCCGCCTGCGCCTTGGTGATCCCGGCGAGCGGCGAGCCATCTTCGCTCCACACCTGGGCGTAGGCGTGCGCGCTCTTCTTGGGCCGCGTGTTGAGCACGATCCCGTTGAGGATCGGCCACCACACCAGCCGCGGAATTTCGACTACGCGGCGATCGGAAAGGAACTCCTTGAGGTAGCGCCGTACCGCCTTGGGGGTCGGCGCATCCGGCGTGCCGAGATTGACCAGCAGCACTCCGGTCCGGGGCGCAGCGACGGACGGGTGGTCCGGGGGCAGCATCAACTCTGAACTCCTGATAGCGGCAAGGTGCGTGCGCGCACCGATCCTGACGAGGCGAGCGCATTGGCGATCGCCGGCGGGGCGACCACCGCGCCGAGTTCGCCCGGATCAAACAGCGGCGCATCGCTTTCGATGAATTCGGTGACGATCTCGGGGCAGTCCGCAAGCAGCGGAAGGCCCAGCAGGCCGAGCCGTCCGGTGAGCGGCAGGCCCTGCGCGTAGCGCGTGCTCGATCCGGTGGCGAGGCCAAGCCCGAACAGCAGCCCGCCTTCGATCTGCTGGCGCGCCACATCGACGTTGAGAATGCGGCCGATGTCGGCCACCGCGGTGAGCTTGTCGACCTTGATCCCGCGTTCATCGCGGCGCGCGCTGGCGACCACGGCGATGTACCCTTCGGCTTCACCCAGGGTCATCTTCCAGCAGGCGAGACCCTGCCCGCTGCCGCCGCCGCCGCCGCCCCAATCGGCCAGCGTTGCGGCGCGCTGCAGGCAGGCGGCGAGCCGCGGCTGCGCAGAGAGCAGGAACATCCGGTACGAAAGCGGCTCGTGCCGTACTTTCGCGGCGAGCTCGTCAAGGAAGGTTTCGACAAGGAACGCACCGATCCCGTGCGAATTGCCGCGCAGCCGCCCGGTCGGCAGCTGTGTGCGCACCGGGACATGTTCGACCAGCAGGTTCGGGATCGCATAGGGCGGGACCAATCCGGCAGTCGCCAGCGTATCGCTCGCATCCTGTAGTTCGAGCGCGGCCGAGGCGCTGCGCCCGCCGAACAGCCGCCCGCCGAATTCGCGCGCGGTGGCCGGCATGGCGATCTTGATCCGCACCGCGGTGAGCGAACCGTCGCTCGCGACCTGCGCCGAAAGCCGCGCCGCCGCTGGCGCACGCGGGCGGCCAGCGACATGTTCCTGCCAGCGCGACCAGGTGAGCTGCACTGGGCGCTTCGCCGCCCTGGCGATCAGCGCCGCCTCGACCGCGTGATCATGCTCAAGCCTGCAATCGAAACTCCCGCCTGCGGGAAGCGGGTACAGCGTCACGTCTTCCACCGCGAAGCCCAGCGCCTTGGCAACTGCGGTACGCGCCGCCTGCGGGGCCTGACTTGCCACCCACAGCTCGCAGCGCCCGTTCTCGATCCGCACGGTGGCGCTGGCGGTTTCGACGCTGGCGTGGAGCGCCGGGGCGATCGTGTAGTCCGCCGCCACATCGACCTTGGCGGACAGGAAGCCCATCGCGTCGCCGACCGCGCTTACCGTATCGCCTTCGCGCTTGAGCGCAGCAGAGAGATCGCGGTCGATGCGGTCGCTGTCGGGCTTGCCGCGCGAGGTGAAGCGCGGCGCGAACTTTGCCAGTGCCTGCTCTGCCGCCCACCAGTTGCTCGCCACCGCGGCGAGCCAGCCCGGACCCGGGATCACCGAGATCAGGCCCGCCTGACCCTGCGCCGCATGCGGATCGTAATGCCCCAGTTTAGCCTCGCCGATCGGGCCGTGCCGGATTGCCGCAAAGACCATGTCGGGCAGCCGGATATCACCCGCAAAGGCATGGCTGCCGTCGACCTTGCTCGGCAGGTCAAGGCGCGGAAAGTGCAGCGGCGCGCCGGGCGGAAATTCACCGGGGCGTTCGCGCGGCGGCCCGGCGCGCAGCACCGGCGGGCTGGGGGGCGAATAACCCGCAGCGTCGGCCACGAGTTCGCCGAACGAGACCTTGTTCTTGCCTTGAAGGATCATCCCGCCCTGGGCTTCGCATTCCTCCCAGCCGACCCCCCAGCGCGCAGCGGCGGCCTTGGCGAGCATCGCCCGCGCCCCGGCTGCCGCAGCACGCGCCGCTGCCTCGTGCGCGGCAAGCGAAGTGCCGTCGGCAGTCGCGGTGAACACTTCTCCTTCGGCAAAGCGGCTGGCGAGCAGACTGTCGGAGCCTTGAGCAAGTCCCGGAAAGAGCGGCAGCCACAGTGGAGCCCATTCCCCGGCGAGCACCACATTGGCATAGGCCCCGCTGACCGGCGCGGGCTCAACCGCGACTTGGCGCCAGTCCGCGCCTAGCTCCATCGCCACGACCTGCGGCAGCAGGGTGGTAATCCCCTGCCCCATTTCGAGCTGCGGCACCGCGACGCTGACCACGCCGTCCTTGCCGATCTTGAGCCAGGCATCGAAGGCATATTCGCCCGGACCCGGCCGCAGCGGCGCGGCAAAGCGGCGCGGCGAGAGCGCCCAAGCGGCGAGCAACACGCCCCCAGCCCCCATTCCGAAGAAAAACCCGCGCCGCGAAAGCCTCATGAAGGGTGCATTAGCGCCTTACCGCTGGTTGTCGAGCCAGGTGCCGATGCGGCTGGCGAGCTTGGCGAAATGGCCGGTGTCGGCATCCTCGTGCGCGGCAGGAGGATCGCCCGCGTCGCTCGCGCGGCGGATGGCGAGCTCAAGCGGGATGCGGCCCAGGAAGGCCATATTCTGCGCAGCCGCTGCCGCTTCCGCACCGCCCTGCCCGAACGGATCAGACAGCTCGCCGCAGTGCGGGCATCGATAACCCGCCATGTTCTCGACCATGCCGATTATCGGGACCTGGCCGACCTCGAACAGCTGCACCGCACGCGCCGCGTCGATCAGCGCGAGGTCCTGCGGGGTGGAGACGATCACTGCACCATCGGGCTTGTAGCGCTGGAGCATGGTCAACTGAACGTCGCCGGTCCCTGGCGGCAGATCGACGACCAGCAGTTCGGCATCGCCCCAGTGCGCATCGATCAGTTGCCCCAGCGCGTTGCCCGCCATCGGCCCGCGCCAGGCGATCGCCTTGCCCGGTTCGATCAGTTGGCCCATCGACAAGAGGGCTACGCCCCACGCGCTCGGCACCGGTATCATCTTGTTATCGTGCGCCTGCGGCCTCTGCCCCTCGATCCCGAGCAGGCGCGGCTGCGAAGGACCGTAGATATCGGCATCGACCAGCCCGACCTTGCGCCCTTGCCGCGCCAGCGCAATCGCGAGGTTGGCCGCCAGTGTACTCTTACCCACGCCGCCCTTCCCCGAACCGACCGCGATGATCCGCCGCCGCACCTTGTCAGCGACCAAGGCTACACGCACTTCGTTGACCCCGGGCTGGCCCGCGAGCGAGCCCTTCACCGCGGTTTCGAGCCGTTCACGCTCGACTTGGTCAAGCCCCGCGGCGTCGAGCACAACAATCGCCCGGCCATCGGCAAGCTTGAGCGATTGGAGCCGGGATTGCGCCAGCGGCGGGAGCAGATTGCTGAGGGTTTCGGTTGGTTCGGTCATCGTCAGCGCCTCTAGCAACTAAAAAGCCCGCCGGGAGACTGTTTTTGTGCGCGCGCCATACCTATAAGCCCCAGCATGGATGGTTCTGACAGGAATGAGCGCGACAAGCCCCTTGCCATGGCGGAGGGCGAAAGCCCCTGGGGCGGCCCGGGCAAGGATGGCGATATTGCAACCGGCACGGCTCCTGCGGAACCCGAACCCGCCGCTCCCGCCGAGGAAGCACCACGCAACCCCTGGCTGATCCCCGATACCGAGAATGCGCCGCGCCGCTCGGCCAGCATCGACGATATCTTCCGTGGCCGCGGCGGCGGTCCATCCGGTTCGCCGCGGCGCGGCCCGACGCTCAACCTGCGCTGGCTGCCCTGGCTCATCGCCGGATCGGCGGCGGCGTGGATCCTCGCCACCTCGGCACACGTCCTGGCGCAGGACGAACGCGCGCTTGTCACCACCATGGGCAAGTACAGCGCGACCATCGGTCCGGGGCTGCACTTCACGCTGCCGTGGCCGCTGCAGACCGTGCTGCGCCAGCAGACCGGCAACGAAGTGCGCACGTCGATCCCCGAAAAGGAGGCCGAAGCACTGATGCCCACGGCCGATGGCGAACTGATCGACGTGACCTTCCAGGTCCGCTGGCGGATCACCGACCTCAAGCAATTCACCTTCAACCTGCCCGATGGCGAAGCCGCAATCCGCCGTCTTGCCGATGCCGAAATGCGCGCCGGCGTTGCCGAATTGCCGTTCGAGGACCTGTGGAGCGGCAAGCGCCAGGCCGAACTGCAGCAGCGCACCATGGCGCGGATCCAGCGGGTGCTCGCTGCCTGGCACGCCGGGGTTGCGATCTCCGCGGTCGAAGTGACCAAATGGGCCCCGCCGGCCCAGCTCAGCGATACCTTCAAGCGGATCAGCGAGGCCAAGCAGAAGGCCGACAAGAACCACGTCGAGGCCGAGCGCTACAGCGCCCAGCTGGTCCATATCGCCAACGCCCGGGCGCAGGACTTCGGCAAGGCCTACCGCACGTACAAGATCGCACCGGACGTCACCAAGCGCACCATGTACGACGACACGATGGCCAAGGTCCTGGGCAACAACCCCGCGGTTCTGGGCGGCACCGGCATGCCCGCCAACTTGCCGGCCGCAACCGCCAAGACCCCGACGCCGCCTCAGGCACAGGGAGGGCAGTGACGATGACCCGGTCGATGCACCGCACCCGTGCCGCCCTGTTCGCACTCACCGCGCTTGGTCTGATCGGCGCGTCCAGCCTGGTGATTGTCGGCGAGCGCGACCAGGCGGTGATCACCCGTTTCGGCGCGCCGCTCAGCGTGGTCAATCGTTTCAGCCCTGGCGGCAGCGGCGCGGGCGCGGTGCTCAAGTTGCCGTTCGTTGACCGGGTAATCTGGCTGGCGCGCGGGCTGCAGAGCTATTCGATCGGCGAACAGAAGGTCCACACCGCGGACGAGCAGGTCCTGCTGATCGATGCCGATGTGACTTACCGCATTATCGATCCGGTGCGGCTGGTTTCGACGCTCGGCAGCGGCGATCGGGTCGGGGACCAGATCAAGGCGGTCCTCCCCTCGCTGATCGAGGAAGAAATGTCGCAGCGCAGCGCCGGGGTGATCGCGCAGCCGGGCAGCGGCGGGGGCGCAAAGCAGGTGCTCTCGGCGCTCGATGCCAAGCTGCGCAGCTATGGGGTTCAGGCGGTCGACTTCCGGGTGGGCCGGGTGGTCATCCCTGAAGGCGGCAAGGCTATCGCCTTTGCCCGCATGGAAAACCATCATGGCGGCAAGCTTTCCGAAATCGAGGTGGCCAGCGCGCAGGACGCGCAGCGGATCGTCGCGGATGGTGAAGCCGAAGCCGCAGCAATCGTGCAGAAAAGCGCGGCGCAGGATCTGGCGTTTTACGACTATTTCAGCGCGCTGCGCAGCTATGAGGCAAACTTTGGCGATCCGGCACGCAAGGGCGCGGCGACTATCGTAATTCCGCCCGACAGCGACTATCTCAAGCACTTCAACGGAAAGTAGCGGGTCGGACCCGCGCCATTCAATTTCCGTTCAGGCCCGGCAGCGAGAGATCGCCGGCGGGTTCAGACTGCAACGCTTAGAAGCGAGGATGATATCGGTGCGATACGTTTATGGAGTTACCACGGCGCTGCTGCTGGGCGGCGCAGCCCTTTCGCTGACAACCGGACTTCCGGCCGGCGCGCAGGTGGCGCAGAACGACCAGAGCCGGATGCAGAGCGTCATCCCGCGGGCCGGCGCGCCGGCGAGTTTCGCCGACCTCACTTCGCAGCTCCAGCCGGCTGTGGTCAACATCTCGGTGCGCCAGAAGGTGCAGGTCGATAACCCGCTGGCGAACACCCCGCTGGGGGCAATGATGGGCGGCGGCCCTTCGGCGCGACTGGCCGAAGCCCAGGGTTCGGGCTTCATCGTTTCGGCCGACGGGTTCGTGGTGACCAACAACCACGTGATCAGCCTCGACCAGAAGGGCGCCGCCGACAACGTTATGGTGACCATGGCCGACGGCACCGAATACACTGCGCGGATCGTCGGACGCGATCCGGATTCGGACATCGCGGTGCTCAAGATCGATGCAAGGGCGCCGCTGCCGTTCGTCAAATTTGGCCAGTCGAGCAAGGCGCGCGCGGGCGATTGGGTGATCGCGATCGGCAACCCGTTCGGGCTGGGCGGGACGGTCACTTCGGGGATCGTCAGTTCGGTTAACCGCAACACCGGTTCGGGCGCTTATCAGCACTACATCCAGACCGACGCCTCGATCAACAGCGGCAACTCGGGCGGGCCGATGTTCGACATGACCGGCCAGGTGATCGGGATCAACAACTGGATCGTCGCGCCAAGCGGCGGCAACATCGGGATCGGTTTTGCGATCCCTTCGGACACCGCCAAGCCGATCGTTGACAAGCTGATCGCCGGCAAGACGATCGAGCGCGGCTTCCTTGGCGTGCAGATGCAGCCGATCACCGACGAAATCGCGGATTCGCTAGGCCTGCCGCACAATCGCGGCGAGCTTGTGCGGGTCGTGCCGCCAAATCTCCCGGCCGCTGCCGCCGGGGTCAAGCCGGGCGACATCGTGCTCAAGGTCAATGGCGAGGCGGTCACCCCGGATCGCACCCTCTCGGGGATCGTCGCCGATCTGGCTCCGGGCACACGCATTCCGATCGATGTGCTGCGCCAAGGCAAACCGCTGACGCTGACCGCCACGGTGGCCAAGCGCCCGACCCAGGAAGAAATGGTCAAGCAGTTCGGCCAGCCGCAGACCCCGTCAAATCCATTTGCTTCGCCCGAAAAGCAGGGCGACGGCAGCAGCGATGCGCTGGGCCTCAAGGTGCTGGAAATGTCCCCGGCGCTGGCGCAGCGGCTGCAGGTACCGCCCAGCACCAAGGGCGTGGTCGTCGCCGATGTCGACTCTGCATCCGACGCGGCCAATCAAGGCCTGCAGCAAGGCGATATCGTCATTTCGGTGAACTTTGCGCCGATCGGCGGGCTTGCCCAGTTCGAAGCGGCGATCAAGGCGGCCAAGGCTGCGGGCCGGCCGAGCATGACGCTCGAAATCGTGCGCCCCGGCCAGCAGGGTACCGTGTTTATCGCGCTGCGACTGCGGTGAGGCCGTCAGATCGAATCGTTTAGCCCTTCCCTTGGGGGGAGGGTTGGGATGGGGGATCTGCCCTATCGAGCGTGGAACCCCCACCCGCGTTCATAGACAAGTGGCTAAGAATGGCCCTCCCCACCGGGGAGGGGCGATCGTTTCTTGCGGCGATAGTCAGGTCGATTAATTCGGCGGAGGTGTGCGGTTTTCGCCGCTCCCGGCTGACCGGCCGCCCGGCTTGCCCCCGGTTGCCTCGTTGAGGAAATCGTCGTTCGCTGCCGGCGGCGGCGAGGCTGGAACCAGGCCGCCATTGTTACCCCCCGGCACTTCCTGCGAGGGCGAGCGCGGGCGTTCGCCGACCAACGGCTGCTTGGCCGGGTCGATCAGATTGCCGTTCTCGTCAACGTAGTAATAGTCCTCCGGGCGGCCGCTGAAATTGGCTTCGTCATCGGGCTCAAGCTGCCAGCTGGGAAGCTGCGCCTGGGTCTGGAACTGTTCGACCGGGCGCCCTGCCACGGCGATCTTCATGTAGCTCGCAAAAGCGCGCGCCGGGGCGGTGCCGCCTTGCAGCCCGGGGACGGGCTTGTCATCGTCGCGGCCCATCCACACGCCGGTCGTGATCCCGCTTGAGAAACCGAGGAACCAGCCGTCCTTGTTCGAAGTGGTGGTCCCGGTCTTGCCCGCCACAGGCCGGCCGATCTGGGCAGCGCGGCCGGTGCCGATGCTCACCGCGGTCTGCAACAGGTCGGTGATCCCCGCGCTCACGCTGGGCGGAACCAGCGAGGCGCCCTGCTTGGCGGCATGCTGGTAAAGCACCCGGCCAGCGGTGGTCGTGACCTTGCTGATGCCATAGGGTTCGATCGCCTGGCCATTGGCCGAGACCGCTGCGAAAGCGCGGGTCATGTCGATCAGCCGCACTTCGTTGGAGCCGAGCACCATCGAGGGAACTGTAGAAATCGGGGTCGTGATCCCGAACCGCCGCGCCATCCCGGCGACCGAGGAGAAGCCCACTTCGTTGCCCAACTGCGCGGCAACGGTGTTCTTCGAATAGGCAAAGGCGGTGCGTACATCGATCTTTCCGGCATAGGTTCCGCCCGAATTGCGCGGGCTCCACCCTTGGATCGTAACCGGTTCGTCGACCACTTCGGAATTGGGCGTGTAGCCCGATTCAAGCGCGGCGAGGTAGACGAACAGTTTCCATGCCGAACCCGGCTGGCGCACAGCATTGACCGCGCGGTTGTAGTTCGAGGTCACGTAATCGGTCCCGCCGACCAGCGCGAGCACGGCGCCGTCGCGGTCCATGCTGACCAGCGCGCCTTGCGCGCCGCCGGGGACATTGCGCTGGATCGCGTCGGTCGCCGCGCCCTGCAGCTTGGGATCGAGCGTCGTCCAGACTTCTATCGGCTCGCTGTTGTCGGGGACCAGGATATCGAGTTGCGGCAGGGCCCAATCGGTGAAGTAGCGGACCGCATTCTGCCCGCTTTCCTGCGCAAACTTGATGCCCTTGAAATCGGCCTCCTGCGCCGCGCTGCTGTTGACCTTCTTGTTTTCGACCATCAGCCCGAGCACCACCTGGCCGCGGCCGACCGCGGCTTCGGCATCGGCGGTTGGCGCATAGTGCGACGGGGCCTTGACCAGCCCCGCAATGATCGCCGCCTCGGGCAGCGAAAGCTGGTCGCCAGGGTGACCGAAGAACTTGCGCGAGGCGGAATCCACACCGTAAGCGCCGCCGCCGAAGTAGACCTTGTTGAGGTAAAGCTCGAGAATTTCGGACTTCGAGAATTTCCATTCGAGCGCCAGTGCAAGCACCCCTTCGCGCAGCTTGCGCCCGAACGTCTTGGTGTTGTTGAGGAACACGGTACGGGCAAGCTGCTGGGTAATGGTCGAGCCGCCCTGCCGCCAGGTGCCGGCCTCAAGCCGAATATGCACCGAGCGTGCCACCCCGATCGGATCGACCCCGATGTGCGAATAGTAGCGTTTGTCCTCTGTAGAAAGGATGGCGTCTTTCATCACCTGCGGAATCTGGCTGGCGCTCAGCCACTTGCCGTAGCTTGGTCCCATCGTGACCAGCTCACTCCCGTCGCGCGCGCGCACCACGATCATCTGCTCGTTCTGGCTGGCCTTGAGCGACTCGAAATCGGGCAGCGTCCGCGCCGCGAGGCCGACCGCGACGACCAGCGAGATCAGTGCCAGCAGGCCGAGCGAGCCGCCCCATACGAACAGGCGGCGGAAAAACAGCCGCCAGCCGCGCAGCGGCGGCTTTTGAGGATTGCGGGGGCGCCCGCCGCTGGGCGGCGATGCGCGCCGGATGTCAGATCTGGCCATTGGGCTCGCTTAATCCTCCAGCCTGCACTTCGCGCGCGGCAAGCACCTCATAGGCCAATAAGAGCGCAGGGTTAATGGGGGAAATATGGAGATTGCGTGCACCTGCCGCGCGCCCCGCCCGGTCCGGCCAGATGCCAGTCTAGTGCAAGTACTCGACCATCAGCACCGAACCTTCATGCGCAGTCACCCGCATCCGGGTGCCGGGTTCGGCATCGGGCCCTTTGGCGATCCATTCGCTGTCACCCAGCTTGACCCGGCCCTCGCCGCCTTCGATCACTTGCGTCACCACCACCGTTTCGCCGATCGCCCGCCCGCCGCGATCGTTCATCATCGGATCGGCGCCGACGATCGGGTTGGCGCGCAGCCAATTGCGCCCGATGAACACCCCACCGACCGACAGCACCGCGAAGAGCATGACCTGCAGTGCAACCGACAGCGGCACCACCCAGGTCACCAGCCCGGTTATGACCGCCGCGCCGGCCATCCAGATCAGGAACACGCCGGGGATGGTCATTTCGCCCACCGCCAGCACCAGACCGAGCGCGAGCCAAGCCCAGTGCGGATCGTAAGTTGAGCCCAGCAGGGTCACTTCTTCGCTCCGCTGCTGTCACCCAGCGCATCACGCACAAGTGCGCCGATCCCGCCGATCGAGCCGATCAGCTGAGTCGCCTCGACCGGGAACAGGATGGTCTTGGCGTTGGGCGAGTTGGCGAAGGCGGCGACCGCTTCGGTGTATTTCTGCGCGACGAAGTAGTTGAGCGCCTGCGTGCCCGAGGTGGCGATCGCTTCTGACACCACCTGCGTTGCGCGCGCTTCGGCCTCGGCCGAGCGCTCGCGGGCCTCGGCATCGCGGAAGGCGGCTTCCTTGCGGCCCTCCGCCGAGAGGATCGCAGCTTGCTTTTCACCTTCGGCCTTGAGGATTTCGGCCTGGCGGAACCCTTCGGCTTCAAGGATGTTGGCGCGCTTTTCACGCTCAGCCTTCATCTGCCGGGCCATCGCGTTGGAAATATCGGCCGGCGGGCGGATGTCCTTGATCTCGATCCGGGTGATCTTGACCCCCCACGGCTCGGTCGCGTGGTCGATTACCTGGAGCAGCTTGGCGTTGATTTCGTCGCGCCGCGACAGCGTTTCATCGAGGTCCATCGAGCCCATCACGGTGCGCAGGTTGGTGGTGGTGAGCTGCATGATCGCGAGATAGAGGTTTGACACCTCGTAAGCCGCCTTGCCCGCATCGAGCACCTGGAAGAACACGATCGCATCGACCCCGACCATCGCGTTGTCGCGGGTGATGATCTCCTGTCCGGGGATGTCGAGCACCTGCTCCATCATGTTGACCTTGCGGCCGACCCTGTCAACGAACGGGTTGATCAGGTGCAGCCCGGGCTGCGCGGCGAGGGTGAACTTGCCCAGCCGTTCGAT
>JANOAD010000192.1:0-10835 GCA_031410955.1 Novosphingobium sp. | reverse complement strand
CATGTAATAAAGCGCCGACCAGGCCAGCAGCAGCGTCGCGTCGAGATAGAACAGCCCGATTACCCGGCCGAAATCGAGCCCGCCATCACCGTTGTACAGCGCGTTCACCCAGGCATCGATGAAGGCATAGAGCGCGACCGCGAGCGTCAGGACGAGCGAAGTCGCCCCCCAGGTTATCAAGGGCCGACGATTGATCAGCGTGCGGTAGACCACCGACAGGATCAGCGTGATCGACAGGCCCGTTACGGTCGAGATCAGCACCAGGACCAGGAACGAAAGTTCCTTGGCGTTAGCCAGGCCCGACATTGTGCGCAGCAGGAGAGCGCCCCCCCAGCCGGCCATCTGCAGCCGCCAGAACGCCTGATTCTTGTTGGCGAAAAAGGGGATCGGGCGAAAGGGCAGCACAGCCATGACGTTAGTCTAGCAGAATTTCAGGGGCTTGCGCGAGTGGATTAGGATTCGCGCGCCGCCGCCAGCGCCTGGGCCAGCTGTTCGCGCCCGACCGCGCCGATCAGCAGGCGCTTGCCCGCCACCCAGCTCGGCGTGCCGCTGATCTGCAGCCGCCTCGCATAGTCGAGGTTCGCAGCGATTTCGGCGGTCACGCGCGGATCGGCAAGCGCCTTGCGGGCGCGATCGAGATCGAGCCCGGCGGCGCGCGCGGCGGCCTCGATGCTCGCCGCATCGGTGCGCCCGGCGGCGAACATTGCCTTGTGAAACGCCGGATATTTGCCCTGCTCGGCCGCAGCGAGGCCCCAGCGCGCCGCGTCGGGACTGGTCGGGGTGATGATCGGCAGTTCGCGGATCACCACCTTGAGGTCGGGATTGGCAGCGATCAGGGCTTCGACATCGGCCACGCTGCCACGGCAATAGGTGCAGGCAAAATCGGTGAATTCGACCAGGGTTACCTTGCCGTTCGGGTTGCCCAGCACCGCGCCGGGGTAGGGCACGACCAGCTTGGCGGCGACCTGCGCGAGGAGCTTCTCGCTCCCCTGGCTCCTCAGCGCGTCGGCCGCTTCCATCAGCACTTCGGGATGGCTGACGATATAGTCATGGACGCGCTGGTCGAAGTCGCCCGTACCAGCCGTGCCGACCCCGCGCCCGGCCAGCGCCCAGCCGGTACCCGCGCCGATAACGAGCAGCGCCGCTCCGGCAAGCGGGAGCATCAGCGGCGAACCAGACAGTGGATTAGGCATCGCCAGCAGCGCTAGCGGCGTTTCTTGTTCTGTTCAATCGCAGCGCGCGCCTGCATCGCGATATCCTGCGCGCGCAGATAGTCGGGCGATCCCTTGGGCAGCGCGGCCTGCGCCGCTTCGGCGCTGCTCAGCGCTTGCTGGTAATTCAGTTCAAGCACCTGCTGCTCGGCCGAGGCGAGCCGGGCCCGCGCCATGTCGCCCTGCTGTCCGTAGATCACCCCAAGTTCGTACCAGGCGAAGGGATTCTCGCGGTCGCGCGCCACGGCGGCCTTGAGCACGCGTTCGGCTTCGGGGAGCTGCGCCGGGTCTTCGGTGGCGATCAGGGCGTGGCCGAAGGTCGTCGCGATCAGCGGCTGGTTGGCGGTCAGTTCGGTCGCGCGGCGCAGCGGGTCAAGGGCATCCTGCGGATGGCCCGATTCGAGCAGGATCTGGCCCTTGAGCTCGAGGAAATAGGGATCGCTGGGCGCCATGGCGAGCAGCGCATCAGCCTCGGCCATCGCCTTTTCGAGCAACGCCTCCTTGTGCCAGGCATAGGCCCGGGCGTAGCGCGCGGGCAGGCTCTTGTCGCTTTCCGGATAGATCTGCAGCGTCCGGCCCGGTTCCTGAACATAGCCGATCAGCTTGGCTTTGACCCGCAGGAAACGCGCCTGCTGGGCGCTGTCGTAGGGCTTGTTCCACGCCGCATCGGCCGCATAGGTATCCTGCAGCGTGGCGATGCGGTCGGCGGTCATCGGGTGAGTCGAATAGAACTCGCTGTCGGCCTCCCGCTTGAACCCGTAACGGTATTCGAGGTTTTGCAGCTTGCGGAAGAACGCGACCGAACCCTTGCCCGAAATCCCCGCCTTGGAGAGAAAGCCCGCACCGGCGGCATCGGCGCTCGATTCCTGCTCGCGGCTGAAGGCGAAGTACTTGCCCATCGCCGCCTGCTGCCCGGCCATGATCACGCCCATCGCGGCATCGCCCGACCCGGCGGCGGCGGCGAGCCCGCCAAGGATCAACGAGAGGATGCTGATCCCCGTAGCCGCCTTGGAACCGCCGTCGTTGATCGCGTGTCCGCCGGTGATGTGACCCAGTTCGTGCGCGATCACGCCCTGAACCTCGGCGGCGCTGTCGGCCGCTTCGATCAGGCCTTCGTTGACGTAAATCACTTGCCCGCCGGCGACGAAGGCGTTGATCGAAGGATCCCCGATCAGCACCACATCGACGTTGCGCGGATCCATCCCTGCGGCGGTGACCAGCGGGGTGGAAAGTTCGCGGAGCAGCGCCTCGGTCTCGGCATCGCGCAGCACCGACTGCGCCAGGGCCGCCTGGCTGCTGAGCGTGAAGATCATCAGCGCCGCCACAGCGCGCGCAAACAGGCGGGAAAGCTTCGGCATCGGCTGCTGTCCTAACGACTGCCCGGCTGAACCGGCGGTGAAGCCAGCTTAGGCTGACATTGCGCGGCAAGGAAAGCGAGCACCGGATCGAGCACCCGGCGATCACGGCTGAATGGCGCGGCCAGCTTTATCACCGTATCGCCATGATCCATCCCAGCCAGCACCACCGGCCGGGTCGGCGCCCCGGCTGCGGTCAAAGCGGCAGCGAGCGCGAGGCTGTTGCGCGGCTTGACCGTGGTATCGGCATCGCCGGTGATCAGCAGCATGTGCGGGCCGTCGCCGCGGGCAAAGTGGATCGGCTGGGTCAGCACCTGATCGGGCGCTGCGCCAAACGCGGCCCGGGTTGAAGCCGAGGTGAAAGGGTAGAAGTCATAAGGGCCGGACAATCCGATCACGCCCTTGACGAAGTGGTCGGGCACCCCGGCGCGGCCCAGCCATTGCCGCTCAAGCGCCAGCATCATCACGTTATAGGCCCCGGCCGAATGGCCCATCAGCACCACCTGGCCGGGATCGCCGCCGAACGCAGCGACGTGATCCCTGGTCCAGGCGACGGCTGCTGCGCTGTCTTCAAGCATGTGCGGGAACCGGCCCGGCACGCCGAGCCGATAACCGGGCAGCACCACGACGTAGCCCTCGCGCGCCAGGGTCCGGCCGATGAAGCGATAGTCGCGCGGGCTGCCGCTGTTCCAGCTGCCGCCATGGATGAACACCACCACCGGGCGCGGGCGCGGCGAGGGGTCGGCAGGCACGATCACCTCGATCCGTTGCCGATCGTCAGCCCCGTAATGGCCATCGCCCAGCGCGATCTTGTAACCCGAATTGCCGCCGAACTGGCGATCGCCCCAGTCGAGCAAAGCCACCGCATTGTTGGCCAGTGCCCAGCGCCAGGCGCCGAAGAGCACGAGCGCGGTCAGCGCCAGCCCGATCAATATCCAACCCAAAGTGCCGATCCGAACCGTTAGTGCCCTCATGCCGCACACCTATCGGCCAAACCAGCAAGGCGCCACGCCTTTTCATCTGTTCCAGCGAAGCTGGAACAGGGCCGGTGTTGCCGAGCCGTTAGGCCAGCAAACCTTGTGTCTTAAACCAGTTTGCGCGCGGCGCGTTCGAGCAGCGCCACATCGTCGCCGACCTCGCCGAGCAGGACCACTTCGCCGCTCGGCAGGCGCCGCGCGACGAGCAGGGTAAATTCGCTGCCCTCAGCCGGAAGGCTGTCCAGCGGGAAATGGTCGAGCCCGCGCAGTTTCTTCGCCAATGCCTCGCGCGGTGCGTCGCGCAGATCGGCGGGTTTGCCGCTTTCCTCGCGCTTCAGGCGGCGTTCCTCGGTGACCACGCCCTTGAGCCCGCCGGGAGCCGAGCGGAGATATTCGCCGAGCGCGCCCTGCGGCAGGCCAAGGCGCTGCGCGTGGCTGAGTGCCGAGGCAAATTCGGTCAGGCGGGTTTTGTCGTAGTCGGCGCCGAACACCAGCTTGACCACCGGGGTCATCGGTGCGCGGTCCTGCACGGTCAGCCCCGAATCGGTGACCAGTTCGGCAAAGTCGTCCGGCGCTTGCTGCGCGGCGAGCGAGAAGTCGTAAGCCTTGCCGATCGCAGCATAAAGTGCGTGGCGGGTGCGATCTTCGCTGCCGCGCGCCGCTTCGGCCAATTCGCGCGCCGAGGCGAGCCAGTCGGCCAGTTCCATGTCGCCGGCAGCGGCATCGGCCTCGTCCGACAGTTCGAACACGTCGTCATCGGCCGGGGCGGCGAAGGTGGGCGAAGGGAAGTGGTCGTCAGCGGGCGCATCGAGTGCCAGCGCGGTGAGGTCGAGTATGCCATCATCGTCGTCGGTGCCCGACAAGTCGCTTGGCCCGTCGGCCCAGTCGGTCATCGGCATGTCACGCTGCAGGTTCGTGGCGGGCGGTACTTCAAGCGCCTGGTCGATCTCGAGCAGTAGCTCGTCGGTGGTCTGCTGGTCGGCGAGTTCCTTCCAGTTGATCACCCCGTAAATGAAGTCGATCGTATCATCGTCGCTCGAAAATGGCAGCAGGATGCCGCGATAAAGAATGGTCTGCTCGCGCTGGTTGACGAATTCCGCCTCGAAACCGATCGGTGCCTGATTGGCGAGGATCTGCATGTAATGGTCGGTGATTCGCGACAACAGCGAGCGCGCGGGCACGTCGGCCAGCGAGTGGATCTCGCCGTCGGTGCCGCATTCCTTGGCAAGCTTATCGCCGAGGAACTGGATTGCAGGGTTTTCGATTCCGCCGGTGAAATCGAGCAGGACGCTGTATGGGCCGAAATCGGGCAGCGCGTGCGGATCGAGCTCTTCGATCGAGGGAAAGTTGCGGTTGTCGAGCAGGCTTGCCCAGTGATTGTAGGCGCGCACCTGCATGCGCCGCTCATCCTGCCCCACGGGGCTCGGCGGCGGCTCGGGCAGGGCTTGCTGGTCGCCGAATTCGACCTCGGGCCAGTCATCGCCCGAAAGCGAAGATTCCGGCGGTGCCGAATCCGAAAAAAGCCCGCGATAGGTGTCCATGTAGTTTCCCCGGTTTCCCTTCAGCGACCGGTTTGGCGCAACATGGTAAATTAACCGTTAAGTCGCGCGGATACGTCCTTCATCGCGTGCGGGCATCGGGGCGAGCCAGCGCAGTACCGGGGCCAGCCCCAAAAGCAGTGCCGCAGCGCAGCGGATCGCATCCGCAACCGAAAGCAGATCGGCAAGGAGACCAAGGACATAAGCGCCCAGCGCCATGCCGCCGAAGGTCACCGACTGGTAAATCGCCATGCAGCGCCCGAGAATCGCCTCGGGCGAGCGCAGCTGCATCGCAACATTCAAGCTGGACAGCGCCGCAACCCAACTGCCCCCCGCCACCACTCCGGCGGCCAGTGCCGGGCCCATGCCATGCGCCGAGGCGAGTGGGAACAGTGCCAGCGCGAATAGCACCGAAGCGGTCCCCACCACTGCCTCGCTGCCGAAGCGGCGGCGCAGCGGCGCGATCCACAGTGCCGTCATGATCGAACCCAGCCCGAACGCGCCCAGCAGCAGTCCATAGTCAAACTCGCTCCCGCCGATTTGCGCGCGCACCACCACCGGCAGCAAGGCGAGGAAGCCGACCCCGCCGAAGCCGAAGGCAAAGCCGCGCACCAAGACCCGGCGCACCGGGCTCGATCCGGCACAGAAGCGGATCCCGGTAGCGATCGAGGCCAGCATTGGCTGCCGGGTTCGGCTTGGCTGCTCGGGATGCCAGCGGCCAAGCACCACGATCAGCGCGACGAAACTGAGCGCATTGAGCGCGAAGGCTGCCGCCGGACTGGTCAGCGCGATCAGGATCCCGCCCATCGCCGGGCCGACGCTGCGCGCCAGGTTGAAGGCGATCGTATTGAGCGAGATCGCCTGCGCAAGATCGCCCCTGCCAACCTGAAGCCGCACCGAAGCCTGCCAGGCCGGACCGTTGAGCGCGGTGCCGCAGCCGACCAGCAAGGTGAAGGCGAGCAGCGACCATGGGCCGATGTGTCCGCTCCAGGCCAGCAGCGCGAGCAGCGCCGAGGCAGCCAGCATCAGCCACTGAGCTGCCAGCATGACCAGCCGCCGATCGTAATTGTCGGCAATCGCACCGGCGAACATGCCGAGCAGCATCACCGGGGTGGTGGTCGAAGCCTGGACGAGGCTGATCAGCTGGTGCGAACTGGTAAGGTCGGTCATCAGCCACGAGGCGCCGACCGACTGGATCATCGAGCCGATGTTCGAGGAAAAGTTGGCAATCCAGATCGCGCGGAAGGCGGGGAAACGGAATGGCCCCAACGCCCGGCCCGGGGCGGTCAGACCCAGGGTCGGCGGTGAAGTGGAAGGTCCGGGTTCGATCACTGCTGCCGGGTTAGGCCGGTGCCGATGGCCGGGTCAACCGTTCCACGGCACCACGTGCTGCGGATCGGTGAGCGTCAGCCGGCGGCGCAGTGCGGCGCGGGCGAGCCGCTCGGTCTCAACCTTGCGGCGGGCCGCGGCGAGCGGGACCGTGGCTGCCGGGCGGAGAATTTCCGCGTCATAGCCATCGGCGACGATCAGCCCGCAGCGCTCGGGCCGGAAGCCCGGTTCCTCGATGCAGGCGCGGTCGAGATGCGGGGCCAGCCCCCAGTAAAAGCGGTCGCAATAATCGAGATATTCATGCCACTTGGCATCGCCCAAGAGGTCACCGCGCGCTACTTTGATCTCGACGATGATCAGGTGGCCCTTGGCATCGATCCCCATCAGATCGGCGCGGCGGCCATTGCGCAGCGGCATTTCGGGCAAGCACCAGATATCGTTGCGCGCGAACAGCCGGCAGATTCCCCGCGCCACTGCCGCAGCGGCGGGCGAATCGAATGCGGCGGTGGTGATATCGGGAATCGGCTGGGTGGCAGACATGATGCCATCCTAGGAACGAAACGCGAACCTTGCAATGGGCTGCCGAGGCTGCCCGTTCAGCTCAACCGGCGCGAGTTGGCGTTCCCCGGCGGGACCAGCGCGAGCAGCGCGGCGCGCGCGGCGTGGAATTCCTGCCACAGTGCCAGCGCCGGCACCGCAGGATTGGGGCCGCGGGCATGGACTGCGAGCAGCGCGGCCAGGCCCGGCTCCATTACGGCAGACAAGTCATCGATACCCTGTTCGGCCAGCTCGCGCCGCCAACCGCCGGTATCGCGCATGACTGCAGGGAAGTTGCGAATTTCAGGCCGCGTCGGCTCGGCCGCAAGGCCCGCGAGCATACCGACCACGCCCACCGCATCGTGCAGCGCCGACCACTTCATGCTCATCGCGGAGGCTGAAGCCTGGCCGAATTCGGGCCGGCCCGAGGTGGGCAGCGCGCCGGTTCCGGCCGCGGTGAAGCTGGAGTGCATGTTCATGGGCCTGCCATAGCCGCACTGCGCTTGCCAAATTGCTAACCGCCAAATAGCAAACTGACCGGGGCAGGCTGCAACAAACCTACTGGCGTTGCCGCGATCTCGCTGCTAACCGCCGCTCCAACGCATCCGTAGCTCAGCTGGATAGAGTACTGCCCTCCGAAGGCAGGGGTCACAGGTTCGAATCCTGTCGGGTGCACCAAACTTTCCCGCTCAATTCCAGCCCTGCGCCAGGAACCGCTCGGCGCACCCGGCGAGCAGCGCCGCGCCGCGCGGCAGGGCGGCTTCGTCGACCATCATCCGCGGGGAGTGGATCGAAGGGCATTTGTGATGATCGACCCCTTCGTGTGCGACGCCGAGGAAGAACATCGCGCCAGGGATCTGCTCGAGCACGTAGGAAAAGTCTTCCGCGCCCATGATCGGGGCATCGAGACATCGCCACGAGGGCGCGCCGAACAGCTCGGTGGTGACCGCTTCGCCGAGGTTGACCGCGCGCGGATCGCACAGGGTGACCGGGAAACCGGCGATGATTTCAACTCGCGCCGAGGCTCCGTGTGCGGCAGCGATCCCCTCGGCGAGCCGGGTCAGCCCGGCATGCAGCTTGTCACGGTGGCGCGGCGAGAGCGAGCGCAGGGTGCCGCTCAAGGTGCACGAATCGGGGATGATATTGTGCGCGGTGCCGGCGTTGATCTGGGTGACCGAAGCGATCACCGGGTCGGCGGCGTTGAACTGGCGCGCAACATAGGTCTGCAGTGCGGTCACCACCTCGCAGGCGATCGGCACGGGATCGAGCGCGTCATGCGGCATCGCGCCGTGCCCGCCGCGCCCGTCGATAATGATCTCGAACTGGTCAGCCGAGGCCATCAGCGCGCCGGCGCGGCCCGCAACCAGCCCGTGCTGGGCGTTGGGCATGATATGCAGAGCGAAGGCGGCTTCGGGAAGCGGGCCATTTGCCCCACCGCCCAGCAAGCCTTCTTCGAACATGAAACGCGCGCCGTGAAAGCCTTCCTCGCCCGGCTGGAACATGAAGCGGACCTCGCCCGCGAATTGATCGGCCCGGGCGCAGAGTAGCCGTGCCGCCCCCACGAGCATCGCGGTGTGGGTATCGTGTCCACACGAATGCATGGTGCCGGGCACGGTCGAAGCGAAGTCCAGCCCGGTCTCCTCAGCCATCGGCAGGGCATCCATATCACCGCGCAGCAGGACAGTGCGCCCCGGCCCGGCCCCGCCCTTCAGGCTAGCGACCAAACCGCTGGAGGTGGTCGCCTCGCGCCATTCCAGCGGCAGATTGGCGAGCGCCGCCCGCACCTTGTCGCGGGTCTTGGGGGTATCGAGGCCCAGTTCGGGCTCGGCATGGATCGCGCGGCGCAAAGCGACGATATCGCCCGCGATAGCGCGCGCTTCGGCAAGCAGAGACTCATGCAACATATCGTCAGGCTCCGATTCGCGCGGCGATGCGCTGCGCGGCAGCATTGTGCAGCCGCACCGAGAGCACAAGCAGCGCATTGAGGACCAGCGACTGGTACAGCATGTACCACAGCGGGGTGCCGGCGAACATCGACAGGCCCAGCACGATCGCGCGCGGATTCGGCCCCAGCACCTTGCACAGCATCAACAAAGGGGGTGATTCGGCACGGACTGCCTGGGCAATCTCGGCGAGGCGCGCGGGATCGTCCCTGGCTGCGGCGACCGCCGCGTCGATCCTCAGCGCGTGCGGGGTCATCCCGCTCGCCACTCCGATATAGAGCGAAACCAGCGAAGCGGCCCAGCTCTTGCCGGTCGCCGAATCATCCTGAGCATGACTGTTGCGCAGCCATGGGGTGCCATAGACCCAGTACTGGTACTGGCGGCGCTGGACCTCGACATGATTCGACTGGATTGCGTGGCTGACTCCGGCAAAGACCACCAGTGCCCAGGCATGCCAGCCCGAAAACGCTCCGCCGTGCGTATGCAGCCACAAGGCCAGTAGCACGTAGAGCGCGGCGTGGCTGAGGTAATCGCACAGGCCGTCGATCATTTCGCCCAGCGGGCTCGCCCGCCCGGTCAGCCGCGCCAGATCGCCGTCGGCGCCGTCGACCACATGCCAGCCCATGTGCAGCGCCATGCCAAGCGCGGCCGAGACCGGCCAGGCGAGCTGGGTATAGGCCAGCCCCGCCGCGACGACCATCAGTGCGCCCATCACCGAGACCGCGTTTGGGGTCAGCGGAGTTCGCGCCAGCACTCGCGCCAGTTGCCACGCGAGCGGGTGGTAGAGGTAGTAGTTGAGTGGATCCTGCAATTCGCGCGGGCGCTGCGGACGAACCGGATTGGGTTGCTGCAGCGGCGCTGTGACGTTGTTCACCGACCCGGTCCCTTTTTTGAATCCTGCCTGACATCGCGTGCCTTGTCGGGAAGTCCATAGAGGGCTTGGCCGTACCGGAACAAGAGGCCAGCGAAGCCTCGGTTCACAGTGCATTTGCGCGACGCAACTTTAGTGCTATACTCATAGGCCTGCATTGCGCAGGCACGTGCCGACGTGCGGCGCAAATCCGGCTGGATTTGCGGCAAAGTCGGCAACGGACGCTGTCAGTCAGCGGGCATTAAGGCTCGTTCGTGCTTTCGGCATCCGGCTTGACCTGCGCCAAGATTCTTGCTTTTGGCGCGCTTTTTCTTGATGCGCCCACCTTTGCCGGGCGCGTGCATCGACGCTCGAAAGGGAATTACAGATAATGAAGCCAATCAAGGTCGCCATGATCGGCGTCGGCAATTGCGCCAGTTCGCTGGTGCAAGGGGTTACCTATTACCGCCAGAACAATTCGGCGCAGGGCCTGATTCACGAAAAGATCGGTGGCTACGGCGCCGGTGACGTGGAATTCGTGCTCGGCATCGATGTCGACGCGCGCAAGGTCGGGCTCGACATTGCCGAAGCGATTTTCGCTGCGCCGAACAACACCAAGGTGTTCCAGCAGGAAATCGCGCCGACCGGCAGCAAGGTCATCATGGGCAAGGTCTCGGATGGCGTCGCCGCGCATATGACCACGGTGGGTGACAAGGGCTTCATCGTCGCCAACGACACCGAATCGACTGCTGCCGACATCGTCAAGGCGATCAAGGATTCAGGCGCCGAAGTGCTGATCAACTTCCTCCCCGTCGGGTCGCAGGAAGCCACTGAATTCTATATGGAATGCGCGCTTGAAGCGGGCGTCGCGGTGGTCAACTGCATGCCGGTGTTCATCGCCAGCACGCCCGAATGGGAAGCCAGGTTCCGCGCCAAGAACCTGCCCATCGTGGGTGACGACATCAAGGCGCAGGTCGGGGCGACGATCGTCCACCGCGTGCTGTCCAGCCTGTTCGCCGCGCGCGGCGTCACGGTCGAACGGACTTACCAGCTCAACACCGGCGGCAACACCGATTTCATGAACATGCTCGATCG
>JANOAD010000191.1:0-7433 GCA_031410955.1 Novosphingobium sp. | reverse complement strand
TTTTTCTTCGGCCTCGACGCGGCGGACGAGCACGCGGTCGTGCAATGGACGGAAGCTCATGTGATTACCTCTCAGCATGATTGTTGATGCATCTTGGCACTCTCATGTCGAGAGTGCCAGCGAGGCGCATATGGGTTCGCGACCGAGCGGCGTCAAGGAGAGTGTGGTCGGAAAATTCCCTGCTGGACACGGCTCGACAATGCCGGTGCCGGGGGTATCGTTGCGGCGAGTAGGCTCGGACCGCAATCGGGGAAAAAGAATGGTGCAAGATTGGCAATGACGAGACTGGAAGTATTGCTGCCGCCGGAACTCGGCCCGCTTGTTGGTCTTATCCTCAACCGGCCCGACCTGCAGGGTGAACTTGGCGCGCTGGCTGATGCGGACAGCTTCATCCGTGCTGCGCTGGCGATTGCCGGGCGGCATGGACTCGAAGTGTCAGAGGCAGTCCTGCGCTCGGTCTTGCGACCGGACCCGCTGGGAATTGGCCGGTTCGCAGCAGCGCCAATCAAACTCGATCTCTGGCCGCCGTGTGGCTGGCTTCCAACACGTTCAGTCCCGACCGGAGGAGCCCCCGACCTCGATTGGCTTTGGTTCGGTTCGCGCCCGCTGACCGCGCCCTTCTTCGAAGATGATGTGCGCCGGGCCAGCTTTTTGCCGATCAACTGGTTGATGCGGATTCGCACCAGTCTGGCTGATCTGGTCGCCGATTCTGAAGGCCAAGGCAGCCTGCCGCTCAAGGGGTTGATCCTCCACATGTCGCGTTGCGGTTCGACGCTGGCCGCGCAGATGCTTGCGTCGGTCCCCGCTCATGCCGTTTCGTCCGAGCCCGAACCGCTGGACGCGGTGCTGCGCTGGGCAGTCGATAGCGGGATCGAGGCCGAACAGGCCGACGCCGCCATTCGTGCGATTGTGGCCGCGCTTGGCCGAATGCGTCCGCCTGGGCAGACGAGCCACTTCATCAAGCTTGAAGTCTGGCACACGCATTACCTTCCGGCACTCCGCCGGGCTTTCGCGCAGACCAATTGGGTCTATCTGCACCGCGATCCCGTGGAAGTGCTGGTTTCGCTGATCGAGCAGCCCAGCATGCACACCCTCCCGGGGGTAGCCTTCGACGTCCAGCTGGAGGCGAGTGACAGCGCGGATTTCACAGCACAGGCGCTTGCTGGCTATGCCCGGGCCGTTATTACCAATTGGGGCGTTGGAGGCGGCATCACGCTGGACTATCCCGCCATCGTCGGCGCCATGCCATCAACCATCGCCGAGCATTTCGAGCTATGCCTGTCGGATCCCGATCGGGCGGCAATGGAGCAGGCCGGCTCACGCAATGCCAAGGCCCCCAGCGAAGTTTTTGCCAGCGATAGCGAACGCAAGCGGTCAGCTGCCGGCCCCGATGTCCGGACCGCGGCAGAGCTTTGGCTAGACCCGATCCGGCAAACGCTGCTCGCGCTGCAGTGAATTTGGCAACGCCCGGGACTAGTAACGGTGCAGAACAAAGTTGACTGCCACGCGGCTTTCAATAAGCTTGCGAGTGAAGTTCTACTTCGTTCTCGGTTGTATCGGCAGTACGACCGGGCTTGGTTTTTTGGCCCAGCTGGCATGCATTGTCCTGCGGCAACAATGGAAGGGGAATGCACATGTCGAACTTGTATCTCGGTCAAATCATTCAGGGCGGCTGGAATTTCAACCCGCGCGGCACCGCTTTGTGCAATGGGCAAACGTTGTCCATTGCCCAGAATACGGCACTGTTTGCCCTGCTCGGCACCACTTTTGGCGGTAACGGGCAAACCACCTTCCAGTTGCCCAACCTGCAATCGCGCTCGATGATGCATTGGGGCACGGGCCCCGGCCTGTCGCCGGTGCAACTGGGCGAAGCGGGCGGCGGCGAATCGACCACCCTCACCACCAGCCAGATGCCTTCGCATACGCACACCGCGACTTTCACGTCGACCTCGACGCTCAAAGCCAGCTCGACCAAAGGGTCGGCGCAGCTTCCACCGGCTGGCGGCGTTTTAGCCAAGGCGGTTGACACCGCCCCCGGGACGGCGGCTCCGTTGATCTACCTGCCTTCAAGCGCAACCCAGGATGTGACTCTGGGCGGGCTCAATGTGGCCGGTACGGTTACCAACGCCCCGGCCGGCAGCAATGCGCCGGTTTCGACCCGCAGCCCCTATCTGGGGATCACGCACGTCATTGCGCTTCAAGGTATCTTCCCGTCGCGCAGCTGATCCTGTCGGGCCGTTTCAGATGGGGCCTGATAATAATACCACGTTCCGGCCCGGGTCCTAGTTTTATGTCGGATTGAATCGGTTGGAGAAAGCCCTGTCCTTAGGACAGGATGTCAATAACCAACCTGAATTGATATCGAATCTCTGAAAGGGGAATACGCATGTCCAGTATATATATCGGTCAGATCTTGCAGGGCGGATGGAATTTTGCTCCGCGCGGCACGGCACTCTGCAATGGTCAACTGTTGTCCATTTCCCAGAACACGGCGCTTTTTTCGCTGCTTGGCACCAACTTCGGCGGGAATGGACAGACCACTTTCGGTCTTCCCAATCTGCAGTCGCGCTCGATGATGCATTGGGGCACGGGCCCCGGCCTGTCGCCGGTGCAACTGGGCGAAGCGGGCGGCGGCGAATCGACCACCCTCACCACCAGCCAGATGCCTTCGCACACGCACACCGCGACTTTCACATCGACTTCGACGCTCAAGGCCGGCTCGGCCAAAGGGTCGGCGCAGCTTCCACCGGCTGGCGGCATCCTGGGCAAGGCAGTCGACACCGCCCCAGGTACGGCGGCTCCGTTGATCTACCTGCCCTCAAGCGCAACCCAGGATGTGACCCTGGGCGGCCTCAATGTGGCCGGTACGGTTACCAACGCCCCGGCCGGCAGCAATGCGCCGGTTTCGACCCGCAGTCCCTATCTGGGCATCACCCATGTGATCGCCACGCAGGGCATTTTCCCCTCGCGCAGTTAACCCAGCAGCGGAGCCGGGCTGGCGCTATCAGTTGAACACCGCCTGATAGTAATAGCCCGGCGCCGATCCTGCCGGGGCGATCAACGATGTGAGCGAGATCATGTCAGGGCCCCATTTGCCGCATTTCAAGACATAATTACCATCCATCAACCGCGCTTCCGGCGGGGTATGGAACACCAGGATGAATGGCGGCCGCGCGACAATCCCGTGGTCTTTCAGCGGTGATGCCTCGACCAGGGCGATCTCGACCTCAGCCGGTTTGCAATCTGCAACAAACCGCTTGCCGACCAGCGGCAGGAACTCTTCAAGAAACATCGGGCGGTAAAGTACGGTTTCGTCACTCATGCGCCAGCCTAGTCTGACCAAGCGCCCGCTGGCAAGAGCCCCAAGGCCGCGCGGCGCTGCCAGCGGCGGAGCAGCAACAGCGAGACCACCACCAGCCCCATCGCCAGCCCCAGCCATACGCCCAGCCCGGCGAGCGGGGTGGCGAAGCCGAGCAGCGCCGACGTGGTGAACCCGATCAGCCAGTAGCCGGTCAGCGCCAGCACCATCGGCATGCGCGTATCCTGCAGCCCGCGCAGCGCGCCGGCGAGCACCGCCTGCATGCCGTCGAAGAGCTGGAAAGCAGCGGCGACGGCGAGGAATTGCACCGCATAGCCGACCATCACGGCGTTCTGGGCCGCATCGGGATCGACATAGAGCCGCAGCACCAGCCGCGGGGTCAGGATCATCAGCGCGGCAGGCAGCGCCATGTAGCCCAGCCCCATGACCAGCGCCGCGCGCCCCGCGCGGGCTATCGCCGCGTTGTCCCCTGCGCCGAAATGATACCCGACGCGGATCGTCACCGCCTGTCCGATCCCGAACGGGATCTGGAACGCCAGCGCCGCGACCTGCAGCGCCACCGTGTGCCCGGCGAGCTGCGCCTCACCGATCAGCCCCATCAGGAATGCCGCGCTGGAGAACAGCCCGCCTTCAGCGAGGATGATCAGCGCGATCGGCAGGCCGATGCGCAGCAGGTCGGCCATGCGCGCCCACTCGGTGCGCCACCAGCGCCCGAACGTGTGATAGCGCCGCAGCCGCCGGTCGCTGCGGATCAGCAGGGCATAGGCGCCAACCGCGATCCAGCTGGTGACCACGCTCGACCAGGCCGACCCGGTCAGCCCCAGTGCCGGTGCCCCCCAGTGCCCGAACACGAAGGCATAGTTTCCGGCCGAATTGACCACGATCGACAGCACCGTGATCAGCGTGGCGATCACCGGCCGGCCCAGCGCCGAGACGAACGAGCGCAGGACGTTGCTGACCAGCGCCGCGGGCATCGCCCACAGCAGCACCATCAGGAACAGCCCGGCGCGCTGGGCAATCACCGGATCCTGTCCGGTCAGCCGCAGGATAGCTTCGCCATTGGCCGAAATCGCCATCCCGATCACACTGCACACCACTGCAAGCCACAGCGCCATGCGCACTGACCGGCGTACTTCGCGCACCGCATGCCGGCGGCGGCCCAGCTCGGCCGCGATCAACGGTGAACAGGCGCCGGTCAGCCCCGAAAAGCACCACATCATCAGCCCGAAGATGGTCGTCGCCAGGCTCGACGCGGCCAATGCCTGCTCGCCCAGCCGCGCCACAAAAATCACGTCGACGGCATAGACCAGCATCTGCGCCAGGTTGGCAGCCGCCAGCGGCGCCGCCAGCAGCAGCGTGGCGCGCAGCTCGCCGCGCCAAAGGTCGGAAGATGTCATTTGCCCCATAAAGCCGGCCCGGATAGGCGCAGAAACTCGGCAACAAAAGACCTAGTCGGCGCGCGCCGCAACTTTGCCCCGGGCTTGCGACAAGCCTGCCACAGCGCTGCTTCGTGCCGGTTCACTGTTCCAGCGCATTGACGCGGAGATTCGCGCCGGCCTATGTCTCTGTTGGTCAACAGGAGGACGCAGGCGATGGTTCGGTGCGGTGCGATTGGTGCTGGGATGATGGCGCTGGCTCTGGCCGGCTGTGGCGGAGCGAAGGAGCAAAGCGCGCCCGAACAAGGAACGTCGTCGACCAGCGAAAGCACCGCCAGCGCGTCTGACAGCGGCCCAAAGATGCCAGCCGTCTTCGCGCAGTGCGCCTCATGCCATGCGGTCAAGCCCGGGCAGAACGGCATCGGGCCAAGCCTGGCCGGGGTGTTCGGCCGCAAGGCCGGGACCGGGCCGGGCTTCGAATATAGCCCCGCGCTCAAGGGCTCGGGCCTGACCTGGGACCAGGCCGGCCTCGACAAGTGGCTGACCAACCCGATGGGCACGGTCCCCGGCACCCGGATGACCTATGCCGGACAGCCCGATGCGGCGAAGCGGCATGAACTGATCGATTACATCAAGACGCTGAAATAGCGCTTAGCCGCTATCCGTCGAGGCCGTAGGCAGCCCGCAGGACGAATATGCCGGCGCCCATCATGCCCAGGAACAGGAAGAAGGCCTCGCCATAGTCGTAGGCGACCAAAAACCCGATCATCCCGGGCCCGAACAGTGCCCAGCCAATCCACACCCCAAGCCGTTCGTCGTTGAACAGCGAATAGGCCTGGCGCTGGTCACCGCAGCCCAGTTCGCTGCGGATCAGTTTGGCCAGATCGCCACGCCACTTGTTCATTGCCCAGGCGAACTGCACTTCGGCAATCACGTCCTTGCACAGGAACAACAAGCACGGGACGAAGTAGACCCCGGTAGGCATCGCACCATAGAGGACGAATTCGTCGGCCATCTTCAAACCCAGGAAGCCGACAACCATCGCCGCAACCACCAGAAGCCAGCTCTGACCCTCAAGCGAAGCAAACAGTTCGTCGATCCGCTCACGCGCGGCGTGGTGGATGCGGTCGCCATCCTCGGCGCTGAGCCGATAGACCTCGCCCTGCGTGTCGGTGAAACGCCATCCACCCTGATCGGGGCGCAACCAGCCATCGACCGTGCGGTCGTATGTCCCGCGCAGTTCGCTCAATCCGGCCCGCGTGTTTTGTCCAAAGCTCATGCCCGCGGTTTTAGCGAAGGGCCGTTACCGAACTGCAAACGGTCCGCGCCAACGAAAAGGGCGGAACCTTGCGGTCCCGCCCTCCCATCCGTGACTGCTTCAAGACAGCCACGAAACTGTGTAGCAAGCGAAGCTTACTTGATGTCGACGGTACCGCCGGCAGCAACGATCTTGGCCTTGATCTCGTCGGCTTCCGACTTCTTGATGCCTTCCTTGATCGCCTTCGGCGCGGCTTCGACCAGCGCCTTGGCTTCGGTCAGGCCGAGCTGGGTGATCGCGCGGACTTCCTTGATGACGGCGATCTTGTTGCCGCCGTCGCCGGTCAGGATCACGTCGAATTCGGTCTGCTCTTCAACCGCTTCGGCAGCAGCAGCCGGAGCCGCAACAGCAACCGCAGCAGCGGCGGAAACGCCCCATGCTTCTTCAAGCGCCTTGGCCAGATCAGCGGCTTCAAGCACGGTCAGCTTCGAAAGTTCTTCAACCAGTTTGGCGATATCGGCCATGATGTTTAACTCCTGCAAATGTTGGTCCGGGGAAAGTCCCGGGAAAATCGGTAAAACGTCTTGTTATGCTGCCTCGGCATAGGCGCTGAAGACGCGCGCCAGCTTGGCCGCCGGAGCGGTGGCAAGTTGGGCGATCTTGGTCGCCGGTGCCTGGACCAGACCGATGATGGTCCCGCGGAGCTGATCGAGCGAAGGGAGCGCGGCGAGTGCCTTGACCCCTTCGGCGTTCAGCACCAGCGAACCCATCGATCCGCCGACGATTTCGAGCTTGTCGTTCGTCTTGGCGAAATCCACGACTGCCTTGGCGGCAGCCACCGGATCGACCGAAGTGGCGATCGCGGTCGGGCCGGTGAACAAGTCACCGATCCCGGCATAGTCCGTGTCCTTGATGGCAAGCTTGGCAAGACGGTTCTTCGCCACCTTGTACGATGCACCGGCATCGCGAATCTTTCCGCGCAAGGCGGTGGACTGGGCCACCGTCAAGCCGAGATTGCGGGCGATGATCACCACCCCAACCTCGTTGAAGACCGCGTTGAGCGATGCGACCGATTCGGCTTTCTGCGAACGATCCATGCCTAACTCCTTCAAAATGGTCGCTTGGGAGCAAGCTCCCGCACAACCGGCTACGTTGTCCGCGGTTGCCGAAGCACCCACGGGCGGTTCCGTTCGAAGGGGAAGGAGGGCGCCGATAACGCCGTGCCGGGCCGCATTGAAGGCAGGCCCGAAAAATCTCTGTCCCCGTCTAGGCTGCGAATTAAGGAGGAAACCTCCAGCAACTGTCTCGGACGGCTGACCATCACGCGAACGCAAAGGTCGGGCGGGCCACTAGCACTGCGGGGCGCAGAGTCAAGCTTTGGGTCAAGCATGGCGGCGCTTACCCAAAGTTAACCATATGCTGCGATCCACTGGGAATGACCATTGCCACCCCTGCTGTTGCCTCGCCCCGCTGGCTGACT
>JANOAD010000190.1:0-15906 GCA_031410955.1 Novosphingobium sp. | reverse complement strand
GCTCGGCCAGCGCGGCGGGGTCTTCGAAGCCGAGCTCGGCCAGCTCTGCAGCCAGGGCATCGCCGCGCGGTGCGGCGAGCTGCACCGGCGTGCCTTCGTCGGCGTGCTGGGCGAGCAGGGCGTCATAGCGCGCGCCAACCGCCTCGCTGATCCCACTGAGTTCGGCAACCAGTGCCGCACCGCTGTCTAAACCGTCAAGCCGAGCCACTGCATCGAGCGCGGCGGGATCGAGCGGCAAGCGGTGGGTCTGCTGGTCGGCGACCATCTGCAGCCGGTGTTCGATCGTCCGCAGCCTGTCGTAGCTGGTGCCCAGCAACTGCGCATCTGCGCCATCGATAATCCCCGCATCAGCCAGTGCGTCAAGCGCCGCGCGGGTTCCGCGCAATCTGAGTTCAGGCCGCCGCCCGCCGTGAATCATCTGGTGGGTCTGCGCGAAAAACTCGATCTCGCGGATCCCGCCGCGGCCCTTCTTGAGGTCGAAGCCGGGCCCGGGGCGGGGCGGTCCGGCATAGTTGGCGCGGATTTGCTGCGTCAGCCGCGCGATCTCGGCAATCGCCCCGAAATCGAGGCTGCGCCGCCACACGAACGGACGGATCGCGGCGAGGAAAGCCTCGCCCGCAGCCACATCGCCAGCACAGGCGCGGGCACGGATGAAGGCGGCACGCTCCCAGGCGAGCGCCGAGCTTTCGTAGTGGGTCAGCGCGGCGCCGATGGGCAGGGCGAGCGGGGTGACCTCGCTCGCCGGGCGCAGCCGCAGGTCAACCCGGAAGACATAGCCTTCGTGCGTGAAGTGGCTCATGATCTCCATCAGCGAACGGGCCACCCGCTGCGCCGCCTCGCCCGGTTCGTCGCGCACGCGGCGCGGCAGCAGCTCGGGATCGTAAAGCAGGATCGGATCGATGTCGGACGAATAGTTGAGCTCGCAAGCGCCGTGCTTGCCGAGCGCCAGTGCGAGGAATCCGGCGGGCTCGGCACCGGGCACACGCTCGGTAATTGCCGTGGCGATAGCGCGGTCCAGCGCGCGGTCGGCGAACTCGCTGAGTCGGGCCATCACGCTGGCGAGCGGGAAGGCTCCGGCAAGGTCGCCGATCGCCAGCGCCAGCGCCAGCGCGCGCTTTTCGCGGCGAAGGGCAACGCCAACGCCAGTACAATCGTCGCCGGCTCTCCTCGCCCATTCCAGGGCCGCCTCGCCTTCACCGGCGGCGAGCAGCGCGCCAAGTTCGGGCAGACGCTCCAGTCCCTGCGCGAGATACGGCGCATGCTGTTCGGAGCGGGCGATGGCTGCGGTCCAGTCGGGGCTGGTCATGGCGCGGGGATGGACGCAGCGCGGTGCGACTTCAAGGCCTTGCGCGCAGGGGCGGGCTTTGCCAGTGTTGCGCCACACCATTTCAAGGATGCGCAAGATCATGATTCCTCCCAGGTTCGGAAAAGTCTCGCTCGCCGCAGCAGCCGCGGCGCTGGTTGCTGGCGTAGCGGTCACGGCGGCTCCGGCGCGCCATTCCGCCCGCATCCCGGTGCCGCAGATCACGGTGCCGAAGATCACCGGTGACACGATTCGCGACGTGACCAGGGAGCTGTCGTCGGACCGCTACGAAGGCCGTGCGCCCGGGAGCCGCGCTGACGATCTGACGATCACCTATATCATCAATCGCTTCAAGGCTGCGGGCCTCAAGCCCGGCAACAAGGGTTCGTGGCTGCAGGACGTGCCGACTGTCGATATCACCGCGAAGAATGCGGATGGACTGACGGTCGAAGCGGGCAGCCAGAAGCTGCATTACAATTTCGGGCCGGACATCGTCGCGGGCAGCTATCGCGTTACTCCGCAAACCCGGATCAAGGACGCGCCGCTGGTCTTCGTCGGCTATGGCATCAACGCCCCGGAACTGGGGTGGAACGACTATGCCGGCCTGGACATGAAGGGCAAGATCGCGGTCATCCTGGTCAACGATCCGGATTACGAGCAGGCCGACGAGAAGGGCCTCTTCAAGGGCCGCCGGATGACCTACTACGGACGCTGGACCTACAAGTTCGAGGAAGCGGCGCGGCAGGGCGCGGCTGGCGCGCTGATCGTCCACGATACCTTCCCCGCGGCCTATGGCTGGCAAGTGGTCAATTCCAGCTGGACCGGCACGCAGCACTACATCGCGTCGGCCAACAATGCGATGGACCAGACCCAGGCCAACGGCTGGGTGCAGAAACCGGTCGCCGAAGCGGTGTTCAAGGCGGCGGGGCAAGACCTCGCGGCGCTGAGCGCGGCGGCCAAGCAGAAGGGCTTCAAGGCCGTGCCGCTGGGCGCGACCGCCAGCCTCAGCTTCGACAACGAAATCAAGCGGGCGACCTCGCACAACGTGATCGGCGTGCTGCCAGGCAAAAAGCACCCGAACGAATACGTCCTCTACACCGCGCACTGGGACCATCTCGGCCGCTGCACGCCCGACAAGACCGGTGACAACATCTGCAACGGCGCGATCGACAACGCCACCGGGGTCGGCGCGCTGGTCAGCCTGGCCGAAGCCAATGTGAAGGCCGGCGCGGCGGATCGCAGCCAGGTGTTCATGGCGGTAACGCTCGAGGAATCGGGGCTGCTCGGTTCGCGCTATTACGCCGAACACCCGGTTTACCCGCTCAGCCGGACGGTCGGCGGGGTCAACATGGACGGAGTCGGCCCGGGCAGTCCGAGCAAGGACGTCTCGGTCACCGGGGGCGACAAGAGCGATCTGACCCGGTATCTTCAGGCGGCGATGAAGGCGATGGGGCTGTATCTGACCCCGGAAGACCATCCCGAACGCGGCGGCTACTACCGCTCGGACCACTTCAGCTTTGCCAAATTGGGTGTCCCGATGTTCTCGGTCGGGCGCGGCAGCGACTGGGTGCAGGGCGGCAAGGCGGCAGGCGATGCGGCATCCGAGGATTATGTCCAGCACCGCTATCACCAGCCGAGCGACCAGTACGATCCCACCTGGGACTGGTCGGGAGCGGTGCAGGAAATTTCGCTGTTCTATCGCCTCGGCCGGAGTCTCGCGATGACCACCGACTGGCCGAACTGGCACAAGACCGACGAATTCCGCCGGATCCGTGACAAGAGCCGCGCCGGGGGAAAGTAGGGCCCTCAGGGGTGGTAGGCCAACCCCAAGCGGACGGCTTGTTCCAGCATTCGGCGATCCTTAGTCCAAACTCGAACGTTTCCGGCTGACGAAGCAGCAGCTAGCAAGTGGATATCGACGAAACCCATGCCCCTGCCGTTGACTTCGTGCTGCTCCAGGAACGCGTAGAATTCACTGTCGTTCACCGGCTGCAGCTGAGGCAAGTTCCGTAGCATCAAGATCATGCGATGGCGTACGTGCAGGCTGCCTGCTGCCAGTTCGCCGGCCACGAATGGATGGCAGACCATGCGTCGTTGCTCTGACAGTTCTTTTACATGCGCGTTGGGCTTGCGGAAGAAGTCGATCCACACCGAGGTATCCGCGAGGATCACCAACTGATCCTGCGCCGGGGCGGAAGCTCTATATCGGGCATCGTGCCGCCCATCTCCGCGAGCTGCCGCCCGGCCTCACTTTCGATAAAGCACTGCAATGCAGCCCGTTCGAGCTCCATTCGGTCCGTAATTTCGCTGATCTCGCTCGCCCTGCGCCAAAGGTCGTCGAGATCTGGATTTTTCGATGCGTTCACAGCGGTTTCCGAATTGGCGCGCTGGCTCATCGGCCGCTGCCGCCGTTTGAACCGGACCTTTTTGGCCGAAAGATCGACTTGCCCGGTTTCCCATCCCGCATCCTGCCAACCCCGGGTCTGGCTGTGGCCAGGTTCCTGGTTGGCCCACCACGCCGGATATTCGTGCGCACTGCGGGGCAAAGGAAACCCTAGCACACTTTCCACATCCGAGAATCGCGCTTCCCAGATTTCCACCGGCTTGTTTTGCAGATACTGGGTCAATGGATCATACTTTCCCATCAAACTTCTCCTAGGATGTCGATTTATGTATATTTTAATTTATATACATGTCAAATAATTTCTTCCCGCCCGAATGGCATCCGCAGCAATGGCTGTGGGTGGGGTTCCCGCACCTTGCCGAGGAATGGCCGGGCCATTTCGAGCGCGCTCAGGAGCAGATCGCCTTGTTCGCCTCTGCGGTTGCGGAAAGCGGGCAGGAAGTGCGCCTGATCGTGCGCGACGAGGCCAATCGCGCGCGGGCCGCTTCGCTGTGTTCGGGCAAGGTAAAGCTTGAGGTGCGGCGCTATGGTGACGTCTGGTTGCGCGATACGGGGCCGTTAGTGGTGCAGCGCGGCGGGCAGCGCGTGGTCAAGCGCTTCGGCTTCAATGGTTGGGGCGGCAAATACCTGATGGATGGCGACCAGGAGATCGGTGCCGAACTGGCGCACGATGCAGGGCTTCCGGTCGAGCGCGCGGATTGGGTACTGGAAGGCGGCGCGCTTGATGGCGATGGCACCGGTCTGGTCGCCACGACCGAGCAGTGCCTGCTCAATCCCAACCGCAATCCCGACCTGTCGCGCGGCGATGTCGAAGCGCGGCTGGAGCGCGACCTCGGCTTCGATCGTGTCCTGTGGCTGGGTGACGGACTGATCAACGATCATACCGACGGGCATGTCGACAATCTGGCGCGGTTTGTGGGGCCGGGCGTACTCGCACTGCCACGTGCGACCGGTGCGGATGATCCCAACGCGCCGATCTATGCCGATGCCAAGGTGCGGACCGAGGCATTCGGGGTGACTGTTTGCGACGTGCCGTCGCCAGGGAGGGTCGAGTTGGACGGGCGGATCGAACCCGCCAGCTACATGAATTTTGCGATCACCTCGCGGTTGGTGGTGGTGCCGACCTACGGCTCGCCGCACGATGCGGACGGGGTCGCCGCGATTGCCGGGCTGTTCCCGGACCGCGACACGGTCGGGATCATGGCCGATGCCGTGCTGGGCGGGGGCGGCAGTTTCCACTGCGCGAGCCAGCAAATGCCGCTATAGGCGCGGCCATTGTGTCCAAACTTTTGCTCGCCTCGATCCACGATGTCGGCCCGCGCTTCGAGCGTGAGGTCGATCAACTGGCCGAGCTGCTGAGCGGTATCCTGGGCGGACCGAAATTCGCGATGCTGGTGGTGCCGAACCACTGGAGCGGGGCGCCGCTGGTCGAGGCCAAGGGCTTTCAGCGCCGCCTGCGCGACTGGGCCGATTCGGGCGTCGAGATGTTCGTCCATGGCTGGTTTCACAAGGACCTCGCCGAACATAGCGGCGCGGCGGCGTTCAAGGCCAAGCACATGACCGCGGGCGAGGGCGAATTCCTCGGCCTCAGCCGCGAGGTTGCCGCTCAGCGCATGGCCGACGGACGCAAGTTGATCGAGGATGCGATCGGCCGGCCCGTAGCAGGCTTCATCGCTCCCGCGTGGCTCTATGGCGAAGGCGCGCGTGAAGCCTTGGCGGCCAGCGATTTCGCCTTGGCCGAGGACCATATGCGGGTGTGGCAACCCCGGAGCGGCAAAGTGCTCGCCAAAGGCCCGGTGATCACCTGGGCCAGCCGGTCGAAGCCGCGCCAGCTGTCATCGCGCTTCTTTGCCGGGCTCGCGCGGCATGCACTGCACGTCCAGCCGGTGGTGCGCGCGGCCGTCCATCCGGGCGATGTCACCGTCCCGGCGCTGCTGGACAGCATTTCGGCCACCTTCGGATCCTTCGCCGCGCGCCGCCGCGCCGGGCGCTATGCCGAGCTCCTGACCCGGTGAGGGCCTCACGCATTGCGATGCCGATCCACAGCTTTGAGCCCGGCGGGGTCGAGCGGGTGGCGCTCAACCTTGCGAATGCTTGGCAAGCCGGAGGGGTGGACGTGAAGGTCATCCTCGGGCGTGATGAAGGCGCGATGCAGGGCATTGCGCCGAGCCTCGACTATGTGCGGCGGCCCGAGCCGATACCCACCGCTGCATGGGAAACGATCTGGATGATCTGGCATTCGTGGCGCTGGCTGCGCTTGAACCAGATCGACGTGCTGTTCCTGGCCGGCAATACTTACGCAGTCGTCGGCGCGGCCCTGAAACTGCTGCTGGGGCGGCGCTGTCCGCTGATCGCGATCAAGATCAGCAACGATCTTGAGCGCCGTGACATGCCGGTGATCGGCCGCTGGTTCTACCGCCGCTGGCTGCGCATCCAGGGCCGCCTGTTCGAGCGGATTGTCGGCATGGCGCCGCCGATGCGCGCGGAGATCGCCGGGGCGATGCGAGTGGCGGACGCGCGGATCGCGATCATCGAAGACCCCTCGCTGGAAGTGGCGCAGCGCGCCGCGCTGATGGCGATTGCGCGCAGCAACGATCTGCCGCGCCCACCGCGCTACGTCGCGGTGGGGCGGCTGCTCCCGCAAAAGAATTTCCCGCTGCTGCTGCGCGCCTTTGTCCGGCTCGACGATCCCGCCGCGCGGCTGGTGATCGTGGGTGAGGGGGCGGACCGGGCCAAGCTGGAACGGCTGGCGGCGCAGATCGGGATCGCGGACCGGGTGTCGCTGCCCGGGCACTGCGACCCGGCGCCCCATCTGGCTGCGGCTTCAGCTTTCGTCATGTCTTCGGACTACGAAGGCGTGCCCGCGGTGATTGTCGAGGCGCTTGCAGCGGGGCTTCCCATCGCTGGGACCGATTGCAGCGTTTCGATGCGGTCATTGACCGGAAATGGCCAGTTCGCGCGGCTGGTTCCGATCCGTGATGAGGGCGCACTAGCCGGTGCGATGCGAGAAGTCCTGACCATGTCGTACGATGCGGCAGCCGCGCGCGCCTCGACCGAGGTGTTCACGATTCCAATTGCCGCAGTGCGTTATCGCGCCTTGTTCGAGGAGCTGGCGGCGGCATGACGGAACGCGAATTCAGCCTCGGTTCACCGCTTCAGCGACACGGGGCGGCGCTGTGTCCACGCACGTCGCCTTCTGGCCGCAAGGGGCTGCTGCCGTGAGCGAGGAGCGTGCTCCCCCGCGCAGCAGCCGCTGGGCGGCACTCGCCAGCATGGGCGTGTCGCTTGCCCTGCTGGTTGCCGTGGCGCTGCAGTTCAAGGATCTCGATTTCGCCAAGGTGCGGGGTCTGATCCCGGCCAGCCCGGTGTTCTGGATCGCTTTTGCGGCCTATTACCTGTCGGGGCCGGTCAGCGAATGGGTGGTCTACCGTCGGCTTTGGGCGATGCCGCTTGCGGGGATCGGCGCGCTGCTGAGGAAGCTCGTCGCCAACGAATTGCTGCTCGGCTATCTGGGCGAGGCGCAGTTCTATGCCTGGGCCAAGGCGCGCACGCGATTGAGCGAGGCACCTTTCGGCGCGATCAAGGACATCACCATCCTGTCAGCGCTGATCGGCAACGGTGCGACGCTGGTCATGCTGGTTTTCGCCTGGCCTTACGTGACCGCCGGGCAACTCGGGGTCGAGGGGCCGACGGCTTTCGCATCACTGGGCGTGGTGCTGCTGACCTCGCTTGGCATCCTGCTGTTCCGGCGCCAGCTGTTCACCCTGGCGAAGCAGGACCTGTGGTTCATTTCAGCCGCGCACCTAGCGCGAATCGTAGTCATCCTGATTGCCTCGGCAGTCATGTGGCACGCGGTGTTGCCCGCGGTTGCGATTACCCTGTGGCTGGTGCTGGCGACGCTGCGGATGCTGCTCTCGCGCTTGCCGTTCCTGCCCAACAAGGACATCATTTTCGCCGGTGTTACAGTACTGTTACTGGGCAAAGGCGCAGATGTAGCTGCGCTCATGGCGATGATGGCCATGCTGCTGCTGGTTGCACACCTGATGATTGGAACCATATTTGGCCTCACCGGCCTGTTCGATGCGGAGAAAGTGAAATGAAGCCTCTTGCCGTAACCCTGGCGTTGCCGCTGCTGTTGGCTGCAGGCCCGGCGCTCAAGAGTACGCCTGATCTGGGCAAGGCCGAAGGGCGGTGCCGTGCGGGCGAGCCTGGTCCAGCTTTGCTGGTCGAGGCATTCGGCATGAAGGACCGTGCGGGCAACATGAAGCTGGAAATCTATCCCGGTACCGAGCAGGATTTCCTCGCCGACGACAATGTGCTGATCGCCGCCGGCAAGACCTTCCGGCGGGTTGAAGTGCCGGTGCCGCAATCGGGTCCGGTGGTGCTGTGCGTGCGCATTCCGGGGCCGGGAATGTATGCGGTCTCGGTGCTGCACGACCGCAACATGGATCGCCGCTTCCAGTGGAAGATCGACGGGATCGGCTTCTCTTCAAACCCGAAGTTGGGGTGGGGCAAACCGAGCGTCAAGAATTCGCGCGTGGTGGTGAATTCCGGCGGGGTCTCGAAGATCTCGGTGGTGATGAACTACAAGAACGGGCTGGGCGTCGCGCCGCTGAAAAATAACTAGGTGCGGCTGGTCGATGTCAGCGCATTCTACACGCCTCATGGCGGCGGGGTGAAAAGCTACGTCGAGCAGAAGCTGAAGATTGGGCCCGAACTGGGCGCGGAGATTGTCATCCTCGCGCCCGGAGACCGGCACGAGGTGATCGAATATGGCCCCAAGGCACGGATTGTTACGATCCCCAGCCCACGGCTGATCGTCGACAAGAACTATTGGTACTTCGGCGACAAGGCGGCGCTTCACGTCGCACTCGACGAGCTGAAGCCCGATCTGGTTGAAGTGGGTTCGCCGTGGCGCAGTCCGTCGTGGGTGGCGGAGTGGCAGGGCAAGGTCCCGCGCACCTTGGTCATGCACGCCGATCCGATGTCTGCATACGCCTATCGCTGGTTCGACCCTTTTTTGCCGCGCAGCTCGACCGACTGGTTGTTCAGCCCCTACTGGCGGCATATCCGGGGCCTATCGCAGCATTACGACAGCGTGATCTGCGCCAGCGACGACCTTTACGGCAGGATGATCGTGGGTGGAGTGGCAAACACAGCACTTTTCCCGATGGGGATCGATGAAGGGGTTTTCTCACCCGCAAATCACGATCCCGCACTTCGCGGCGAATTGCTGGCTCAGCTCGGCCTGCCCGGCGATGCCGGGCTGCTGGTCGCGGTCGGTCGGCTGTCGGCGGAAAAGCGTTGGCCGATGGTGTTCGACGCCGTCCGGATCGCCGCGCGCGAGCGGCCGCTTGGACTAATCCTGCTTGGTGGCGGGCGCCAGGAAGCGGCGATCCGCAAGGCGTTGTCCAGAGAGGCGCATATGCAACTGCTCGATCCGGTGCAGGATCGTTCACGCTTTGCCGCGATCATCGCCAGCGCCGACGCATTGGTCCATGGTTGCGAGGCGGAAACTTTTGGCCTCGCTGCGGCCGAAGCCAGGGCCAGCGGCGTACCTGTGATCGTGCCCGATCGCGGCGGGGCTGCCGATCAAGCCCTGTCGGGGAGCGGCCTCGTCTACAAGTCTGGTGACCCGGCTGCGCTGGCCGCCGCCATCGGCCTGCTCGCCGCGCAAGGCTGGCCGCGTAGCCACGGCCAGGTCCAGACCATGCGCAAGCATTTCGAGCGGTTGTTTTACCATTACCGTGAGCTGATCGCCGCGCACAAAGCTTGACTCGGCAAGGGCGCGCAACTAGTTTCTTTTGCAACCAATCCTTTCGCCGGAGCACGACCTGATGGCCGACCTGTTCGAAAATCCGCTGGGCCTCGACGGGTTCGAATTTGTCGAATTTTCCGCGCCCGAAAAGGGCATGCTCGAACCGGTGTTCGAGAAGATGGGGTTCTCCCTGATCGCCCGCCACCGCTCGAAGGACGTGCAGCTGTGGCGGCAAGGCGGGATCAATCTGATCGCCAATTACGAACCGCGCAGCCCGGCGGCCTACTTCGCCGCCGAGCACGGCGCTTCGGCCTGCGGGATGGGCTGGCGGGTGCGCGATGCCGCCAAGGCCTATGCCGAGGCGCTGGAGCGCGGGGCGGAGCCGGTCGAGGTCAGGACCGGGCCGATGGAGCTGCACCTGCCCGCAATCCGCGGTATCGGCGGATCGATTATCTACCTGATCGATCGCTACGAAGGCGGCGCATTTGGCGACCTGTCGATCTACGACATCGATTTCGTCTACGAAGCGGGCGTGGATCGCCATCCAGTGGGGGCTGGCCTCAAGCTGATCGATCACCTGACCCACAACGTCTATGGCGGGCGCATGGCGCACTGGGCCGCGTTCTACGAGCGCATCGCCGGATTCCGCGAGATTCGCTATTTCGACATCAAGGGCGAATATACCGGCCTCACCAGCAAGGCGATGACCGCGCCCGACGGCAAGATCCGCATTCCCTTGAACGAAGAAGGCAAGGCCGGCGGCGGGCAGATCGAGGAATTCCTCCGCGCCTACAACGGTGAGGGGATCCAGCACATCGCGCTGATCTGCGACGACCTCATTGCGACCTGGGACAAATTGAAGGCGCTTGGTGTGCCGTTCATGTCGGCTCCGCCTGCAACCTATTACGAGATGCTCGCCGAACGTTTGCCCGGTCACGGCGAGCCGGTTGAGGAACTGCAGCAGCGCGGCATCCTGCTGGATGGCTCGACCGAAAATGACGATCCGCGTCTGCTGTTGCAGATCTTCGGCGAGACCCAGATCGGTCCGGTGTTCTTCGAATTCATCCAGCGCAAGAAGGATGAGGGCTTTGGTGAGGGCAACTTCACCGCGCTGTTCCAGTCGATCGAGCGCGATCAGATGAAGCGCGGGGTTCTGCATGGAGCGGATTAGTTTTTACGCCCGCTCATGCTGAGCGGACCTTGGAATTGAAGGAAAAGACCATGACGCCGACCCTTCAGCGCATCCACCACGTCGCCTATCGCTGCAAGGACGCGAAGGAGACGGTCGATTGGTACGCCCGCGTCCTTGGCATGACCTACACCACCGCCTTTGCCGAGGATCACGTCCCCTCGACCGGCGAGTTCGACCCCTACATGCACATCTTCCTCGATTGCGGTGGGGGCAACGTGCTCGCGTTCTTCGAACTGCCACAGCAGCCCGCAATGGCCAAGGATCCCAACACCCCGGCGTGGGTCCAGCACATCGCCTTCGAGGTCGCCGACCTCGACGCGCTGCTCGATGCCAAGGCTCATATCGAGGCGCAAGGGGTCGAGGTGCTCGGGCCGACCTATCACGGCATCTTCCGCTCGATCTATTTCTTCGATCCCAACGGCCACCGGCTCGAATTGGCCTGCAACATCGGCACGCCGGACCAATATGCCGAACTGCGCGCACTCGCTCCGGTGATGCTCAACGACTGGGCCGCAACCAAGCGTGCGCCGCGCCACGCTGCCTGGCTCCACGAGGACCCGGCCGAACGCGGCGACGTATAGGGGCTTTTCAAGCGCCGCGCGTCCGCTAAGGGCGGCGCATGCGTTTCACAATGCAACTGGGGGCCGTGCTGGCCGGGGGGCTGGCACTGATGCCGCATGCGGCCATGGCACAACGCGCCTCGGAGAATGTCACCACTCAGTCGAGCGACGGGTTCGGCAAAAGCGTGGGCAACGACAAGAGCGGGCTTTACGATACTGACGATGTCCGCGGGTTCAGCCCGGTCGATGCCGGTAACGTGCGGATCGAAGGGCTCTATTTCGATCAGGTCGATCGCATCTCGAGCCGTCTGGTCGATTCAACCACCATCCGGGTCGGCCCGGCTGCGCTGCACTATCCGTTCCCCGCGCCGACCGGGATAGCGGACTTTTCGCTCAACCGGGCGCGCGATACGGCAGTGCAAAGCCTGACGCTCGATACGGGCTCGTCGAACTCGCTGGGGATTGGCGGCGCTTTCGAAATCAAGCAGCCGCTGTCCGGCGAACGGCTAGCGCTCGACGTGGGTGTCGGCTTTCGCGAATTGCGGCGCACCGAGGGCGGCACCGGCCAAGCCCGGACCATTGGCGCGACACTGACATGGCGGCCGGAGCCCGGAGCCGAGGTCATGTTATTCACTGGCGACTTTCGGTTCCGTAGCGACGAGGCCCGGCCAACCTTGTTCCTGGCTGGCACCGGCGGCCCGCCCAGGCTGAAGCGCGGCGAAAATCTCAGCCCGAGCTGGACCGGCCGTGATGCCGATACCTGGGTGTGGGGCGGGGTCGCCAGGCTGCCGCTGTTTGCGGGAATCCGTCTCGAAAGCGGTCTGTTCTACACCCGCCGGGACCAACACAAGGTGTTTGCCGATCTTTACACCGGGGTTCTGCCCGACGGCAGCACCAGCGGGCACCGGATCGTTGCCGATGCTGGGTCGTTCGACGCGTCATTGTCGGGTGAGGCGCGGCTGGTCAAGCAATGGCACGGTGGATCGCTGCATCAGCAGGTGCTGGTGTCGCTGCGCGGACGGCACAAGGTCCGCCGCTTCGGCGGTACCGCTTCGTTTCAGTACGGAGCTTCGAGCCTGCTGACCAACGCCCAGATCCCCGAACCGGTCTACAGCATCGGGACCAAGAACCGCGACCGGGTCGACCAGCTCACCTATGGCGTGGCCTGGGGACTGGCTTCGGACCACGGTTTCTCGCTCGATGCGGGGCTATCGCGCTCGAGCTACACCAAGGCGGTCGACTTCGCTGACCCGCTTGCTGCCGACCCGGTGAGCCGCGACCATCCGGTCACCTGGAACGTATCCGCCTCGATCGCGCTCGCCAAGGGTGTCACCCTTTATGGCGCGGCCGCGACCGGACAGGAAGAGGCGCTGATCGCCCCCGACGTCGCGGTCAACCGCTCCGAGGCGCCGCCGGCAATCCATACCCGCCAGCTTGAGGCCGGGCTCAAGCTTGCCCTTACTCCGCGGCTGACCCTGATTGCCGGGGCCTTCACCATCACGAAGCCCTATTACAATCTCGACGCCGGGCTGCGCTATCGCCAGCTCGGCGACCTCACGCACCGCGGGCTCGAACTTTCGCTGACTGGGCAGATTGTGCCGGGGCTGAGCGTGGTGGGCGGGCTGCTGCTCCTCGATCCCAGGATCAGCGGAGAGGCAGTAAGTAGCGGTGCGATCGGGCCGCGCCCGGTCGGCCAGGTGCAGCGTCACGGAGTGTTCAATCTCGACTGGAGGCCGGGCGGCGGGAAGGGTGCATGGTCGTTCGACCTCGCGCTCAACAGCTTTTCGAGCCGGGTCGGCAACAGCGCCAACACGCTCTACGCCGCGCCGCGCACCACGTTGAACCTCGGCGCGCGCTATCGCTTCAAGCTGGGCAAGACCGACCTGCTGTTCCGGCCCCTGGTGCAGAACGTGTTCGACAATTACGGCTGGCAGGTCTCGACCAGCGGCGGCTGGACCTACACCGCGCCGCGCACCTTGACGGTTCAGATCGTCGCCGATTTCTAGGCTTCGTCTGGCACCTTCACCCGGGTCATCGCGATTGCGGCGAGCACCAGCGTCCCGGCCGCAAAAGCCATGGTCCAGATCGGCTGGCCGGGGAACAGCCACTTCATGACCTGCCCCATCACCGTCGCGACCAGCAGTTGCGGGATCACCACGAAAACGTTGAACAGCCCCATGTAGATGCCAAGTTTGCGCTGCGGCAGGCTGCTCGCCAGGATCGCATAGGGCATGGCGAGGATCGAGGCCCAGGCGATGCCGACGCCGATCTCGCTCAGCAGCAGCATCTGCTTGTCCTTGATCACGAAGAAGCTGGCATAGCCCGCCGCGCCGCACAGCAGCCCGACCATGTGGGTCCGCGCCTTGCCGATGCGGGCCGACAGGAACGGCAGCAGCGTCAGCGCCGCGACCGCGGCAACCCCGTTGTAGACAGCGAACAGCACGTCGACCCAGTTGCCCCCGGCTTGATATTCAGGGGTTCCCGGCAGCGCATTGAAGAACTCGCGCGCGACGATCGGGGTCGTATTAATCCACATGATGAACAAAGCCGACCAACTGAAGAACTGGACCAGCGCCAATCGCTTCATCAAAGGCGGCATGCCCGAGAAATCGCCGACGATGTGGCCCAGCATTTTCGCCGGGCTGCCGCGCTTGGCCGCCGCAATCGCCACCGCGCTGGCGAGGCCATAGGCGAGCAGCAGCCCGCCTAGCAGGTAGACCTCCTTCTCCAGGCCGAACGACGCCACCAGCGCGACCACCGCCGCCCCGGCACCCATCCAGGCGAAGCAGGAATTGTAGGTCCGTGCCGCAAGCGCGCGCATCGTCTCGCTTTCGCCATCCCCGTGCGCACCATCAAACTGGGCCATTTCCGCAGGCGAATATTCCTTGGTCGTGGTCACCGTCCAGAGGACTGCCAGGAACAGCATCGCCCCGCCGAACCAGAAGGCGTAACGCACCGTATCGGGCAGGATCCCGGGCGCGGCGGTATTGGCCACGCCCCAGCGCTCGAGCAGCCACGGGAACAGCGATCCGACCACCGCGCCCGCGCCGATAAAGGCGGTTTGCACCGCATAGCCGGCGCTGTGCTGGTCCTTGCGCAGCATATCGCCGACGAAGGCACGGAACGGCTCCATCGACACGTTGAGGCTGGCATCGAGCAGCCACAGCAGCAGCGCCGCGGCGAGCAGCACCGAGGCGAGCGGCATCAGAAACAGGGCAAGCGTTGCCAGCACGGCCCCGGCAACAAAGTAGGGCCTCCGCCGCCCGAGCCGGCCGAGCCAGGTGCGGTCGCTCATGTGTCCGATCACCGGCTGCACCAGCAGCCCGGTCAGCGGCGCTGCCACCCACAGCGCGGGCAGTTTCTCGAGGCTTGAACCCAATGTCTCGAAGATCCGGCTCATGTTCGCGTTCTGCAGCGCGAAGCCGATCTGGATGCCGAAGAAGCCGAAGCTGATGTTGAACAGCCCGGCCCAGCCCTGGCGCGGTTTTTCCATGGTATTCTCTCCCGTTGCGGCAGGGCTGGCACGGTGGCGGGATTGCGGCAATAGGCATACGAATACGTTGGTTGGGTAGATACCCTCGCTATGCCTGCCCGCTGCTCCTCCGGACGACCAGTTTCGCCGGGATCGATCGATTGGCGACGGGGTGATCCTCGATCGCCGCCAGGAGGGTCTCCACCAGCAGCTCGCCCGCGCTTTTTAGATCCTGCATGATCGTGGTCAGCGGCGGACTGGTCAGGCTGGCCGCGGGAATGTCGTCGAAGCCGATCACTGCGACGTCTTGCGGGACCCTGATCCCGGCTTCGGCAAGCGCGCGCATTGCGCCGATTGCGATGAGATCGCTCGCCGCGAAGATTGCATCGAAATCAAGGCCCGCGGCGAGCATCGTCTGGACCGCATCGTGCCCGTCGCCCTCGCTGCTCAGTGCCCCGCTTTGCAGCGCGCCATCGGCCGGACGCCCGGCCTCGGCCATTGATGCGCAAAGCCCGCGGTAGCGGTCGGCGAATTCGGGATAGTGGTCGTCCGCCTGACCAAGAAAGGCGATCCGGCGCCGTCCCTGTGCAAGCAGATGCTCGCCCGCGAGCCGTCCAGCACCGAAATTGTCCGATCCCACCGTGGCGCCGATGTTGCTTTCGCTGACCGATCCCCAGCGCACGAACTGGGTCTCGCTGGCAACCAGTTGGCGCAAGCGGCTTTCGTAGAGCGTGTAGTCACCGTAGCCGAGGAGGATCAGCCCGTCGGCGCGGTGGCTGTCCTGGTACTGGACGTGCCAGTCGTCCTCCATTTTCTGGAACGAGATGAGCAGGTCGAGCCCGTGGTTGGCTACCGCCCGGGTGATCGAACCGAGCATCGCGAGGAAGAACGGATTGATGTTGGCCCCGTCCGGCGTCGGGTCTTCGAAGAACAGCAGCGCGATCGTGTTGGCGCGCTGCGAGCGCAGCGACGAGGCGTTCTTGTCGACCGAATAGTTAAGCTCGCGGGCGATTTCCTCGATCCGCTGGCGGGTCGCCGGGCTGACCGATTTGGAACCGCGCAGCGCCCGGCTTACCGTCGGCTGCGAGACACCGGCGCGATAGGCGATGTCGAAGCTGGTCGGCTTGGTCGAGCGCTTGCGTCCCATCGTCTCTCCCTGCCGGTCCGTTGCCCGGCATTGGCGATGCTAGGCCCAAGCGGGCAGTGCCGCAATCGGG
>JANOAD010000189.1:0-15372 GCA_031410955.1 Novosphingobium sp. | reverse complement strand
CCGTCAGCAGCGCATAGGCGCGCTCGCAGATTTCAATCTTGCGCTGGGCAGTGTCAGCCTGCCCGGCTTCGTCGAAGGCCATCACGACGACTGCCGCGCCATAGGCCATGCACTTGCGCGCGGCTTCGAGGAACGGTTCCTCGCCTTCCTTCATGCTGATCGAATTGACGATCGGCTTGCCCGACACGCACTTGAGCCCGGCCTCGATCACCGCCCATTTGGAGCTGTCGATCATCACCGGCACGCGCGCGATGTCGGGCTCGGCGGCGATCAGCTTGAGGAACGTGGTCATCGCCTCGACCGAATCGAGCAGGCCCTCGTCCATGTTGACGTCGATCACCTGCGCGCCGTTCTCGACCTGCTGGCGCGCAACCTCGACCGCGCGGGTGTAGTCGCCCGCGAGGATCAGCTTCTTGAACGCGGCGCTACCGGTGACGTTGGTGCGCTCGCCGACGTTGACGAACGACGAGCCGGATGGGCGGGTGGAGGCGTTGGTGATTTCGGTCATCGGAACTCGCAAATACCTCCCCGGAACGGGGAGGGGGACCGCCGAAGGCGGTGGAGGGGTTTTGCGACCGGGCCTAAATCAAGGAGGGATGCGCCCGGCCGCGAACCCCTCCACCATCCGCTACGCGGACGGTCTCCCTCCCCATCGCAAGTGGATGGGGAGGATGGGCGAGGTCATTACCCCAGCCCGCCCTTCAGCAACGCATTCGCCTGCGCTGCCACTTCGCTCAGGTCTGAATCCCCGTCCATCACCCCGAACCGCAGGCCCAAAAAAACGTTCATTCCCATGATCGCCCAGGCGTGGACCTCGCTCGGCTCGACGCCGAGCTCGCCCTTGGCCCGCGCCGCCTGCAAGCGTTCGAGGATGCGCGCCGCCGTGTTCACATAGTGCGCGCGCCAGTCATCGGGGGCGACGAATTCAGCCTCATCAATGATCCGGTAAATTTCCTTGTGGCTCCGCGCGAAGTCGAGGAACGCGGCGAGCGCGATGCCTTCGGCGCCGATCGCCCCGCCGCCGTGCGCCGCGAGCACCGGCGCGACGTGATCGCGCACCCGACCGCTCATGTCCTGCACCAGCGCCTTGAACAGCGCCTCCTTCGATTCGAAATAGGTGTAGAAGCTGCCCAGCGCGACCCCGGCGCGGATCGTGATCGAGACGATCGAGCTTTCGTGAAAGCCTTTCTCGCCAAATTCGGCCGCCGCCGCATCGAGGATCGCGCGCTGGGTGCGCCGCCCGCGTTCGGTGCGCGGTTCGCGCGCCGCCTTGTCGCCACTCGCCAGATTCACTCAGCCCTCCCCAAAGCCTTCGCGCAGTGTTGCACACTTGCCACGACACCGCACCATTCCTTGCGGAAATTGTCCACTTCAGCATAACCAAGTTGAAAGTTGGTTCAACTTTTATATAAGGCGCTCCATGAGCCAGGCCGAACAGCGGCTGGCCGGAAGTTTTTTGGGAGGAAACCTCATGCGCCATCACGCCTTGTTTAGCCGCGTTTCGCTGATCGCCAGCGCCCTTGCGTGCCTGACCGCCGCTCCCGCGCTCGCGCAAAGCAGCGATGCCCCTGCCGCCAGCGCCGACGATGAGGACACTTCTGCGATCGTCGTCACCGCACGCCGGCGCGAGGAAACGCTGATCAGCGTGCCGATCGCGATCACCGCGCTTTCAGGCCAGCAGCTTGCCGACAAGGGCGCGATGGACATCACCGCACTTGCCGAGACCGTGCCCAACGTTACGCTCGAATCGAGCCGCGCAACCAATTCCACCCTGTCGGCATTCATCCGCGGCGTCGGCCAGCAGGATCCGGTCGCAGGCTTCGAACAGGGCGTGGGCATCTATCTCGACGACGTCTACCTCAACCGGCCGCAGGCTGCCGTGCTCGACATCTATGACGTCGAGCGGATCGAAGTGCTGCGCGGACCGCAGGGCACGCTTTATGGCCGCAACACGGTTGGCGGCGCGGTCAAGTATGTCTCGCGCAGGCTCAGCGCCAAGCCGCACTTCGCCGCACGCGCGACCTATGGCAGCTATAACCAGCTCGACGGGGTAATCACCGCGAGCACCCCGGTCGGCTCCGACGGCGTGCTGCGCATCGGCGGTTCGCTCGCCCGCCTGACCCGCGACGGCTTCGGCAAGAACCTGACCACCGGGCTCGACAATTACGACAAGGACGTGTTCGCCGGGCGCGGCACGATCGAAGTCCACGGCACCGGCATCTTCGCTCGGCTGTCGGGCGATTTCACCCACGACAAGTCTGATCCGCGCGGCGGCCACCGGTTTGTGCCGGGGATGGTCAGCGGCACCTCGGTGCTGAGCAATGTCTACGACACCCAGGGCGGCCTCAACTTCCCCAAGCAGGACGTCAAATCGTGGGGTACATCGCTGTTCCTTGAGGCGCAGCCGACCGATGGGCTGACGCTGCGTTCGATCACTTCCTACCGCAAAGACGATTCGGCCACCCCGATCGACTTTGACGCTCTGCCGGCGCAGGACGTCGATGTTCCCGGTTACTACCGCAACCGCCAGTTCAGCCAGGAAGTGCAGGCGCTGATCAGCGCGGGCCGGTTCAACGGGCTGGTCGGCTTCTATTACCTTGACGCCACCGCGCTGACCCAGTTCGACGTGCGGCTGTTCGTGCAGTATCCCGCGCCGACGCTGCTGACGGCATACACCGACGCTAACATCGGCACCGAGACGATGGCCGGTTTCGCCGACTTTACTTTCGATTTCACCGATCAGCTGAGCCTGTCGCTGGGCGGGCGCTATACCTGGGACAAGCGCCAGGGCGATGTCGTCCGGCAGTTCTACACCGGTGGCGGTTCGCCTATCTTCGGCGGAGCCGGGAACCTGTTCGGGGGCCGCCTGACCGACGTCCATGGCTCCAGCACCTTCACCAAGTTTACCCCGAAGGCGTCGCTAACCTTCAAGCCGAACAGCGACACCACGCTTTATGCGTCGTACTCGCAAGGCTTCAAGGGCGGCGGGTTCGATCCGCGCGGGGTCGGCGCGAATGCGCCGGTCGGCGTATCCCAGGCGCAGTACCTCAGCTTCAAGCCCGAAAAGGTGAACAGCTACGAGATTGGCTACAAGGCCAACCTGTTCGATCGCCGCCTCTACATTGCCACGGCCGCGTTCTACATGGATTACGCCGACGTCCAGATCCCGGGGTCTGTGGCTTGCACGGTAGGCGGCTTCACCACCTTCTGCGGAGTGGTCAACAACGCCGGCAAGGCACGGATGAAGGGCTTCGAATTCGAAGGTCGGGCCAAGCTGATCGACAGCGAAGCAGGTAAACTGACGCTTTCGGGTTCGCTCGGTTACATCGATGCCAGGTACCTGAACTACGTCACCCTGGTGGCGGGGGCGCCCAAGGATGTGTCGCAGTACCGCCATGTCCAGAACACCCCGGCCTGGTCGGGCAGCGCCAGTCTCGATTATGCCATGCCGCTGGGTGAAGGGACGCTCAATTTCGGCGGCGGGATGTCGTTCAAGAGCAAGACTTACCAGTTCGAGATCGCCAACCCTTACATCGATCAGCCGGCTTACCAGCTGTACGATGCCAGCGTGGTCTATCATGCGCCGGGCAACCGCTGGACGCTGGGCGTTTATGGCAAGAACCTGACCGATGAACGGATCAAGACTTCGGGCTATACCTACATGGCGGTCGATCCGACGACCGGGGTAATCGCCACACCAATGGTTTCGACGTTGGGCAAGGAAGGCATCCTTTCGGCCTTCTACGCCAACCCGCGCCAGGTCTACGTCACCGCTACGCTCAACTTCTAGGTTACCTCCCAGGGAGACTTCCGCCTCCGTGCCGTGAGCACGGGGGCGGTTCTTTATCTGGGCCGGCGCAGGACGACGTACAGTGCTCCTGCCCCGCCATGGCGACGATGCGCGCCCCGCACTGCGGCGATGCGCGAAGCGTGCGGGCCAAGCGCGAGCCAATCGAGCACCTTGGCGCGGATCGCACCGCGGGAACTGCCGCGATCGGCAGCTTCGGCCGGACGCGGGCGGCCGGTGATCAGCAACACCAGCCGCGCGCGCATGGCGATCGCCTGGCCCAACCCCATGTCGAGCCGCCGGTGTGCGGCCTCGAGGCTGTGACCGTGCAGGTCGAGCGTGAAATCTGGCTGGACCAGCGCCTTGGCGAGCTTTCGCTCCCACGCGCCGTCGAGGCCGTGAATATCGAGCGGGCGTTTGGGTTCTCGAGTCTCCCCCTTTGGGGGAGGTGGGTCGCCGGAGGTGGGTCGGAGGGGGCGCGAAGCTGGCGGTGGCGACTTGCCCCCTCCGTCAGCGCTGCGCGCTGCCACCTCCCCCAATGGAGGAGACTCTTCGTATCCGCTGAGCGGCTTCACCGTCCCCGCCACCGCCGCCCACAGTCGCGCTTCATCGCGGCTCAGGCTGCGTCGCCGGCCGGTCACGGTGTGGTCAGGCGTTTGACCGTTCCTTTGGGGAGCAGAAGCCACGCGTCACCGCGGCCGCTCATCCCCCCGGCGGTGGTCCGCGCCGCCTCGCCTGCGCCCCAGAAACTGTCGAACCGGTTCGCGCCCTTGATCGCCCCGCCGGTATCTTGCGCGACCCACAGGCCATTGACCTCGGTCCGGTCGAGCGAGAGGATGACCGGCGCGCCGAGCGGCATGAACGAAGGATCGGCCGCCACGCTGTCTCCGCCGCGCACCGGCACGCTGAGCGCGCCGTAAGGCCCGTCGCCGCCGGCCAGCTTGAAGAACACATAGCTCTGGTTCTGCCGCATCAGTGCCTTGCCCGCTTCAGGATTGTCACGGATGTACCGCATGATTCCCTGCATCGAACCGGAATACTGACCCGGCCCGCTGCCGATCAGGCCTTGCTCACGCATCACGCTGCCGATCCCGGTGTAGCCCAGCCCGTTCTGCCCGGCATAGCCGATCCGCAGCACGCTGCCGTCGGGCGCCTTGAGCCGGCCCGAACCCTGGACCTGGAGGAAGAACAGCTCGACCGGATCCGCCGCCCAGGCGATTTCCAGCCCCCGGTTCGCCAGCGCCCCGTCATCGATCGCAGCACGGTCGAAATAGGGGACGAAAGCACCGTTTTCGTCATAGCGGCCGAGCGGCTGGGTGCCGTTGTCATTGGCCGGGGCATCGCCAGGCTTGGCCCGGACGAGGTCGGGCGGCAGGCCATAGACTGGCACGTCGAACCCGGGCTGGCGGGTCTTCACCCCGGCGATCTCGGGTTCGTAGTATCCGGTGACGAAGGCTTTGCCGTCGCCGACCTTGACCGTCTCGAACCAGGTGGAGAAGAACTGCGCGGCCTGCGCCGCCGGCCAGGTCGCGGCCGCATCGCACGACGGCTTCCAGTCAGCCTGCCGGGTGAGGCCCGAGGTATCGGTGCGGGCGAGGAGCTTCGGGCAACTGGTGCGAAACGCCACCAGCGCGCCGCGCGCATCGCCATCCGAGAGTTTGAAATCGCCGATCGCGGGACCGCTCGCCAGCCCCAGCAGCGCGGCAGTGCCGGGCGTGGCCAGGGCCGTCGGCACGGGGCTTGGCACTGGCCGGGGTGTTCCTGCGGGCGGGATCAACCGAACGCCGCAGCCCGATAGGGCAACCGCAAGCACCAGCGCTGCCAGCTTGCGCCGCACTGACACGCAGCCTTAGCCTTCGTCGGTTTCGTCGAGGAGCCAGTCAGGCGTCGCGGCACTAACCGGCCGCGCAAAGGTCCAGATATCGCGCGACTCGACCGCATCGTTGAGCGATCCGGCGATCACGGTGCCTTCCTTGTTGCGCGTGACTGCCGCGACATCGGCGATGAAGCGCACTGCGATCCGCGCCATGCCCGCTTCGAGCGAGGCGGCGACGATCACCGCATCCTCGATCCGGATCAGCCGGTTGTTAAGCGTTTCGCCCGCAGCATCACGCGCATCGATCGCGGCGTTGAAAGTGGCTAGGACGTCAGCATCGCACAGCTTGCCAAGCGCTTCGCGGTCGCCGCTCCAGAAAGCTTCGAGGACCATGCGGTACGCGCCCTTGGCGCCTTCGAGAAACGCGAGCAAATCGAACCGCTTGTCGGCCAGCGCCACTTCCTTGAGCGCACGTTCGATCGCCGGGGTCACCCCGGGGACCAGCACACGCGGCGGCCCCGCGGCACCGGTGCGATCGGGGCCCAGCTCCGCAGTGCCGGGCGCCGGCATGCGCGGCGTATCGACCCGCGGTTCAAGCCGCGGCTGCTCTTCATGTTCAGCACGGCGGCCCAGCACCGAATAGAGGCGCAGCCCCAAAAAGGCCGCGACCATAGCCAGAATTATGATTTCGACGGTCTTGTCCAAGGTTCCAGTCCCTGCCGCGCTGTGCGGCGATAACGAGCAGTCTAACGGCAAATAGGTATCAATGACAAATGAACAACGCGTGGACGCGCGGATCGGTGCAATTTTTGCGGCTTGCTGGTACCGCAAAGTGACTCGACCCGTTTCCCCCGCGATGCTAGGCGCGCGGCACGTTTCAACAGTCACCCACGAAAGACGATATTTCCATGTCCGACGAAGGCAACATCATCACCGATCTCGATCTTGGCGCGCCGCAGCCCAACGGCGAAGACACGCTGCCTTCGGCCGGGATCATCTCACAATATATCAAGGACCTTTCGGTCGAAAACCCGAACGCGCCGGACAGCTTCCAGTGGACCGACACGCCAAACATCGATGTCCAGTTCAACATCGGCGCGCGTGACATCACCGATGAAGTGAACGAGATCGAACTCAAGATCTCGATCACTTCGAAGGCCTCGGCCGGGACCCAATTCCTGGTCGAACTGTCGTACGGTGGCCTTGTCGGCATGCGCAACCTTGATGATCCGCAGAAGCACGCCTTTACCTATGCCGAAGCCCCGCGCCTGCTGTTCCCCTTCGCCCGCCGGGTGATTTCGGATGCGGTGCGCGATGCCGGCTTCCCGCCGCTGTTGCTTGAACCGATCGACTTCAACGGCATCTACCTTGCCCAGCTGCAGGCACAGCAGGCCGAGGGCGGCAACGACGACCTGCCGGCCGGCACCGCCTGACGCAGTGAACCTGACCAGAGCCCTTGGCACGGTCGGCGGGCTGACGCTCGCCAGCCGGGTGCTCGGGCTGGTCCGCGACAGCCTGTTCGCGCGCTTCGTCGGCGCAGGCTTTGCCTCGGACGCGTTCCTCGTCGCGTTCCGCTTGCCCAACATGTTCCGCGCGCTGTTCGCCGAAGGCGCCTTCGCCAGCGCCTTCATCCCGATGTTCAACAAGAAGGTCTCCGATCCCGACGGCAAGGGCCTGGCCGATGGGCTGGCCTTTGCCGAGGCTGCGCTGGCGGTGCTCTTTCCGGCGCTGCTGGCGATGACCGTGCTGCTCGAGATCTTCGCCTGGCCGGTAACTTTCGCACTGTCGGGCAAGTTCAACGGGGTCGACCCTGAGGCCTTCGCCTTTGCCGTCACGCTGAGCCGGATCCAGATCCCCTATCTGTTGTTCATCAGCCTGGTCTCGTTGTTCGGCGGCATCCTCAATTCGCTGCACAAGTTCTGGGTCAACGCCGCCGCGCCGATCCTGCTCAACCTGACGCTGATCGTCGCACTGCTCGGCTTCCACGATGCCGATCCGATGATCACCGCCCGCAACCAGGCGATCGCGGTCTCGGTCGCGGGGCTGCTTCAGCTGATCTGGCTAGCCTGGGCCTGCCGCGCCAACGGGGTGAGCCTGAAGCTGCGCCGCCCGAAGCTCAGCCCCGAGGTCAAGCGGCTGCTGACCCTGACCCTGCCCGCCGCGCTGGGTGCCGGGGCGGTGCAGGTCAACCTGGTGATTTCCACCGCACTTGCCGCCTCGCTCCTCGCGCACGGCAGCGTGACCTACATCTACCTCGCCGACCGGCTCAACCAGCTGCCATTGGGCCTGATCGGGATCGGGCTGGGCACGGTGCTGCTGCCGATGATCTCGCGCCAGCTCGGCGGGGGTGAGCATGCCGCGGCGCTGGAGACGCAAAACCGCGGGCTCGAACTGGCGCTGCTGCTCACCCTGCCTGCCACGGTGGCGCTGGTGGTCTGCGGCGAGCCGATCGCCGCGGGACTGTTCGGCTACGGCAAGTTCGGCGCGGCCGATGTGCGCTTCACCGCCCAGGCGCTGGCCGCCTTCTCGATCGGGCTGCCAAGCTATGTGCTGGTCAAGGTGCTTACCCCCGGGTTCTACGCGCGGCACGATACCCGGACCCCGGTGCGCTTCGGGGTGATTTCGATGCTGGTCAACCTGGCGCTCAACCTCGCGCTGATCGTACCGCTGCAGCACATGGGCCCGCCGCTTGCCACCGCGATCGCCTCGACGGTCAACACCGTGCTGCTTTACACCGCGCTCAAGAAGCGCGGCCATTTCGTCGCCGATGCCCGTCTGAAGCGGCGCGCGCCGCGGCTCGCGCTGGCGGCGCTGGCGATGGGGGTGGTGCTGTGGACGGTGCAGGACCGTCTGCTGCCCTACCTGCACGGCGGCTGGGGCGCGCGCATAGGCGCGCTTGCCCTCTTGGTTTCCGCAGGCGGGATCGTGTATGCCGCGCTGACCGTGCTGTTCGGTGCCTTCACCCGCGCCGACATTGCCATTTTCTTCACCCGCAAGCCCGCCAGCGCGGCAAGCGAAACAGAGTAAGATCCATGCGTATCGTCTCGGGCATCCAGCCCACCGGCAGCCTCCACCTCGGCAATTATCTCGGCGCGATCCGCAACTGGGTGCGGATGCAGAACGAAGTCACGGCTGCAGGGGGGCAATGCCTCTACTTCCTTGCCGACCTTCACGCGATCAGCCAGCCGCACGTGCCCGCCGAGCTTGCTGCCAATACCCGCGAGATGGTCGCCGCCCTGCTCGCCTGCGGGATCGATCCCGCGAAATCGATCCTGTTCAACCAGGCGCAGGTGCCCCAGCACGCCGAACTGCAGTGGTTGCTGGGCGGCACCGCCCGGATGGGCTGGCTGAACCGGATGACGCAGTGGAAGGACAAGGCCGGCAAGAACCGCGAAGGCCAGTCGGTCGCACTGTTTACCTACCCGGTGCTGCAGGCCGCCGACGTGCTGCTGTATCAGGCGACTCACGTGCCGGTGGGCGACGACCAGAAGCAGCACCTCGAACTGGCGCGCGATATCGCCCAGAAGTTCAACAATGACTTCTGCTGCCCAGACAGTGAATTTGGGGACGCGCCGGTCTTCACCCTGCCCGAACCGACGATCCCGCCCGAAGCCGCGCGGATCATGAGCCTGCGCGACGGCAACGCCAAGATGAGCAAGAGTGATCCGAGCGACATGAGCCGGATCAACCTGACCGACGATGCCGACGCGATCATGCAGAAGGTCAAGAAGGCCAAAACCGATCCCGAACCCCTGCCGTCCGACAAGGCCGGGCTCGAAGGCCGGGCGGAAGCCGCGAACCTGGTCGGGATCTACGCCGCGATGGCCGGGTCCAGCGTCGAAACGGTGTTGGGCACCTTCGGCGGCGAAGGTTTCGGCAAGTTCAAGCCGGCGCTCGGCGAACTGCTCGTCGCCAAACTCGCGCCGATCAACGCCCGGTTCGTTGAGCTGCGTGCCGACAGCGCTGCACTCGATGCGGTGCTGCGCGATGGTAGCGCGCGCGCCCGCGAACTGGCTGCCCCGACGCTTAAGGCGGCTTATGCAGCGCTGGGTTTGCTGCGCGGCTGAAACTGCCCCAGTTCGGGTCGCCACCATTCAACCCCGATTAAGCCGACCTTGCCTAAATCGCTTTCAATCCTAAACTTTTCGCCGGTCCGTGCGTTTGAGTCGCAGCGGACGGCCTTGCTGAGGAAACGGGTCAATGGCTTACACTTTCACATTCGCCAAACGCGCTGTTGCGGCAGCTGGTGCGGCATTACTGCTCGGCGGTCTGGCCGGCTGCGCCACACCATTCAACGCCAATGTGTCGCGCTATTCGGCGCAGCTTCCTGCGCCGCAAGGCCAGACTTACGCTGTGGTCGCGGATGACAAGGCGCTCGAAGGCGGGCTCGAATTCGCCCAGTACGCAAACCTCGTTGGCATGAAGATGTCCAACCTTGGCTATGCGCCCGCGGCCAGCCCGGCCACTGCTGACCTGATCGTGCGGTTCGACTACGGGGTCGACAAGGGTCGCAATGAAGTGCGCTCGAGCGGGTTTGTCGATCCGTTCTACAGCCCCTGGTATGGCTCGCGCTTCGGATCCTACTACGGCAACGGCTATTATGGCGGCTACCGTGGTCGCGGTTACGGCGGGTTCCGTCCTTATGGCGCGTGGGGCTATGGCTGGTACGATCCGTGGTTCGAGCAGGGCGTTGAAAGCTATACGATCTACACCAGCGGCATTTCGCTGAAGATCGATCGCCGCGACGGCAAACGTCTGTTCGAAGGCCGCGCCGAAGCCGCCTCGACCTCGAACCGCCTGCCTTACCTCGTGCCCAACCTGGTCGAGGCAATGTTCACCGACTTCCCCGGCCACAATGGCGAAACGGTGCGCATCTCGGTCGCACCGGAGAAGAAGCGGCGCTGATCACTTCGAGCAATGGAACAGGAAAGGGCGGGCCTGCGGGTCCGCCCTTTTCGTATCAGCTCTCCAGTGCGAGCAGGCCGCCGGTGCTGCCGAACCCGCCTTCGCCCCGCGTGGTTTCATCAAGTTCGTCGACCTTGAGCCAACTGGCCCGCGTGACGGGCGCGAGCACCAGCTGGGCAACGCGGTCGCCGCGGCGGACCTCGAACGGATCGTGCCCGTGGTTAATCAGGATGACTTTCAATTCGCCGCGATAATCGCTGTCGATCGTGCCGGGAGTATTGGGCACGGTGATCCCGAACTTGAGCGCCAGCCCCGAGCGCGGGCGGACCTGGATCTCGAACCCGTGCGGGATCGCCACCGCGAGCCCGGTCGCCACGGCATGGCGTGCCCCGGGGGCGAGCGTCACGTCTTCGGCCGACAGCACATCCATGCCGGCGGCGCCCTGGGTGGCATATTGCGGCAGATCCAGCCCCTCGAAGTGCGGCAGGCGCTTGACCAGCACCGCGACGTCAGTCGGCACTGACCTTCTCTCCAGCTGATTTCTGGGCGTGGAGGGCATCGGCAATCCTTTCGACGAGCGCATTGGCCACGTCGTCCTTTGCCATTTCCGGGAGGTCTTCGACACCCTTGGCGGTGACGATATGCACGGCATTGACCTCGCCGCCCATCACGTCACCCGACACATCGTTGGCCACGATCCAGTCGGCACCCTTGCGCTTGCGCTTTTCCTTGGCGTTCTCGACGACTTTCTCGGTCTCGGCGGCAAAGCCCACGACCAGCTTGGGCCGCTTTTCGCTGACCGCGACCATCGCCAGGATATCGGGGTTTTCGGTGAGCCGCAGCGCCGGCGGGGCCGAACCGCGCTTCTTCATCTTCTGGCTGAGTTCGTCGGTGCTGCGCCAATCGGCCACTGCGGCAACCATCACCGCGACATCCGCCGGCAACGCCTTCTTTACCGCATCGGCCATTTGCCGCGCGGTTTCGACCTGGACCCGGTCAACCCCCGGCGGGCACGCCAGATGCACCGGCCCCGATACCAGCGTGACCTTGGCCCCGGCGCGCGCCGCAGCTGCCGCGATGGCATAGCCTTGCTTGCCCGACGAGCGGTTGGCGATGTAGCGCACCGGATCGATCGGCTCATGGGTCGGTCCGGCGGTAACCAGCACGTGACGGCCCGATAGCGGACCATCCTCAGGCTTGACGAAAGGCGCTTCATCGCCCGCAAAATCGGGCTGCCCGGCCAGCGGATCGGCGCGCATCTCCTCGGGGAAGACTTCGGGCGTCGCATCGGGATCGCCCTTGACGATGTGGTTGATCGCGTCGGGATCGGTCGGCGGGGCGGCCTTGGCCTTGCCCTTCTTCGACAGGATCGGCGCGGCCAGCAGTACCTCGGGCGGCACTTCGATCACCGGCTCTTCGGGCGGCAAGTCGGCCATATCTTCGAGCGCATCGAGATCGATCACCGGCCCGGTCGAACTGCGGTTGATCAGCCCCGCCGAAAGCCCTCCCAGTCCGCTGTCGTCGCCCTGCGGCGCACCAAAGGTGTCGAATTCGAGTTCGGGCTCGGGCGCGGGCAGCAGCAAGGTATCGAGGCCCAGCAGCGCGCAGATTGCATTCCACACCTGCGCTGGCTCGGGCAGGCGGCCGGCGCCGTATTCGCCGCAAGCCATCGGGCCTTCGTCGGGATCGAGCACGTGGATCCCGCGCTCGATCAGGCTGCGCACGTTGTCCTGCGTCGCGGCGTGTTCCCACATCCTTACGTTCATTGCCGGAACCGCCATGACCGGCGTATCGGTCGCGAGCAGCAAGGTGGTCGCCATATCATCGGCGATTCCATGCGCCATCTTGGCGAGGAGATCGGCGGTCGCCGGGCAGACGACGATCAGGTCGGCCGAACGCGAGAGCTGGATGTGCCCCATCTCGACTTCGTTGGTCAGGTCCCACAGCGTGGTGTGCACCGGGTTCTCGCTCAGCGCGGCGAGCGTCATCGCGGTGATGAATTTCGCGCCGCCCTCGGTCAGCACGCAGGTGACCTCGCCGCCGCTCTTGCGGATCAGCCGCACCAGTTCGCACGCCTTGTAGGCGGCAATGCCGCCGCCGACGACCAACAGGATACGTGGGCTGCTCATGGTGACCCGCTTGTGCAATGCTGTTCCCTTGTGCGCAACCTGCTTTGAATCCTGCACCACATCGGCCAGAATGGATAAATCGGCATTTATGGGGAAGGTTAACGCCATGCGGACAATACTGATCGGACTGATCTTCGTCGCTGGAATGTTCAACCTTCTGCTCGGTATCGGCTTCTTCGTCGACCCGGCGGGGACCGCCGCAAGCCTCGGCGTCTCATCGACCGGTCCGCTTGGCCTCGCCACGTTGCGCGGCGATTTCACCGGCTTCTTCGTCGTGATCGGGCTGTGCATGCTGCGCGGCGCATGGAAGCGCAATGGCGATGTCCTGCTGGTTCCAGCGGCCTTGTTCGCCATCGCGTTTACCGGCCACGCCGTTACTGCGGCGCTGAACGGCAGCGGTCCGGGCTTTTATCAGCCCATGATTTTCCAAGCCGCGCAGTTCGCGCTGCTCGTGCTGGGCTGGCGCTGGGTGCCGCATCACAAGATTGACGAATTGACCGGCTAACGCGCCGCCCTGGCGAGTGAGCTCACTGCGCGCGGCATGAAGGCGAGGCCGGCGAACATCACCGGGGCGATCACCGCGCCCCAGTAGAAATTGTCCGCCCGGCCGGCGAGCATGAACAGCAGGCCATAGCCGAGGAACAACAGCGTCGCGGTGCTGCCGAGCGGGCTTTTCCACCCGGCCCAGCCGAGCACCATCAGCAAGACCACCGGCCCCGCCACCCAGTGCCACAGGAACCTGAGGTTGCTCGACAGGACGATGCTCGACAGCCAGCCAGACATGCCGCGCAGCGCCAGCCAGTTTGGCCCCATCACATCGCCCGGCCGGACCTGCTGCGCCACGAAGTAGAGGTGCACGCCAAGGTAAGCGAAAAATGCTGCGATCAGGGCAAGCCAGGCTGCGCCTTCCTTCCACTCGCGCCGCCACAGCGCGGTTGCCGCCATCAGCATCACATAGGGCAGCGCATGTTCCCGGATGGCAAGCGCAAGCCCTGCCGCGAGCACCGCACCCAGCCATTTTTGCCCCGGCCGGTGCAGTCCGAGCGACAGCGCGATCAGCATGCCCGCCCAGAGCTCGTGCAGCACGAAGTAGTAGCGGTTGAGCCCCAGCGAAGCCCCCATGAACACGAGCGCGGTGCCGATGCGCTGGTAGCGCGCCCCGCCCGGTTCGGCGCCGAGCCGACCCCACCAGGCCCAGACCACCGCAGCCAGCAGCGCCAATGCCGCGATGACCTCGCCCGGGACAACCACGGCATCGCCTTGCCCGCGGTCTCCCAGCCACAGATCGAGGTAGGCCAGCGTCGGCAGGCGGACAGCCACTCCGGGGCGCAGCGGATAGTCGCTCTTGCGGTGCTCAGCAGCGACCGCGATGTAATAGCTCTCGCCCTTGGAAATGCGGGCAATCACCCGGTCGTAGAGGGCCAGGTCGTCGTCACGCGGGCGCGCGGCGGCGGCGGCCGTCTCGCTTCCGGTCAGCGCGTCGACGAACCCGACCACCGGCTTATCCATCTTGCCTGCGGTAATCGGAACCAGGGCCGATAGCGCGAGGAGCACCACCAGGACGGCGAGCAGGAGCCGCGCCGATCCGCGCGGCCATTTGGCAAAGCGGTCGGTCTGATCTGCGGTGGTCTGGTTCATGCTGGCCCCTTTGCGCGCCTTGTGCATGGCGCGAAACGTACTGGCAAGCCGCCGTTAGCTTGCAGTTCACGCCTGCCACCTTACATAGGGCGCGAAAGGATTCTGGGCGCATGAACGAGGAACAGCCGGGCGGAAGCCCGTGGGTCAAGACCCTGGCGATCTGGGGCAGCATTGCGCTGGTGCTGGCGCTGCTGATCACGGTGTTCAACCCGCGCGGCGATGCCGCAGCGACGCAGCTGAGCTATTCCGATTTCCTCGCCAAGGTCCAGGCTGGCGACGTCGCCTCAGTGCAGGTCGGCGAAACCAAGATCCTCGGCAAATACAAGGACGACAAGCCGTTTGTCACCACCCCGATCCCCAATGATACGCGGCTTCCGGGCCTGCTCCAGGCGAGCAACGTCAAATACGACGGCAAGGCGCCCGAAGAGAGCAGCCTGCTGGTCGTACTGCTGATTCAGGTCCTACCGGTCCTCTTGTTCCTCGGCCTTGCAGTGTTCGTGCTGCGCCAGATGCAGAAAGGCGGCGGCGCTGGTGGGGCGATGGGCTTTGGCAAGAGCAAGGCCAAAATGCTCACCGAAAAGCAGGGCCGGGTGACCTTCCAGGACGTCGCCGGGATCGACGAAGCGCGCGAGGAGCTTGAGGAAATCGTCGAGTTCCTGAAAGACCCCAGCCGCTTTGCCAAGCTGGGCGGGCAGATCCCCAAGGGCGCGCTGCTGGTCGGCTCGCCGGGGACCGGCAAGACCCTGTTGGCACGCGCGATCGCGGGCGAGGCCGGCGTGCCGTTCTTCACCATTTCGGGTTCGGACTTCGTCGAAATGTTCGTCGGCGTCGGCGCGAGCCGCGTGCGCGACATGTTCGAACAGGCCAAGCGCAACGCCCCGTGCATCGTGTTCATCGATGAAATCGACGCGGTCGGCCGCCACCGCGGTTCGGGCCTCGGCAACTCGAACGACGAGCGCGAACAGACGCTCAACCAGCTGCTGGTCGAGATGGACGGGTTCGAGGCCAACGAAGGCATCATCATCATCGCCGCGACCAACCGCCCCGACGTGCTCGATCCCGCGCTGCTCCGCCCCGGCCGCTTCGACCGCCAGGTG
>JANOAD010000188.1:0-23763 GCA_031410955.1 Novosphingobium sp. | reverse complement strand
GAGCCTCGACATGGGTAGCCTGATCGCGGGCGCGAAATATCGCGGCGAATTCGAGGAACGGCTCAAGGCCGTGCTCGACGAGGTCAAAGGCGCCGAGGGCGAGATCATCCTGTTCATCGACGAGATGCACACGCTGATCGGTGCAGGCGCGAGCGAAGGCTCGATGGATGCCTCGAACCTCTTGAAGCCAGCATTGGCGCGCGGCGAGCTGCACTGCATCGGCGCGACCACGCTCGACGAGTACCAGAAGTACATCGAGAAGGACCCCGCCCTGCAGCGCCGGTTCCAGCTGTGTTCGTGGGCGAGCCGACGGTCGAGGACACAATCTCGATCTTGCGCGGGCTCAAGGAGAAGTACGAGCTGCACCACGGGGTGCGGATTGCCGACAATGCGATCGTCGCGGCCGCAACGCTCAGCCACCGCTACATCGCCGATCGCTTCCTGCCCGACAAGGCGATCGACCTGATGGACGAGGCCGCGAGCCGGATTCGCATGGAAGTGGAGAGCAAGCCCGAGGAAATCGAGGTGCTCGACCGGCGGATTATTCAGCTCAAGATCGAGGAAATGGCGCTCGCCAAGGAAAGCGACCAGGCGAGCAAGGACCGGCTGGCGGCGCTGCGCAGCGAATTGGCCAACCTTGAACAGCAATCGGCCGAACTGACCACGCGCTGGCAGGGCGAACGCGACAAGATCGCCGCCGAAGGCAAAATCAAGGAAGCGCTCGATCATGCCCGGCTCGAGCTTGAGCAAGCCCAGCGCAGCGGCGATCTCGCGAAGGCGGGCGAGCTTTCCTATGGCACCATTCCGGCGCTCGAGAAGCAGCTCGCCGAAGCCGAAGGCGCATCTGACAACGCCTTGCTGCGCGAGGAAGTGACTGCAGACGACATCGCCGCAGTGGTCAGCAAGTGGACCGGGATACCGGTCGACCGGATGATGGAGGGCGAGCGCGAGAAGTTGCTCAAGATGGAAGAAACCATCGGCCAGAGGGTGATCGGCCAGCAGGATGCGGTGATCGCGGTTTCCAAGGCGGTGCGGCGGGCACGCGCCGGATTGCAGGACCCCAACCGGCCGCTCGGCTCGTTCCTGTTTCTCGGGCCCACGGGCGTGGGCAAGACCGAGCTAACCAAGGCGCTCGCCGGGTTCCTGTTCGACGATGACAGCGCGATGGTCCGGATCGACATGTCCGAATTCATGGAGAAGCACGCGGTCAGCCGCCTGATCGGCGCGCCTCCGGGCTATGTCGGCTACGACGAGGGCGGGGTGCTGACCGAGGCGGTACGGCGCCGGCCGTATCAGGTCGTGCTGTTTGACGAGGTCGAGAAGGCGCACCCCGATGTGTTCAACGTGCTGCTCCAGGTGCTCGACGATGGGCGGCTGACCGACGGGCAGGGCCGCCAGGTCGATTTCACCAACACGCTGATCATCCTCACCTCGAACCTCGGCAGCCAGTACCTCGCCAGTCTCGAGGAAGGGCAGGACGTCGAGAGCGTCGAGCCACAGGTGATGGAAATGGTGCGCGGGCACTTCCGCCCCGAATTCCTCAACCGGCTCGATGAGATCATCCTGTTCCACCGATTGGGGCAAGACCACATGGCGCCGATCGTCGAGATCCAGGTCGGTCGGGTGCAGAAACTGCTCAAGGACCGCAAGATCGAGATCGTGCTAACCGACGCGGCGAAGCGCTGGCTGGGCAGGGTCGGCTACGATCCGGTCTATGGCGCGCGGCCTCTGAAGCGCGCGGTGCAGCGTTACCTGCAGGACCCGCTCGCCGAGAAGCTGCTCGGCGGGGAGATCCCCGATGGCAGTACGGTGCAGATCGACGAGGGCGACGGCGCGCTGACGATGAAGGTCGATTAGCTCGGCGGGATGAACGGCGGTCGCCCTCGCCGAAGCTTGCGAAGGGCAGGTGCTCGAAGTCGATGCCGTAGAACGTCAGCGCGATCCCGATGCGGCGGACGAAGGGGCTGTCGAATTGTCCGATGAGCTGCATGAGCCATGCGTGCCATGAGTCGCGGTCAAGAAAAAGGGGCCGGAAACTGCGTTCCGACCCCCGATTTTCTGCTCGTTACGACTGCGATCAGAACTTCGCCACCGCACCGGCGTAGAAGTTGCGACCACGGATCGCGTAGATCGCGCTGCCCGAGCCGGTCGCTGTCGTACCGAAGGGCGGCAGCTTGTTGGCGAGGTTGTCGACCCCGATGTAGAACTTCAGATTCTGGGCGAAACCCATGCCCTTCGCGTCGAATTCGGCGCGGAGGCTGTGGTAGACCACCGTGGGATACTTCTGCGGTTCGATCGCATCGAGATTAAGCGGCGGGCAAACCGTCGTCGATCCGCTCGTCGTACATGCTGACGGCAGAGCATTGAAGCTTTCGAACGTGGTGGTGTACATCGGCCCGATGTAGTGCATCGTGTAACCGAGGGTTACCGGACCCTTCGTCAGATCCACCTTCCAGCTGAACTCATCCTGCGGATCGCCCAGTTCTTCGAGGATCCGGTTTTCCAGTTTCGGGAAGGTCGGATTTTCGAAATTGCTGTTGGTGAACTGGTGCGAATAGATCAGCCGTGTCGACATCTTCACGTCGCCACCAAGGTCGCGGCGATATGCCGCTTCGATGTCCAGGCCCCGACGAACGCGCCGCGCAAAGTTCTGCGGCCCGGCTACGAGCGAATTGAAGAGGATTTGACCTGGCAGCTCGAGCTTGGGACCATTCGATGTAGTTTGGTTACGCAGGAACACGCTGCAAAGCGGGCTCGAAAGACCCGGTGAATCGTAGCAGGAGTTCACGATGGTCTGTGCCGACAGCGTCGTGATGACGTTCTTCACCGTGATGTTGTAGTAGTCCGCGGTGAGCGAGAAGCCGGGCAAGAAGCTCGGAGTCAGGACCACACCGTAGGTATACGACGTCGCGGTTTCTTCCTTGAGGTTCGGATTGCTCCCCGAAACGATCCCCAGCGAGTAACCTGCGAGAGGAAGGTTCGCCAGTTGCGCTGGCGTCAACTGCGTGGTGCAGTTGCCGTTGCGGATGGCGTTGTTGCCGATGGCATTGGCATTGCAGGGATCAACGAATCCGTTGGCAAAGTTGGGCACATTCGGGAAACCGTATTCGGTAATGTTCGGCGCCCGGATCGCGCGGCCATAGTTGGCACGGAACCGTACGCCTTCGACCGGGACCCACTCTGCACCGACATTGTAGGTGAAGACAGTTCCGAGCGAAGTGTTGTAGTCCGAAAGACGTGCCGCACCGCTGAACGAAAGCTCACGGAAGAAGGGCAAATCCTTCAGGATCGGAAGACGAAGTTCGCCAAATGCCTCCTTCACCTTCAGTGCCGGTGCAGTCTTGACGTCGCCTAGGAACACCGAGTTCGAGATGCCGGTGTCCGCAGCAGAATCGCTGTCGTTGAACACCTTCTCCGAGCGGAACTCGCCGCCCAGGACGAAGCCGATCGGGCCGCCCTGGAAATTGAAGAAGCCGCTGGTATCGCCGTTTACGAACCCGGTGACGTCAAACTGCGAGATCGACGAACGGTTGACGATCTTCTGGGTAAAATAGGCAACGGCCGCTGAATTGTTTGCCGCACCAAACGGATTGTAGGGCACGCAAGCCGCGATGTCAGTTGTAAGAGCTGCGGGGCCGCCCGGGTACGAAGCAGCGCTGTATCCGGTTGCTGAGGCCGGATCGTACTGCGATCGGCACTTGATCGTGTTCGTTGCCGGATCGAGGCCGGCATCAAGCGATAGCACGAACCGTTGGCGATTGACGAACCCGCGCATATCGACGGTTTCCTTGAATTCGCCGTAGTTGGCAGACAGTTCGTAAGACCAGTCGCCATTGAACGTGCCGCGCAAACCACCAACAATACGATAGGTATCGCGGGTGAAGTATTCGTCGCGATCTGGCGAGTCAGTCAGGTTGCGCGCGAACAGGAACCGGTAGCTGCCGTTGTTGAGGGCCGTAATGTCAGCCGCGTTGAGCGGTCGGCAGGTCGTGGCTGCAACGGTAGAACCAGGGGTAAACCCGCAGCCCGAGGCCAAAATTGCGTTCTTGAGGTTGGTACGGTCTGTCGCGCTCAGGAAGGGGTTGTCCAGTCGCGGTTCGATCCGGGTGTCGGCAACCGAACCAAACGAACCGTTGACGAACGTCGGCCCAAGCTGGTTGCCAACCGCCTTGACGTGCACGAACTTGGCTTCGATGAACGCTTCCACCGCTGGGCTGAACTCGTAATGAGCGAGCAGGTTGGTGTTGATCCGCTCGTTGGACGGCAAGATCGAAAGCTGCGTCCCTTCACGGCCAGTTTGCCCATTGCCACCAATAATGGTGCCGGCCGGTCCGGAGCCGAAACGGGTGCCGGTCTGTGCAATCAGGTTGCCGCTGGGAGTGAAAATGAAATTGCAATGGAAGGCTGTCCCGGACGTGTTGGCCGGGCCATTGTTGGCTAGAGTGCCTTGGCCGCAAGTCGGGGTCCCGTTCGCCTGAGGGATGGCGACCAGACCATACCGGTGAATCGTGGCGCTGCGAACGTCGCGCACAAACACTGCGTCGGGGAAGCCGTCACTGCCGTTGGCCAGCCCACCGCTGTCCACGTCGATCGTCGCAAAACCGTCAACCTGCCGGTACCAGGGGATATCGGATGCGTAGATCCGTTCCTGGTGGGCATATTCCGCGTGCACGGTAATGTTGCCGCGCCCGTCGGCGAAGTTCTTGCCTGCCATGGCTGAAACGTACTGATTTCCGCCAAAGCCTGCTTCAGCGATGCCTGCGTTGGCGCGAATCTGCACGCCGTTGAAATTGCGCCGCAAGATGAAGTTGACGACGCCGGCGATCGCATCCGAGCCGTAAACGGCAGAATTGCCGCCGGTCACGATATCGACGCGTTCGATCAGGTCGTTCGGGATGGTATTGACGTCGGGTGATGACGCGTTGTTGAGGATGTCGGATGCCACGTGCCGACGGCCATTGACCAATACCAGCGTGCGAACCGTACCCAGTCCGCGCAGATCGAGCAGGTTCAGACCTGCAATGCCGACGCCTGCGCCCGGGTTCTGCTGCGCAAAGGTGCTGCGCAGCTGCGGCAGGTCGTTGAGAGCGTCGCCGACACTGTTCTGGCCCTGCTGGAAGAACTCTTCGCCCGAAACTGCGGTTACCGGAACTTCGGAAGTCAGGTTCGGGCGCTTGATGCGCGAACCGGTAACCACGATTGCCGAGCCCTTCTCGTCGGCGTCGCAAACGCCGTTGCTGTCCGAATCGGCGCAGTCGGCGGCGGGGGCCGGAGTGGCTGTTTGCGCAGCAGCGGTGGTCGAATAGCCCAGACCGCCAAGCGCAATTGCCAGCGCAGCGGTTTCAAGGCTGAATGCAGATTTCCTGAAAGACTTCACTTTTCTGGCCCCTTGGTACATCCCGCCGCGAAAATACGCGGCGAGGCAATCGGCCGGGGAGAGGCACCGAGAACAATGCCATCGCGACATGGCGCGGCTTTGCTCCCGCGATCCTCCCCGACCGCAGATGGGGGGGAATTGTCGAAAGATGCCCGCGATGCAAACAGTTAAAGGCGCCTCCGAAAGTTTCGTGCGCGTTGTGGCAATTCGACAACAGTTTGCGACCGGTTCGCGGTGAACGGCTTCAAGCAGCCACTCGGGTGCCGCTTGACGGTGCGCGCGGCGGCCCTTAATCGTTCGATTAAACAGTGTCACGAAGGGACTCGAAACAATGGCGACAGCCTACATCGTCGATGCCGTGCGGACCGCCGGTGGACGCCGCGGCGGCAAACTTGCCGGGATCCACCCGGTCGACCTCGCCGCGCACACGCTCGATGCGCTGGTCAGCCGCAGCGGGATCGACCCGTCGGGAATCGACGATGTGATCATGGGCTGCGTCGGGCAGGGCGGCGAGCAGGCCAACCAGGTCGGCCGCAACGTGGTGCTCGCCTCGAGGGTACTGCCGTGCTCGGTCCCCGCAGTGACGATCGACCGCCAGTGCGGCTCGTCGCAGCAGGCGATCCAGTTCGCCGCGCAAGCAGTATGAGCGGGACCCAGGACGTGGTGATCGCCGCCGGGGTGGAGAGCATGAGCCGCGTGCCGATGGGCTCGACCACCATGCTGTATCTCAAGGAAGGCATGGGTTCGTCGCGCTCGCCGGGCATCGCCGAGAATTATCCGGGGCCGGGCTGGACGCAGTTTGCGGGCGCCGAGATGATCGTCAAGAAGCATGGCCTGACCAAGGACGAGCTCGACCGGTTCGCCTTCGAAAGCCACCAGAAGGCGATCGCGGCAACTCAGGGCGGAGCTTTTGGGGGCGAGATCGTGCCGATCAGCATCGAAACGCCTGACGGCCCGGCGCTGCACACCATCGACGAAGGCATTCGCTTCGATGCCACGCTGGAAGGCATCGCCGGGGTCAAGCTGCTCAGTGAGGGCGGGGCGCTCACCGCAGCCACCTCGAGCCAGATCTGCGACGGTTCGTCGGCGGTGCTGGTGGTCTCGGAAGAGGCACTGAAGCGCTACAACCTGACCCCGCTAGCGCGGATCCACACCTTGGCTGTCACCGCGGGCGATCCGGTGATCATGCTCGAGGAACCGTTGTTCGCGACCGACAAGGCGCTGGCCCGCGCCGGGCTCTCCATGGCCGAAATCGACCTTTACGAAGTCAACGAGGCCTTTGCCTCGGTCCCGCTCGCCTGGCTGAGGCACACCGGGGCCGATCCGGCCCGGATCAACGTCAACGGCGGCGCAATCGCGCTGGGCCATCCGCTCGGCGCTTCAGGCACCAAGCTGATGGCAACGTTGCTCCATGCGCTCAAGGCGCGGGGTGGCAAGTATGGTTTGCAGACAATGTGCGAAGGCGGCGGTGTCGCCAACGTCACCATTGTCGAGATGGTTTGAGATCCAGGGAGAATTTGAATGAAGCTCGATAACACTGTCGCCGCGGTCGTCACCGGCGGCGCTTCCGGCCTTGGTGCCGCCACCGCCCGCGCGCTCGCTGCGAAGGGTGTCAAGGTCGCGATTTTCGACCTGCAGGAAGAAAAGGGCAAGGCCGTTGCCGCCGAGATTGACGGGATCTTCTGCGAATGCAACGTCACCGACGATGCCAGCGTTGACGCCGCTTTCGCCCAGGCGCGCGAGGCCCACGGGCAGGAACGCGTGCTGGTCAACTGCGCCGGTACCGGCAATGCGATCAAGACCGCCAGCCGCAGCAAGGAAGACGGCTCGATCAAGCACTTCCCGCTGGATGCCTTCAACTGGATCGTGCAGATCAACCTCGTCGGCACGTTCCGCTGCATCGCCAAGTCGGCGGCCGGGATGCTCAGCCTTGAGCCGATGGCCGATGGCGAGCGCGGCGCGATCGTCAACACCGCTTCGGTTGCGGCCGAAGACGGCCAGATGGGCCAGGCGGCCTATTCGGCTTCGAAGGGCGGGGTAGTCGGCATGACACTCCCGATCGCGCGCGACCTCGCCAGCGAGAACATCCGCGTCAACACGATCCTGCCGGGCATCTTCGATACCCCGCTGCTCGCCGGCGCACCGCAGAACGTGCGCGATGCGCTTGCCTCGACCGTGCTCAATCCCAAGCGGCTCGGCAGCCCGCCCGAGTATGCGGCGCTAGCCATGTGCATGATCGAGAACGGCTATTTCAACGGCGAGGACGTACGCCTCGATGGCGGCATCCGCATGGCACCCCGCTAGCATAGTGAGTCCCCGCGAAGGCGGGGACCTCAGGCGTGGGACCCCCCCCTTCGCGGGGGATCATGGAGGGAATTGGATGAGTTACTCGCAGATCAGCCTCGACATCAGCGAGGGTATTGCCACGCTGACGCTCAACCGCCCGGAAAAAATGAACGCCTTCACCCGCACGATGATGGACGAGATCATCGATGCGATGGATCGGACCGATGCGGATGACAGCGTGCGCACCGTCATCTTCACCGGCGCGGGTGAGCGGGCGTTTTGCGCCGGGGCCGATCTGACCCCTGAAGGCGGCGGGCAGGTGTTCTCCAGCCCCGGCACCGAAGCTGACCTGTCGAGCGAGGAAGTGCGCGACGGGGGCGGCCGCCTGACGCTGCGCCTGTTCCAGTCGATGAAACCGCTGATCTCCGCCTGCAACGGCGCAGCGGTGGGCGTTGGCGTAACCATGCAGCTGCCGATGGATATCCGTTTGGCCAGCGATAACGCGCGCTACGGCTTCGTCTTCGCGCGGCGCGGGATCGTGCCCGAGGCTTGCTCGAGCTGGTTCCTGCCCAAGATCGTCGGGGTGAGCCAGGCGCTCGAATGGTGCATGACCGGGCGGATCTTCGATGCCCAGGAAGCATTGCGCGGCGGGCTCGTCCGGTCGGTCCATCCGCAGGGCGAGCTGATCGATGCTGCGCGCGGCCTCGCCCGTGAGATTGCGCAGAACACCTCGGCGGTGTCGGTCGCCATGACCCGTGCCATGCTGTGGCGGATTCCCTCGGGCGACCACCCGATGGAGGCGCACAAGGTCGATAGCCGAGCGATCTATCGTCTGTCGAAGGGTGCCGATGCCAAGGAAGGTGTGCAAAGCTTCCTCGAAAAGCGCGCCCCCGACTTTCCGCTACGGGTTTCTAGCGATATGCCCGATTTCTACCCATGGTGGGGTGAGGAGCCGCCTTTCAAATGAGCCAGGCGATCGAACAAGCAGCTGCCGCGACCGAGCCGCCCGCCGGTGCGCGCGAACACTTGCTCCAAACCGCCTCGACGATCATGCGCGAGGGCGACATCGTCGATATTTCCCTGAGCGAACTGTCGCTGCGCTCGGGGCTTAACTCGGCGCTGGTCAAATACTATTTCGGCAACAAGGCCGGGCTGATGAAGGCCCTGCTCGACCGCGATATGGACGGCATTGTCCACGAGGTCGACGCGCTGATGGCCAAGGACATGGCCCCCGACGTGCGGCTCAAGCGGCACATCGGCGCGGTGGTCGATACCTATTTCAAGACCCCCTATCTCAACCGTCTGCTGATGCGGCTGGTGCGCGAGAGCGACGACGATGAAGCGCACCGGATTGCCGATTCCTACCTCACCCCGCTCAGCCGGGCCTACGACCGGCTGATCGAGGACGGGATCAAGCAGGGGTTGTTCCGCAATGTCGATGCACAGCTGTTCTATTTCACGGTGACCGGCGCGGCAGACCGGTTCTTCGCCTCGCGGCTGGTGCTCAAGCACTGCTACGACACCGACACGCTGACCGAAGAGCTGCGCGACCGGTACCGCAACCATCTGATCGACTTCATCATGGCGGGTATCCTCGCCAAGTAGGATGGGTACTGACTGGCACATCGGGGTGATCGGCGGCTCGGGCCTGGCCGCCGGGCTGGCGCTTGACGGTGCGCAGGAGATCGAGGTCGCAAGCCCCTTCGGCCTGCCCTCCGCGGCGGTGACCACCGGCACGCTGTCGGGCGTACGCTTCACCTTCTTGCCGCGCCACGGGGCGGGGCATTCGGTCCCGCCGAGCGGGGTCAACTACCGCGCCAACATCGACGTGCTGAAACGGTGCGGTGTGAGCGATGTCATCGCGCTTTCGGCAATCGGTTCGCTCAATGCCGGGATGGTGCCGGGCAGTTTCGTCGCGGTGGACCAGTTCATCGACCGGACCACGTCGCGCGAGAACAGTTTTTTCGGCCCCGGCCTCGTTGCTCATGTCAGTCTGGCCGATCCGGTCTGCCCGCGTTTGCGCGGCGCGGTGGTCGATGCGGCGAGAGCCGAAGCCGCCGCGGTGCATGACGGCGGCTGCTACGTTGCGATCGAAGGCCCGCAGTTCTCGACCCGCGCCGAAAGCCGCCTCTACCGCAAGTGGGGCGGGGACGTGATCGGCATGACCGGCATGCCCGAGGCGCGGCTCGCCCGCGAGGCCGAATTGCCTTACGCCATGCTCGGCATGGTCACCGATTATGACAGCTGGCGCGGCGAAGATGCCGGGGTCGAGGCGAGCGAGGTGATCGAGATGGTTCACCGCAATGCGGAACTGGCGCAGCGGGTGGTCGCGCGCTTCGCCGCATCACTTCCTGACGAACGCACACCGAGCCCGATCGACAGCGCACTAGATCATGCCATCATGACCGCGCCCGCCGCACGCGATTCTGTGCTGGTGGCAAAGCTGCAAGCAGTGGCGGGAAGGGTGCTCACATGAGCGAAGTCGTATTTTACGAATACTGGCGTTCCTCGGCGGCATACCGGGTACGGATCGCGCTCAATCTCAAGGGCGTGTCCTATCGCAGTGTGCAGCTTGATCTTACCACCGGTGCACAGTCGAGCCCGGAATACCTCTCGCTCAATCCCCAAGGCCTGGTCCCGGCGCTGGCGATCAATGGCCTGCTGTTGACTCAGAGCCTGGCGATAATCGATTACCTCGATGCCAATTACAAAGACCCGCCGATGGTCTCGTCGGACCCGGCGAGCCGCTCGCGCACGCTGGCGCAGGCGCTGCTGATCTCGGCGGACATTCACCCGCTCAACAACCTGCGCGTGCTCAAGTACCTGCGCCGCGAAATGGGGCAGGACGACGAGGCGGTGAACACGTGGTATCGGCACTGGATCGCCGAGGGCTTTGCAGCGCTGGAACAGATGGCGCCCGAGGCCGGACTGTTCGGCGGCGACCGGCCCAATCTGGCCGATGTCTGCCTGGTGCCGCAGGTGGCCAATGCGCGGCGCTTCGATGCCCCGCTCGATGCCTATCCGCGGCTCGGCGCGATCGATGCGGCGCTGCGCGCGCTTCCCGCGTTCGCCGCCGCCGCGCCCGAAGCGGTCAGAAATTGACCTGAAGCCATTGCGCCGAGCCAGGTGAAGTCCTAGCAAACTGGTTACAAGGGGAACCAGTTTCGCATGTCCCAGTCCTCACCAGCGGCGCCCACCAGCCTGGCCGATTTCCTGCCATACCTGCTCTCGATCACCTCGAACGCGGTAAGCGACCGGATCGCGGATGCCTACCGCGCGCACTTCGGTCTCAAGATTCCGGAATGGCGCGTGATGGCGGTGCTGGGCGATCAGGGCGCGGCGACCCAGCGCACGCTGGTCGAAGCCACACGGATGGACAAGGTGGCGGTCAACCGCGCCTGCCGCGGCCTTGAAGAACGCGGCCTGCTGACCCGCAAACCCAATTCGGCGGATGGCCGCTCGCATCACATTGGGCTGACTGCGGCGGGCGAAGAGGTCTATCGCGCGATCATGCCGATGGCGCTCGAAATGGAAAGCCGGTTATTTTCGGGCTTGAGCGCCAATGAGCGCGCTCTATTCAGGAACTTGCTCGAGCGCATCCGCGCCGAGGCCGAAAAGACGGGAAACCAGCCATGAAACTCGCCTCTATGCCCCACGGCCGCGATGGACGGTTGGTCGTCGTCTCAACCGATCTCGCGTGGTACGCCACGGCGACGCATGTGGTGCGCACGCTGCAAGGCGCGCTCGATGACTGGGAACGGCACGAGCCGTCGCTCCGCGCGCTGGCGACCGAGCTTGAACACGGGGCGATCCCGCGCGAGCGGTTCCACGAGCGCGAAGTCGCCGCGCCGCTGCCGCGCGCGTTCCAGTGGGCCGATGGTTCGGCTTATGTCAATCACGTCGAACTGGTGCGCAAGGCGCGCGGGGCCGAACTGCCCGACAGTTTCTGGCACGATCCTCTGATGTACCAGGGCGGCAGCGATGACCTGCGCGGAGCGCGCGCGCCGATCCAGCTCGCCGATGAAGCCTGGGGCTGCGACATGGAGGCCGAGATCTGCGTGATTACCGGCGATATCGCGCAAGGCACCGATGCGGCACAGGCACTCGATCTGGTCCGCCTTGTCGGGCTGGTCAACGACGTTTCGCTGCGCAACCTGATTCCGGGTGAGCTCGCCAAAGGCTTCGGCTTTGTCCAGTCAAAGCCGGCCACGCATTTCTCGCCAGTGTTCGTCACGCCGGATGAGCTGGGCCAAGCCTGGCAGGGCGGGCGACTGAGCGGGGTACTTAATGTCGATCTTAACGGCGCGCCGTTCGGCCGCGCCGACGCGGGCGAGGAGTGTACGTTCGATTTTGGTACGCTCCTGGCGCATCTTGCCAAGACCCGGCAGATCGGCGCGGGATCGATTATCGGTTCGGGCACCGTTTCCAATCGCGATCCCGATGGTTCGCCGGGCCGGCCGGTGGCGCAAGGCGGGCGCGGCTATTCGTGTATTGCCGAGTTACGCACGGTCGAGACAATTGCGGAGGGCGCGCCTAAGACCGAATTCCTGCGCTACGGCGATTCGGTGCGGATCGAGATGCGCGATGGTGCCGGTCACAGCATCTTCGGTGCGATCGAGCAGGAAGTGGTTCCCGTCAAATAGCAAGACGCCGGCCTGGGTTTCCCCAGACCGGCGTCCTTTGCTCCAGCCGCAGCGGGTTTAGTGCTGCGGTGCCCCCGGATGATGGCTGAAGGCGTCGGCGATCGAACAGGCCGCCGGGCCGAGAATGACGATGAACAGCACCGGCAGGATGAACAGAATCAGCGGCACGGTCATGATCGCAGGCAGGCGCGCGGCCTTTTCTTCGGCGCGCATCATGCGTTCGTTGCGGAATTCGGCTGACAACACGCGCAATGCCGAGGCGAGCGGCGTACCATAACGTTCGGTCTGGACCATGGTCGTGGTCACGCCCTTCACCGCTTCGAGGTTGACGCGGTATGCGAGGTTTTCGAACGCCAGACGCCGTTCGCTAAGGAAAGCGAGTTCGATCGCGGTGAGTGCGAATTCGTCGCCCAGCTCAGGATAGGCGCGGCCCAATTCCCTGGCGACGCGGTTAAACGAGGCATCGACGGTCAGACCCGCTTCGGCGCAGATCACCAGCAAGTCGAGTGCGTCGGGCAAGCCCTTGCGGATCGCGTTGGTGCGCTTCGAAATCAGGTTGCCGACATAGATTTCCGGGCCCTTGTAGCTCAGGCCGACCACCACTGCGAAAGCGAACAGCTTCTTCATCCCGCCCCAGGTGGGGAAATAGTTGACCCCGTAGATCATTAGCGCGGCGATCCCGCCGAGCACGATCGGCAAGACCATGCGAGCGAAAATGACGGCGATGCCAAGCTCGGGCTTGCGAATGCCGGCCTGTGCGAGCTTCTGCTGGATCGCCACCAACTGGCTTTGCTGCAGCACCTTGAGGGTGGACAGTGTGTCCTTCATCTTGTCGGTGGTTTCGGTGCTGCGCACCAGGCTGGCGCGCTTCTTCGAACCCGAAGTGAGCAGGCCCGACTTGAGCTGGTCGCGGCGATCGTTGAGCGCCTTGACCCGCTTTTGCATCGGATCGCGGATCGTCACCGCGGTATAGATGGCGAACATGACGGCGCAGACGGCCAGGAACGCCAGGATCGTGCCGATCCAAATGACGTCGATGCCAAGCAGCGTGGGTCCGGGAGGGGTCCTCAACATGGTAACTGTGTTCCCTCGCTCAGATTTCGAAGCTGACCATCTTGGCCATGATGAAGGCCCCGAGGCTCATCCACACCGCGCCGCCCAGACCGATAACGATCAGCCGGTCGTCGGTGAAAAAGCCGCCTAGGTACTTGGGGTTGATCCAGTAGATCATGCCGAAGACGATGAACGGCAGCGCGCCGACGATGTAGGCGGAGGCTTTTGATTCCGAACTCATCGCGCGGATCTTGAGCTTCATCTGGGCGCGCTTGCGCAGCACGTCTGCCAGATTCGAGAGCGTTTCGGCCAGGTTGCCGCCGGTTTCGCGCTGGATCGCCAGAGTAATGACGAAAAAGCTGAATTCAGCCGTGTTGAGCCGGTCGGCGGTTTCCTGGAGCGCATCCTCCATGGTCTTGCCGATCCTGATCCGCTCGGTCACCAGCTTGAATTCCTCGCCCACCGGACCCGGAACTTCGCTCGCCACGACGCCCAGCGTTTCGGTGACCGGCAGACCCGAGCGGAGACCGCGAACCAAGAGTTCGATCGCATCGGGGAACTTGCTGGTAAACTGACCGCTCCGCTTCTTGATGAAGTAGTTGACCACCATGTGCGGCAGGCCCGCGCCGACCAAAAGACCGACCCCGAGCGCCAGCAGGGGAGCGCCGGTCTTGAGGAGCAGCAGAACCGTGATGGCAAGCGCCAGGCCGACCGAGGCATACGCATATTGCGCCAGCGTCCACTTCTTGCCGGTGCGGTGAAGCCGCATCGACAGCGCGGCGAGGCGCGATTCCGAGCCAGCGATCTGGTGCAGCTTGGGCTTGCGGGCAGCGACAGCCTTTTTCAGCTGTGCTTCCATCTTGGCCGAAGTGCTGTCGCTGTGCCGGTCGCGCAGCGCCTCGAGGCGGCGCGTGCTTTCCTTGGCAGCCGAAGGGCCCGACAGTGCGAGGTACCCCAGCACCATGAAGCTCATCATGCCCATGGCAATCAGCAGGAGCTGTAAAATGCCCATCTGCGCGTCACGCCTTCCCTGGCTTGGTCCGGTGCTGCGGAATGCGGCACCGGCCGGTTAGATCCCGCTCAGGCTTCCGCCTTGCTCGGGGCCTTCGACTTCTTCGAACTGGCAAGCATCGTCTTGAGATCGAACTTGCCAAGCAGCGAACCCTTGGGCTTGATCGCTTCGTCGATCATCTCGCCCTCGCCCACGCCCATCACCGACTTGGCGATGTCGCGGATCGCCGCGCCCGCCTTCGACGAGCGGTTGGCATCGGCAAAGGTCTGCCCCAGCTTGGCCGCATTGGTCGCCGCCTTGATGTCGTAAGGCACGGTGAAGTTGATCTTGCGTTCGATCGAGGCTTCGAAATCGGACTTGCTGATTTCGGCAACCCCGGCCTGGACCGTGTTGGCGATCACGATCGGCTGGACATGCTGCGCGTTGGACTTGAGCCACGACAGGATGCGGATCGCGTCGCGCGCCGAGGCGAGCGTCATTTCCACGACAACCAGCACGACGTTCACATCGGCCAGCAGGTTGGGGAAGTTGATCAGCATGTTGCGCGGCAGGTCGATCACCGTCATTTCGAACGCCTGGCGGAATTCTTCCTCCAGCTGGACGAAGGCCGCACCATCGGTCATCAGCGGGGCGCTCATCGGCGCTTCGGCCGAAAGGATCGCAAGGTGATCGTTGGCGCGGATCATCGCACGTTCGATGAACAGTCCGTCGATGCGGCCCGGGTTCTCGATCGCGTCGGTCAGGCCGCGCCCCGGTTCGAGATCGAGCGCCAGTGCGCCGGTGCCGAAGTGGACGTCAAGGTCGAGGAGCGCCGTCGGGCACTTCTCGTCGGCGCTGAACAGCCAGGCGAGCGAAGTCGCGATGGTCGAGGCACCAACCCCGCCGCGCGTCCCGATCACCGCGGTCGAGATATGCTTCTTCGCGGCAGCGGGATCGTGCTGCTTGGGATTGGCGAACACTGCCTGCGCGTTGACCAGCGCATCGCGCACCTGGCCCGGCGACAGCGGCTTCAGCAGGTAATCATGAATGCCGCTGGCGAGCAGATCGCGATAGAGGCGCACGTCGTTGACCTGGCCCACCGCAATCACGACGGTACCCGGCTCGCAGACTTCGGCCAGCGCGTTGATATCGCTGAGCGGATCGCCGCTTTCGGACAGATCGACCATCAGGATGTTCGGGCTGGCCGAGATCGACAGGGACTGGACTGCATTGCGCAGGCCGCCCTTGTTGCACTTCTCGGGCTGCCAGCCCATTTCGATCACGACCGGCCGCAACACGTCGAGCGCGGCGTCGTCGCAGATATAGGAGGCAAACGCGTCGCGGTTGCCCTGTACGCCTGGTTTCCAAGGAGCGTTCATGTTCTTACTTCCCTGCCTGCGACGACTCTTCCTTCAGGCCCTTTTCGCCTGTCGGAGGAGTGCTGCGATAGCTGTCGATCGCCTTCGTGCTGCTCATGACCACGGTCGATCCGTTGCCCGACGCGCCGTGGATCAGGTGCGAAGGATCGGCGACCATTGCGGCCATGTTGGAATTCACCGAGCAGCCGTAGTTGCCGTAGGTGCCGTTGCCGAGGTTGGTGTCCGAATCCGTCGTCCAGTCCGGGCAGCCCGGAACCCTGGCCGATGAACGGGTCACGATGATGCGGACCGAACCGGGGTTGACGTCGCCCGGGGTGACCGGGGCATCGTCGCTGACCATCATGCCATAACGGCCCGCCACGGCATCCACTGCGCTGCGCGCCGCCTGGCTCTTCATCGGGTCGTCCACATAGATGCGGTCGCCGTACTTGAGGTCCATCGCCTCGAACCAGCCCGACAGGCGGCGCTGTTCGGGGATCGAAACCCCGCCAGGGCCGGCCGCGATGTCGACCGTGTAGTTGCTGGTCGTGACGACCGGTTGGTGTACGCTTTCGAGGCTGCGGTTCTTGGGCATCCCGCCGCAGGCGCTGAGCCCGAGCGCGAGGCCAAGGGTGAGGGCGCCGGCAAGCGCTTGGCGAGTGATTGAATTGCGCATGGTCGTCACCTCTCAGTTCAGGCTGAAGCCGGGGCCGACGTCGCCGCCCTTGGACTTCTTTTTCTTGGCGTCCTTGTCGTTGCCCGAAGCCGTCTGCGGCGCGGGTGCGCGCGTCGGGGCATAGGCATCGCCGACCTGCGGGCCGTTCGGGTTCTGCTGCGGAGCCGAAGTGGGCTTGGGGCGTTCCCCGCCCGACTTGCCGTCGCTCTGCATGTTGCCGAACACCTGCTGGCCGACATTGGCGGCCTTGAAGCCGTCGGTCGGAAGTTTGATGTCGTTCGCATCGACCGGCTGGACCAGATACGGCGTGACGATGATCACCAGCTCGGTTTCACCCTTCTGGAAGTGGGTCGAGCGGAACAGCGAGCCGAGGATCGGCAAATCGCCGGCACCGGGCATTTTTTTGACGGTGCTCTGGGCATTGTTGCTCATCAGCCCGGCGATCATGAAGCTCTGGCCCGAGCCCAACTCGACCGTGGTTTCCGCGCGGCGCACGGTCAGCGCCGGCACCTGGAAGCCATTGATGGTCACCGCGCCCTGGCTCGACAACTCGGACACCTCGGGGCGCACGCGCATCGAGATCCGGCCGTTCGAAAGCACCGTCGGAGTGTAGGACAAGCTGACCCCGAAACGCTTGTATTCGATCGAGGTGGTGCCGAGGCCCTGGCTGATCGGGATCGGATATTCACCGCCCGCCAGGAAATCTGCGGTTTCGCCCGACAGGGCAGTCAGGTTGGGTTCCGACAAGGTCGAAACCAGGCCGACCTGTTCGCCAAGGTTGAGTGCACCCAAGAGGTCGAGCCCGGCCAGCTTGCCGGCAAAGCCCAGGGTGGTGCCGACCGCAGTCGCGGCGACGTCGGTGCCGGGGACCTGGACGAATTTTCCGGGGTTGTTGATGTCGGGAATATAGACCGATGGCTTGTTACCAACACCGGTTGCCGAGCCGGGACGAAAGATCGTTCCGGTGCTCCCCTGGCCGATGCCGAACTGGAAACCGCTGCTGCCGTCGATGCTGGTCAGGTTGGTTCCGATGTCGCGGATCAGCGAGCGGCTGACCTCGGCGAACTTGACATGCAGGTTGACCTGCAGCGGCGTCGCCAGCTTGAGCCGGGTGATGACGTTGGCATCCTTGCCGACGAAGGCCTGGACCAGGCGCTGGGCTTCAGCCGCATCTTCCGGCGCCGCAACGGTGCCGGTCAGCAGGAAGGTGTTGGTGCCCATAGTGGAGACCGAAATCTTGGCATCGGGCATCGCCATGTGCATCATCTGATCGACGCTATCGATGTTCGAACCGACGCGGACGTTGGCCGACCAGATCACGTCGCCGGCCGAGTTGCTGGCGTAGATTGTGGTCTCGCCGCCGGCCTTGCCGAAGACGTAAAGCTGGTGCGGCGACTTGACCTGGACGTCGGCCACTTTGTCGTCGGCCACGAACACGTCGGCCATCGTGCCCGGAACGGAAACCAGCTGGCCGCGGCCGATGGAGAGCAACAGGTCGTTGGCCGGACGGCTTACCGACTGGGCACTTGCGGCCGAGTTCGAGATGAGGCCGAGCGGAACGACCGCACAGGCAGCCGAGAGGAGAGTAATGGCTAGGCGTTTCATCGCAGGGCCTTTCTTCGCACCGGTCTGGGCGGAATGAGCATTCAAGGTCATGTCAGTTCCCCCCGACCGGTTCGGCGGTGGTGGTCTTGCCACGGGTCACGCGGACCACGCTGCCCGACCGGACGCTGACCGAGGTCGCTGCGCCAGAGCCAGCCCGCGAATATGACGGCATGGGGTTCGGGCGGCTATAATAGGACGACAGCGACGGCTGCGGCTTGGGCTCCGGATTGGGAGCGCTGCGGCGCTGGAAGCGCGACACGTCGCCGCCGGTGACGAAGGTGGTGCCGCCATCAACCGGACGGTTCATCGCGTCGGACAGGAACTTGGCTTCCTGGTCTTTGGTCGCCCCGGCCGGAACCTTGACCGATCCACTGGCAATAGCCTGGTCAAGCTCGCCCTGATTGTCGGCCAGGCTGCGCAGCGACAGGCTGAGCGTCCCGATGGTCTGGGCGACCGAGATTTTCTCCGCGATCTTCGGCGTGACTTCGAGCGTCACGGTGCGGAAGGCGCGGACCACGGTCTTGCCTTCTTCAACCGTGGTTTCGGTCGACTGGTCGGTGGCGAGGACGCGGACATTGCGCAGGAAGGTTTCGGTAGCCTTGAGCGGCTGGCCGGTATCGGATGCCGAAACCGTCTGCGTCAGCATGAGGTCAACGTGGTCACCCGGGAAGACGAAGCCGCCGACGCCGGTCTTGGCCGACACCGGGATGGTCACGGCGCGCATGCCGGCACCAAGCGCCGCCGCGAGGAAGCCGCGGTCACCCGGGGCGACGAGGCCGCCCTGCGTGACCGGCTGGCCGGCGGTGATCGGATAACGCACGACGGTGCCGAGCAGCTTGTTCATGTCGGCTTCGCCGTCGATGAAGTATGCGTCCTGGACCATTTCCTTGGGCCAGAGCTGGAACGCCACCGAATCGGCGGTGATGATCGTACCAACCGGAAGGGCGCGCTGGGCAACCAGCACCTTCGGACCCTTGGGGACCTGGGCGGCCTCTGCCTTGGGAGCGCTGGCTCCGATGAACAGGCTCCGAGCAGCCATGGCGGTACCGATCGCAATGACCAGCGCGCCAAGCAGCAGCATCAGCTTCTTTTTATCCATGGCTAAACAAGCCCCCTAGAAAATCCCGAAAAACGTATGTGCTTAATCGGGCAAACTGGTTAAAATCCGGTTCACCCCGCTCCGCCCGTCAAGGCGGTGCCGGCAAAGGCGGGTACGAATTGCAGTGCGAGCACCCACAGCGCGGCGCTTGAAATCGCGACGCCATAGGGAACAGCCAGTCGTTCGCGGCGGCGGCGGATGACGTGCCAGGCGCCCAGAACGATCGTCAGCACCCCGCCGATCAGCGCCATGCCGATCAGCAGGCGGACGAACCACAGCGGCTGGATCCACAGCGCCAGCGCGGTCAGCAACTTGACGTCGCCTCCGCCCATGGCGCGCATTGCGAACAGCACCGCGAGCACGGCCAGCGTGACGAGCGCCACCCCGACCTGCCAGGCGACGTCCGGCCACAGCGCCAGGCCACTGGCCCACCAATAGACCGGTGCGGTCGCGGCGATGGCACCGTTCAGCCAGTTATCGATCTGGCGGCGGCGAATATCGGTGAACGCAGCGACCAGCAGCGCGATTGCCAATGCACCCAGCAATAGGTAACGAAACTCGAAGTCCGGCATTGGTGCCCCCTGGTCCCTGAGGGCATGTGTAAGGTGCAGGACTTACCAAAAAGTAACCAGTGCCAAGAGGCTGAAATTAGCCAAATGAGTTCAGCACCACAGCCAGCCGCCTCGCGCCGCGTTATCCCGACGGATGTGCGCGAAAGCCACTGGGCCACCGCGGATGGTCACCCAGTGCGACGGATCGACTGGCCGGCCCCGGCGGGTGCGGCCAAGGGCTCGATCCTGTTCTTGCCGGGTCGCGGGGACTTCTACGAAAAATATCTTGAAACGCTGGCCCACTGGGCTGCGCTCGGCTGGCGGGTTACCGCGAGCGACTGGCGCGGGCAGGCGGGCTCGGGCCGGCTGGGTAACGACGCGGTCACCGGGCATATCGACGATTTCGCGACCTGGGTTGAGGATCTCGCTCACCTGTGGCGCAGCTGGAAAGCGGAAATGCCGGGGCCGCACTTTCTTGCCGGTCATTCGATGGGCGGGCACCTTGCGCTGCGCGCGGTTGCCGAGGGGCAAGTCGATCCCGACGGCTTGATGCTGTCCGCGCCGATGCTCGGCTTCACCTCCAGCGTGCTGCCCGAAGCGGTCATGCACCTGGCGGCAAGGCTCATGAAAGCGCTCGGCGATCCGCGTCGGCCGGCGTGGAAGTGGAGCGAAAAGCCGGGTGAACTGCCTGCCGCACGCGCGCATTTGCTGACGCATGACGCTGACCGCTATTCGGACGAGCTATGGTGGCGCGAGCAGCGTCCCGAGTTGGTAATGGGCCCGGGCAGTTGGGGCTGGGTCGAACGCGGCTATGCCTCGATGCGGCTGCTCGGGTCAGCCGGGGTGCTGGAACGCGTTGAGGTTCCGGCGCTGATGTTTGGGACAGACACCGACAAGCTGGTCGCGTGGAAGGCAATTGCCAAGGCTGCGACCCGGCTGCGCGACTGCGAGCTCCTCCACTTCGGGGTCGAGGCTCACCACGAAGTGCTGCGCGAGGCCGATCCGGTTCGGGATCGGGCGCTGGCCGCCTGCGACGCTTTCCTGGCACGGATCGCGGCGGGCTGAGCGATGTACGATTTCGCGATTGTCGGTGCCGGGATCGCCGGGACATCGCTCGCCGCGGGGCTGGCAGATCGCGGCTCGGTGCTGCTGCTCGAGGCCGAGGAGCGCGCCGGTTACCACGCGACGGGCCGCTCTGCCGCATTCTGGACCGAAAGCTACGGCGGTCCGCTGGTCCAGCCTCTCACCACCGCCTCATTCGATTTCCTTGAGCAGCATGGCTTGCTTGCCGACCGCGGCGGCTTGACCCTCGCTCGCGCCAATGAGGCCGAAGGGCTCGAGGAATTCGCGACGACATTCGAGGCGCTGGGGGTGCGGGTCGAGTGGCTGAGCCGCTCCGATCTCGAAGCACGCTTGCCGGGGATCAAGCCCGAATGGACTTGCGGCGCCTACGAACCCGATTGTCGCGATATCGACGTGGCCGGGCTTCACCAGCTCTACCTTGCCGAGGCGCGGCGCAGCGGGGCCGAGCTGTGTCTCCGCGCCGAACTGGCTTCGGCCACGCGGCAGGGCGATGGCTGGACTCTGACCATGGCCGATGGGCGCAGCGCTGAGGCGCGGGTGCTGATCAATGCTGCCGGGGCCTGGGCGGATGTCGTTGCAGAGCGCGCCGGCCTTGCCCCGCTTGGTATCAAACCGTTGCGCCGCACGGTGGTCCAGCTGCGCATGGGCAACCCGGTGCCAAGCGACCTGCCGCTGGTGATGGGCCACGACGGCAGTTTCTATTTCAAACCGGAAAGCGGCAAGCTGTGGATCAGTCCGCACGACGAGGTGCCAAGCTCGCCGTGCGACGCCGCGCCCGAGGAGATCGATGTCGCCACTGCGATTGACCGGTTCGAACAGGTGATCGACTGGCCGATCGCCGCGGTTGAGCACAAGTGGGCCGGGTTGCGCAGCTTCGCCCCCGATCGGCTGCCGGTTTACGGCTTCGACGCGGCCGATCCGCAATTCTTCTGGTTTGCCGGGCAGGGCGGTTTCGGTATCCAGACCGCGCCGGCGGCGGCCGAGCTGGCTGTGGGCCTGTTGCTGGATGAGCCAGCCGGTGCAATCGATCCGGCGCCCTACAGTCCATTGCGCTTTGTTCACTAGCGAATCGATTGCAGCGCGCTAGATTGTGGCTTCCAACTTGGGAGGGTCCAATGGCGCACAAATTCGAAATCTACAAGGACAAGGCCGGGGAATTCCGCGTCCGCTTCAAGCACAATTCGGAAGTGATGTTCTCGACCGAAGGCTATTCAAGCAAGGCTTCGGCGCAGAACGCGATCGATTCGATCAAGAAGAACGGCCCCGACGCTGAGGTCGAAGACAACAGCTAAACAGGTCCGCGGAGCGCAGCGTCGCTGGCCAGACGGTCAGCGCGCTCGTTCTCCGGGTGGCCATCATGGCCCTTCACCCAGATCCAGGTGATCCGGTGCTGGCCCTTGGCCTCAAGCAGCGCGCGCCACAGGTCGGCGTTGAGCACCGGCTTCTTTGCGGCGTTTTTCCAGCCGTTCTTCTGCCAGCCGAAAATCCACTTGGTGATCCCGTCGATCACATAGCGGCTGTCGGTATGCAGCGCGACATCGCACGGGTTCTTGAGCGCGCGCAGCGCCTCGATCACCCCGGTCATTTCCATCCGGTTGTTAGTGGTCGCGGGATCGTGTCCGGACAGTTCCTTCTCGGCGTTGCCCATGCGCAGCACCGCGCCCCACCCGCCTGGGCCGGGGTTACCTTTGCAGGCCCCGTCGGTAAAAATCTCTATTTTCTTCATGGATTTGCGAAAATTCCCGCGTTCGCCGGATCGGCGTAAAATTCCAGCCGCCGCGCAAAGGCCAGCGGATCCTTTTTCACCACCATCGCACCGGGCGGGGTGTTGAGCCAGTCGTAAGCGCGGCTCATCGTGAAGCGCAGTGCCGCCCCGCGTGCCAGTACTGGCAGGGCCGCGCGTTCGGCATCGCTCAACGGCCGCACGTTTTCGTACCCGGCGAGCAGCGCTGCAGACAGTTCGGGCGCGAACTTGCGCCCGTCACTGTCGAAGCACCACGCGGCATGCGTAACCGCGACATCGTAAGCGATGAGATCGGTGCAGGCGAAATAGAAGTCGATCAGCCCGGTTACCTTGGCTCCCAGCATCAGGACATTGTCGGTGAACAGGTCGGCGTGAATTACCCCGCGCGGCAGGTCCTGCGGCCATTGCTCGGTGAGCAGCGGCAGTTCGCGCGCAACCACGTCGGCAAGCGCCGGATCGATCGAACGAAGCCCGTCGGCGCCGCATTCCGTCGCCAGCCGCTGCCATTCGGCAAGGTCCATCCCGTTGGCGCGGGTCCCGGCGAAATCCGCAGCCGCAAGATGTATCTGCGCCAGCGCGCTGCCGACCGCACGGGCCTGAGCGGTCGTGGGAACACTCACCGAAACGCCGGGCAGGAATTCGATCAAGGCCACCGCCTTGTCGCCAATCCTGCGGTAGAGGGCGCCGGAGCGGTCATGGATCGTGCGCGGGACCGGGCAACCCTTGGCCGCCAGATGATCGAGCAGCGAGAGGAAGAAGGGAAGGTCGTCCAGCTCGATCCGGAATTCGTACATCGTCAGGATGAACCGGGCGCCTGCGCTGCTCTTACCGCTGGTTTCGATCAGCCAGTTGCTGTTCGACACGCCCTCGGCGATGCCCTTGGCCATGCGCAATTCGCCAACGTCGAACTCGGCGATCAGCGCGGCGAGCGCTTCGGCGCCAAGCTGCGTATAGACTGCCATCAGTCGGCAAGTTGCTTGGGCAGCTTGAACACCATCTTTTCCTCGGCGGTGACGACCTGTTCGACCGTAACCTCGCGCAGCTCGCCGATGCGGGCGATCACTTCCTGGATCAGCTCCTCGGGCGCAGACGCTCCTGCGGTGAGACCCAAGGCCTCGACCCCGTCCAGCCAGCCGGGCTCGATCTCATCGCCGCGCTGGACCAGCCGGGCCTGAGCCCCGCAGCGCTCGGCCACTTCGACCAGCCGCACCGAGTTTGAACTGTTGGGCGCGCCGATCACCAGCACCAGCTGGCACTCCGGGGCGATCACCTTGACCGCGGCCTGCCGGTTCGAGGT
>JANOAD010000187.1:0-6376 GCA_031410955.1 Novosphingobium sp. | reverse complement strand
GCAATAGTCGACGATCGCCGCGTCCTCGGGGACGTCGCGCAGCATCGGCACGATGACCACCTGCCACGGCGCGATCATCGGCGGCACGCGCAGGCCGTCGTCGTCGCCGTGGACCATGATGACCCCGCCGATCATCCGCGTCGACACGCCCCAGCTGGTCGTGTTGGCGTATTCCAGCCCGCCGTCCGCGCTTTGGAACCTGATGTTCTGCGCATGCGCGAAATTGGTGCCCAGGAAGTGCGAGGTGCCGGCTTGCAGCGCCTTGCCGTCCTGCATCATCGCCTCGATGCTGAAGGTCGCAACCGCGCCGGGGAAGCGCTCGTTGGCTGGCTTTTCACCCGCGATCACCGGTATCGCGAGGTCTTCTTCGGCGTGGGCGCGGTACATTTCGAGCGCGCGCAAAGTCTCGGCCATGGCATCCGCCTTGTCGGCGTGCGCGGTGTGGCCTTCCTGCCAGAGAAACTCGCTGGTGCGCAGGAACATCCGGGTGCGCATTTCCCAGCGCACCACGTTGGCCCACTGGTTGGTGAGCAGCGGCAGATCGCGCCAAGACTGGATCCAGCGCGCCATCGCCTGGCCGATGACAGTCTCCGAAGTCGGTCGGACGATCAGTGGCTCTTCAAGCTTGGCCTCGGGGTCGGGCACCAGACCGCCCTTGCCGTCGGCGATCAGGCGGTGATGCGTAACCACCGCCATTTCCTTGGCGAACCCGTCGACGTGTTCGGCTTCCTTGGCGAAGTAGCTCAACGGAATGAGCAGGGGGAAGTAGCAGTTCTCCACCCCGGCCGCCTTGATCCGAGCATCCATCAGCTTCTGGATGCGCTCCCAGATGCCGTAGCCCCATGGCCGGATCACCATGCAGCCGCGCACCCCCGATTCTTCGGCCATTTCAGCCTCGGCGATCACCTCCTGGTACCAGGCGGCGAAGTCGGCGGAACGGGTTACGGAAAGCGCGTGCTTGAAGTTCGGGGGCTGAGACATGCGCCGCTCGTTAGCGGCTTATGCCGGCCGGTTCAAACGCTCACCGGCAATTACTTGTCGAGCTTGTCGAGCTTTGCCTGCATCGCGGCCATCTGCTCGCGCAGCACGGCGATCTCGGCCGACTGATCCTTGCCCGACGTTGCTGCAGGTTTGGTGTCGGCAAGGGCGGGCACAAAGGCCGACGCGGCTGCTTTGAACATCGCCAGGTTCTGCTGCGCCAGCTTGGCGAGCGGATTGGCCTCGATACTCGCTTCGAAAGCTTCGCGCAGTTTGGCCTGGTTGGTGCGGAAATTGTCCATCGAAGCTTCGAGGTAATGCGGCACCAGCCCCTGCATCGAATTGCCGTACATCCCGATCAGCTGGCGCAGGAAATTCACCGGCAGCATCTGCTCGCCTCCCGCACTCTCCTCATCCATGATGATCTGAGTGAGGATCGAATGGGTGATGTCCGCCCCAGTCTTGGCGTCGAGCACTTTGAAATCCACGCCTTCGCGGGTCATCTTGGCGAGATGGTCGAGCGTGATGTAGCTGGAGCTTTTGGTATTGTAGAGCCGCCGGTTGGCGTACTTCTTGATGATTACCGTTTCGGCGGTTGTGTCGCTCATCGCGGGAATCCGATCATGCAGAGTGCGGTTGCCGTAGCGTTAGCACCTGCAGCAACTGCAATGCAACAAAAGCATGCTGCGCAGCATTACCGCTGGAATCGGCGGCCCAGCGAGGTGAGCAGTTCATATTGGGACAGGCCGCTCACCGCCGAAGCTTCCGGCAGCGCATACTCCAGACTGACCCAATCCCCTTCCCCAAGGTCCGGCGCGGCACTGAGATCGATCGCCGTCATGTCCATCGAAACACGGCCCAGCACTGGTAAGCGTGCTCCATCCGCAGCCATGACCCCCACGCCTGACCAGCAACGCAGATAGCCATCGGCATAACCAAGGCTCACCACACCGATGTCCAGCGGGCCGGCAGCGGTAAAGGTTGCACTGTAGCCGACTGTGTCTCCAGCCCGCAGGGTGCGGCGCTGGATCAACCGGGCCTGGGGAATAGCAACCTGGCGGATTAGGCCCGCAAGCGCGGCAACCGGTACCCCGCCGTAAAGCGATAGTCCGGGACGGGTAACGTCACCGTGGAAGCCAGCGCCCAGCGCAATGCCTGCGCTGTTGGCGATTGCCGCACGGTGATGCGCAACCTGGCTGCGGGCTTCCAGCCAGCGCTTGCGTTGCAGATTGTTGAACGACGAATCCTCGTCCGCCGAAGCCAGATGCGAATGGAGTGTATCGACCTCGAGCGCGGCGACCAGCGGATCGCCGAGATCCGCCATGGCAAGCCCGACGCGGTTGATTCCGGTATCCACCATTAGGTCGCAAAGCCCGCCACCTGCATCGCGCCACAGTCGCGCCTGGTGGAGCGAGTTGATCACCGGCCGTACACCGCTAGCCTTGGCGAAGGCGGCATCGCGATCATCCATCGGCCCGTGCAAGACCGTCAAGTTGACCGCAGGGATAAGAGGGATGAGCTCAGCCGCTTCGGCCCAGTGGGCAACGTAGAAGGTCCGGCAGCCAGCCTCCCACAGCCACGGAACGACCCGCCGCGCGCCCAGCCCATAGGCGTCGGCCTTTACTGCCGCTCCGGCAGTCGCGCTGCCAGACAGCCGGTCGAGCGTGCGCCAGTTACCGAGCAATGCGTCGCGATCGATTATCAGGCGCAGCGGATAATCGGGAACCTCAGGCTGCATCGTCAGAAAATTCGCGCGGCGGTCCGTCGGGCAAGCCCCACCAGGCGACGACCAACGCGACTGCAGTGAACACCCAAGTGTACCACAGACCGGCATAGAGATTGCCCGATTTGGCCACGATGTATGCGGCTATCAGCGGCAGGAACCCGCCGAAATAGCCTGCCCCCAAATGGTAGGGGATCGACATCGAGCTGTAGCGGATCCGCGGCGGGAACATTTCGGTCAGCAAGGCAGCGACGGGCCCGTAATTCATCGCCGACAGCATACCCAGTGCGCAGAGCAGCACGATAATCAGCAGCGATGCACCGAGCGAGGGCTTCACCGGAGTAAAGTCATAACCTGATGTGCCGAGTTGCGCCTGGAGCTGCGCCTTGCGCGCCTTGCCGTCGGCCCACGGATAGCCATCCAGCGCCAGTGGCGCACCGCCCACGGTGACCGCCAGGTCCGGCGCGCTCAGCAAGGTGTACGGCACCCCGCTGGCGGTCAGGTCCTCGAGCAGCTTGCCGCATTGGGTGCTCTGTTTGCCCGAAAACGGATCGTAGCTGCAATCGGATCCGGACACGACAACCGGGGCAGACTTTGCCGCCGCAGCGAGCCCCGGATTGGCCAGCGCGCCAAGCCCCCAGAAAATCGGGAACAGCAGCACCAGGATCAGCAGATTGGCCCAGATGATCGGCTTCTTGCGCCCGATCCGGTCCGAAATCTTGCCCCAAACCAGGTAAAAACTCATCGAAATGAGGCCGCCGATCCCGACCAGGATCTCGGCACGCGAACCTTCCAGCCGCATCGCACCCTTGAGGAAGGACAGGCTGGAGAAGAAGGCCGTGTACCAGATCAGGGTCAGGCCAACCGCGACACCGAACAGCGCGACAAAGATGCGCTTGGCATTGCCCGGGTAAGTGAAGCTTTCGACAAACGGGTTGCCCGATGTCTCGCCGGCGGCCTTCATCGCCTGAAACACCGGGCTTTCGGAAAGCTTGAGCCGCATCCACAGGCTGATCGCCAGCAGGATCAGTGAGAGCAGGAAGGGCACGCGCCAGCCCCAGGCATCGAATGCAGCGGGAGGAATGAATGTGCGGCAGGCGAGCACCACCATGACGCTCAGCACAAACCCGCCCACCACGCTCGCCTGGATGAAGCTGGTGTACCAGCCGCGGCGGTTTGCCGGAGAATGCTCCGCAACATAGATCGCTGCACCCCCATATTCGCCGCCTAGGGCGAGGCCTTGCAGAATCCGCAGAAAGATTACGATAACTGGTGCGGCCAGGCCGATGCTCGAGGCGCTTGGCACCAGGCCGACCCCGGCAGTGGCAATGCCCATGAGCGTGACCGTGACGAGGAAGGTGTACTTGCGCCCCAGCCTGTCACCCAGAAACCCGAACAGCACGGCGCCGAGCGGCCGAAATCCAAAGCCCACTGCGAACCCCGCCCAGACCAGGAGCAATTGCAGCGTCACGTTATCGGCCGGGAAAAACGCCTTGCCGATCAGCGCCGCGAGCGTCCCGTAGATGAAGAAATCGAACCATTCGAAGATCGTTCCGGCTGACGAGGCGAGGATCACCAGTCGCATCTCGGCCGCGCTCGGCTCGCCTGGCGCGGTCATTGCTGGTGTGGTCATTCGTCGTGCCTCCCCGAAGTGCAGCGCATCCCTAGCCGTGCGCCGCCAAGGCGACAAGCGCAGCCCGCCACGGCAAGAGGATCGCCCCATGCCGCGCCGGATAGTCGCGCGCGGCGGCAATTGCTTCTAACCCCGGCCAGGCGGGCAAATCGCCGCCTGCCAGCCATTGTTCAATGGCGCTTAGCGCCTGGTTGAGGTCCGCGGACTGCCTGCCTCCTGCCTCTGACGCAAAAATTGTCGCTGTCGCCTGACCGACGGCACAGGCCTGCGCCCTGATCCCGACGCGCGCGATCGCTCCCAGCTCATCGAGCTTGAGCCCAACTTCGACGACACTGCCACACGTTGGCGACCGTGCTGTGCCGCGGAATTGCAGATCCTCGTTAAGCGGGAAGTCGGCCAGCGCCGTCGCCAGTCCGAGCAGTTCGGCATTGTACAGCTTGGCGGAATTCACTTGCCGGTCAGGGCATCGGTGGCCTTCTTCCGGGCCTCATCGCGCGCAGCAGCCTCTACCGCTTCGCGGCGGCGCTCGCCAATCATCTTGACCAGCGCTTCGCTGGCCGAATTGACCAACGGATAGGCCCGGGATTGGGTAATCCACTGTGGCCTGCCGCCCGCCCCCCAAATGGTGTCGTAACCCAGAACCAGCACCGAGAAAGCCATCACCGTGATGACGATGCCCTTGATCGCGCCGAAACCGAAACCGATCACGCGGTCGATCGGGCCAAGCACCGAATTGCGACTGGCCGTCCCGAGCCGGTCGGACAACAGTTTCACGATGGCATAGGGGACCAGCAGCAGGATTGCGAAGGCCAGCACCGAAGCACCGCTTTCGGTTCCGACGTACTGCATCAACGCAGCGCTGAGCGGCGTATGAAGGTTGTGTATCGCGACCAGCGCGAGCACCCATGCCGCAAGCGCGAAAACTTCCTGCACGAAACCGCGCATGAAGCCGGTGATGGCGCCAAGGCCCACCAGGATCAGGACTGCAATATCGAAGCCGGTCATATCGGCGGCGAACCTATGCGCCGCCCATAATCCGGTCAACGAGATTTGGCAGCAAGGTTAACCCTGCATAGCGCCCCGGCCCCTTGGCCCCAGGCAGATCGGCGGGGCCATAAGCGCTCGCGAAGCCCAGCTTGGCTGCTTCGCGCAGCCGGATCCCGCCGTGCGCAACCGGGCGGATTTCTCCCGCCAGCGACACTTCGCCGAACCACACCGCGTCAGCACCGAGCGGCTTGTCGGCCAGTGCTGATATGAGCGCAGCAGCCACCGCAAGGTCCGCCGCCGGATCGGCGAGCCGGTAACCACCTGCGACGTTCAGATAGACTTCAGCCGAGGAGAAGTTGAGCCCGCAGCGCGCTTCGAGGACCGCGAGCAACATCGCGAGACGTCCGCTGTCCCACCCGACCACCGCACGGCGCGGGGTTGCGCCGCTGGCGAGACGGACAATCAGCGCCTGAATTTCAACCAACACCGGCCGCGTCCCCTCGATCGCCGGGAATACCGCGCTGCCCGGCACCGACTGTTCGCGGCCTGACAGGAACAGTAGCGAGGGGTTGCCAACCTCGGTCAGCCCTGCCCCCTCCATCGCAAAGACCCCGATCTCGTCTACGGGTCCGAAGCGGTTCTTGATCGAGCGGAGAATCCGATACTGGTGGCTGCGCTCACCCTCGAAACTCATCACAACGTCGACCATGTGCTCAAGCACGCGCGGGCCGGCATGAGGTTCAGTGTGCGGTCCAGCCGCCATCAACCGGCAATGCCGTTCCCGTGATCGATGCGGCCATGTCGCTGGCAAGGAATGCGGCGAGTGCGCCCATCTCCTCGACGGTCGCAAACTTCTTGTTCGGCTGATTGACGAGCAGCACGTCGCGGATCACTTGATCGCGCGAAATGTTGTGCGCTTTCGCTTGGTCTTCGATCTGCTTCTCGACGAGTGGCGTCCACACATAGCCCGGGCAAATCGCATTGGCGGTGACGTTGTGTTCCGCCCCTTCGAGAGCGGTGACCTTCGTGAGACCGACGACGCCATGCTTCGCCGC
>JANOAD010000186.1:0-20438 GCA_031410955.1 Novosphingobium sp. | reverse complement strand
GCCTGGCGGTCCGTGAGCTGGAATTCGGCCATCAGCACCGGCTTGGGCTCGTCCTCAGCGCGGATGATGGCGATCACCCGGTCAAGGTTGAGGAAGGCGATGATATAGCCTTCGAGCAGTTCCAGCCGCGCCGCGATCTTGTCCAGCCGGTGCTGACTGCGGCGGATCAGGATGTCGATCTGGCTCTTGAGCCATTCCTGCAGCAGCAGCTTGAGGCTTAGCACGCCCGGAGTGCGGGTTTCATCGAGTACGTTCAAATTGAGGCTGAACCGGGTTTCGAGATCGGTCAGCTTGAACAGGCTCTGCTTGAGCAGGTCGGGATCGACGTTGCGGCTTTTGGGCACGAACACCAGCCGGATAGCCTCGTCGCTCTCGTCGCGAATGTCTTCGAGGATCGGCAGCTTCTTGTCGGCGATCAACTGCGCGACCTGTTCGATCAGCTTGCCCTTGGCGAGCATGTAGGGGATCTCGCTGATCACCAGCTGCCATTGGCCGCCGGGGAGCTTTTCGATCCCGCTGGTTTCCCATGAGCCATCGGCCTCACGCCCGGTGGAGAAGCGCCCGCGCACCCGGATCGCGCCGCGCCCGGTCTCGTAAGCGTGGCTGAGCGAAGCCGGACTATCGACCACCACCCCGCCGGTGGCGAAATCCGGTCCCTGGAAGTGCTGCATCAGCTCGGCATGTTCGGCGGTCGGGTTGTCGATCAGCAGCAGCGCGGCGTCGATCACCTCGGCCACGTTGTGGCTGGGGATGTTCGTCGCCATGCCCACCGCAATCCCGCTCGAGCCATTGGCGAGCAGGTTGGGGAAAATGCCGGGGAAGATCTCGGGCTCTTCCTCCTCGCCGTTGTAAGTCGGGATGAAGTTGACCGTGCCTTCGTCCAAGCCCGCCATCAGCTGGATCGCGGTCTTGGTCAGCCGGGCTTCGGTGTAGCGGTAGGCGGCGGCGTTATCGCCGTCGATATTGCCGAAGTTGCCCTGCCCTTCGACCAGCGGGTAACGCAGCGAGAACGGCTGCGCGAGCCGGACCATCGCATCGTAGACCGACTGGTCGCCGTGCGGGTGGTATTTGCCGATCACGTCGCCGACCACGCGCGCCGATTTCTTGAACGCATCGTTGGGATTGAGCTTCAACTGCCGCATCGCCCAGAGCAGGCGGCGGTGAACCGGTTTCAGCCCATCGCGCAGATCGGGCAGCGAGCGCGCGGTGATCGTCGAGAGGGCATAGATCAGGTAGCGTTCGGAAAGCGCACTATCGAACGGCGCGTCGACGATCGGATCGAAGGGATCTGGTTCAGTGGTGTCGGTGGTCATGCTGGGCGCGCTCTAGCAACCGCCTATGCGAGGCGGAAGGCCGGAACGGGTTTTTCCGCCGTTCGTTTGGTGAACGATCCCCCAATCAGAACCGGAGCTTCCCGATATGACCAAACGCATCCTCATCATGGCCACCGATGGCTTCGAGCAATCCGAACTGATGGGCCCCAAGGCCGCGCTCGAAGCGGCTGGCTTCGAGACAGTGGTCGCCAGCTCGCAATCCGGCGAGATCAAGGGCTGGAAAGACAAGAACTGGGGCGAGAGCGTGCCGGTCGATGCCCTGATCGCCGACATGAACGAGAGCGATTTCGATGCGCTGCTGCTCCCGGGCGGCCAGATGAACCCCGATATCCTGCGCATGGACGAAGCCGCGATCGACCTGGTCGAAGACTTCAACGATGCCGGAAAGCCGATCGCCGCGATCTGCCACGGTCCGTGGCTGCTGGTCGAGGCCGATGTGGTCGATGGCCGCACCGTCACCTCGTGGCCCTCGGTGCGCACCGACCTCACCAATGCGGGCGCCAATGTGGTCGATCAGGAGGTGGCAATCGACGGCAACCTCATCACCAGCCGCAAGCCTGATGATATTCCCGCGTTTTCCAAGGCGTTGATCGACGCACTTGCCTGAATAGGCGCGGCGTGCGGCGGTGTTCAGCGCCGCCGCATGTCGTGGCTGTCGCCCGGGATACGCACTTCGATCCCGTCGAGTTCGGCGGTCAGTTCGATCTGGCACGAAAGCCGGCTGGTCGGGCGCACCCCGGCGGCAAGGTCGAGGAGGTCTTCTTCGTCCTCGCTGGCGCGGGGCAATTTTTCGAACCATTCGCGCGCCACGATCACGTGGCAGGTCGAACAGGCCATCTGGCCCTCGCAGGTGCCTTCGAGCGGCATGCCTGCGGCTTGGCCCAGGCGCAGCAGGTTGTCGCCCTCGGGTGCTTGCGCGGTGACCCGCTCCTCGTTCGCGGTGATGAAGGTAACCGTGACCATCACACCCCCTGCGCGCGGGCCGCGGCATCGATCGCGTGGCAGGCAATCTCGACCTCCTCGCGCGTGGTGTAACGCCCGAACCCGATGCGGATCGAATTCCGCGCCTCATGCGGCTCAAGCCCGATCGCGCTGAGCACCCGGCTGGGTGCACCGGTGCCGCTGCCGCAGGCCGAGCCCGCCGAGATCGCGATGCTGCGGCAATCGCTGAGCAGGCGCGGGAAGTTCAGACCTTCAAGCCGCAGGTTCAGGTTGCCGGGCCAACGTGCGGTCTCGCTGCCGTTGAGCGTCCAGCGCGACAGGATCGAGCGGGCGAGCGCCGCCAGTCCGGCAAGGTGCTGGAAATCGGTATCCATCCGCGTCTGCGCCAGCGCCGCTGCTGCCCCGAACCCGGCGCACAGCGCGGGGCTGAGCGTGCCCGAACGGAGGCCACCTTCCTGCCCGCCGCCCTCGATCAGCGAAGCAATCGCCACCCCGTCACGCACCCACAGGGCGCCGATCCCCTTGGGGCCGTAAAGTTTGTGCGCGGTGATCGCGATCATGTCGGCATGTTCGGGCGGCGCGAGCTTGCCGGCGCCTTGCACCGCATCGCACAGGAACAACGCGCCGATTTCATGAGCACGCTCGGCCAAGCGATCAACCGGCTGGATCGTCCCGATCTCGTTGTTGACCTGCATCACCGCGACCAGGCCGGTGCCCTCGGCGAACGCCACTTCGGGATCGACCAGGCCTTGCCCGCTGACCGGTAGCTCCTGCGTCGGGGCTCCGCTCGCCAGCGCCGCATTTACCACCGCCGAATGCTCGATCGCCGAATAGGCAATCGGCCCGCGATCCACCGCGCGGATCGCCTGGTTGAGCGCCTCGGTCGCGCCGCTGGTAAACACCACGCGCCCGCCCTTGGGCAGCAGCGCGGCAACCTGCTCGCGCGCCACCTCGACCGCCGCCGCCGCCGCGCGCCCGGCCTTGTGCATCGAATGCGGATTGGCGAACCCCATCTCATCCGGCCCGCCCAGCCACGGCAGCATCGCCTCGCGCGCTTGCGGCGCGAGCGGCGTGGTCGCCTGGTGGTCAAGATAGATGAATTGGGCGGCCATGTTCGCAATCGTTGCTTTTCGGGGCTTCGTTTCTATATAGCGCCTGCTTCCCGATCCTAGTCCAAAGCGGTCCGGCATCCGAGAATTCTCGGCAAGCCGCGCCATGGGCCAGCCAGAACAGGTCTTGAGCCAATGCCATCAGTCATCTTTCCCGGTCCCGAAGGTCGCCTCGAAGGCCGTTTCCAGCCCGCTTCGCGCCCGCGCGCACCGGTTGCGATGATCCTCCACCCGCACCCGCAGGCCGGCGGCACGATGAACGAGCGCATCACCATGGCGCTCTACAAGACCTTCCAGGCGCGCGGGTTTGCGACGCTGCGCTTCAACTTCCGCGGCGTGGGCCGCAGCCAGGGCAGCTTCGACAACGGGATCGGCGAATTGTCCGATGCCGCTGCGGCGCTCGACTGGGTCCAGTCGATCCACCCCGAAGCTTCGACCACCTGGGTTGCAGGGGCGAGCTTCGGCGCGCTGATCGGGATGCAGCTCCTGATGCGCCGCCCGGAAATTCGCGGGTTCATCTCGATCGCCCCGCCTGCGAACATGTACGATTTCAGCTTCCTCGCGCCCTGCCCGGCAAGCGGGATCATCATCCAGGGCGTCGCCGATACCGTAGTGACCCCGAATTCGGTCCAGAAGCTGGTCGACAAGCTGCGCACCCAGCGCCACATCACGATCCATCACGAAGAAATTCCGCGCGCGAACCACTTCTTCGAAAACGAGATGGGCGACCTGATGGGCTCGGTCGACAATTACCTCGACATGCGGCTTTCGCCGGATTGTCCGATAAGGTAAGAATTCTCGTCATTGCGAGGGTTACTTCAATTCCTGCTGCACTGGCGCGGTGCCGTTTTGCGACGGCACCACCCAGATCGCGACGTTGGCAATCAGCACGATTGCCAGGCCCAGCATTAGCCAGACCTGCTTTGAGACGCCCCGGCTGCGCCACAGGTAGACCGCGCCCAGCAGCATTGCGATGGCCGCCAACATCAGGATCGAGAGGACGGTGCCGCTGTTCATCAGCGGCCGAGCTGGCCGAGGATGTCGTCGAGCGCGTTGCCGCCGCCGCGGGTCTTCCCGGCGCCCAGCATCGAGCCGAGCACCCCGCCGAGCATGCCGCCCATCCCGCCGCTACCTCGCGACTGGACGCCGAGCACCGATCCCAGCACCGAGCCGAGAATTCCGCCCAGCCCGCCGCCGCTTTGCTGGTCCTGCGCACCGCTCGCCTGGTGCGACATGTAGCCCGCCACCAGCATCGCCAGGATCGGCAGCATCTTCTTGAGCAGCGCCGGATCGATCCCGGTCTGGCTTGAAGCATGCGTTGCCACCTTGCGGCTGACATCCTTCGACCCGAAGATCTGGCCGAGCACGTCGTTGCCCTTGTCGACATCGGTCGGCTCGGGGCTTAGCACGTTGCCGGCCAGCGACGCACCGCCCAGCCCGCCGCGCAAGCCGATCAGGCTGCCCAGCCCGCCTTCGCCGCCGCCGGCGTTGTCTGCGTGCTTGCTGAAACCCCCGACCACGGCGGGAAGCAGCGCAGTCGCGCCTTGCTCGGCCACTTCGGGCGAGACGCCGAGTTGGCTGGCGATGGCGGCAATGCCGCCGCTCTGCTGGAGCATCGAAATAAGATCAGGTGCGGCCATGAAATTCCCTCCCGCGGCCAACACGGCCGTTCCGTTTCCAGACTAACGACGCTTGTGGAGCTATGCCAGTGGCTTGTCGGCCCGCCGATTGACACCGCGCCGCCTGACCAGCAGTCTGCGGCGATGCACAGCCCGATCACCACCACGCGCCGCCAGACCCTCTCCATGCTCGGCGCCGGTGGTGCTTCGCTCGCGCTAAATGCCTGCCAGCCACGGCTTGCCGCCAATCCGGCAACCAGCGCGGACGCTTTCCTCGAAGGTGTGGCCTGGCAGCTGCTCGAACTGCAGCCCGAAGGCGCGACGTCGCTGGGGGTCGACACCGGCGTGCACGCGGGGCTGCGCCGCGAACTGGGTGACCGCTCGGCTGGGGGTCAGGCCAGGCTTGCTGGCGTGCTGCGATCGGCGTTGCGCGGCGCGATTGGCTTCGCGCCCGATGCGCTCGAGCCTGCCACCCGCACCAGCCTGGCGGTGGTCAAGAGCGCGTTCTCGACCGCGCTCGACGGGTTCGCTCTGCCGTATGGCAGCGTCGCGGTCGGCGGCTGGCGCAATGCGCCGTACACGGTTATCCAGAACGTCGGGGCCTATCTTGACACCCCGCGCTTTCTCGACAGCGAGCACCCGGTGCGCGATACCGCCAATGCCGAGGCCTACCTCGCGCGGCTGGCGCAATTCCCCGCGCAGCTCGATGGCGAGACCGCGCGGATCGCGGCGGCGCGGCGCATGGGTTTGATCCCGCCCGCGATCCTGCTCGACAAGACGATCCGCCAGCTGGGCATCGCGCTCGCCGATGCGCACGGCGGCGGCGATCTGGTCGGCTCGCTGGTCAGGCGCACCTCTTCGATTCCCGGTGACTGGGACCGCCGCGCCCGTGCGCTAGCCACTGGGCCGGTGACCAAGGCGCTCGAACGACAGCTGGCCGAAATCACCGCACAGCGCGCGCTCGCCAAGGATGCCGATGGCTCGACCCCGGGCCTGTGGGCGCGCCCGCACGGCGATGAATGGTACGCCTGGGCGCTGCGCGCCAGCACCACCACCCGGCGCACCCCCGATGAGGTCCACGCGCTGGGCATGGCTTCGTTGCAGGAACTGCATGGCCGCATGGACCCGATCCTGCGCAAGCTGGGCTTCACCAGCGGCACCGTGGGCGAGCGGATGACTGCACTCGGCAAGGACCCGCGCTTCAAGTTCAGCAATGACGACAAGGGCCGCGCTGAGATCATCGCGCTGATGCAGGAAAAGATCGCCTTCATCCGCACCAGGCTGCCGCTCGCCTTCCGCACTTTGGTCAAGGGCAACCTCGAAATCCGCCGCCTGCCGCCCGCCGAGGAAGCCGGCGCGCCGGGGGCCTATGGCGGCGCAGGATCAAAGGACGGATCGATCCCTGGCAAGATCTGGCTCAACCTTGGCGATACCGACCGGCACAGCCGCTATTCACTGCCCACGTTGGCATTCCACGAGGGCATTCCCGGCCACGTGTGGCAGGGTGAATATGCCAACCAGCTGCCGCTGATCCGCTCGATCCTGGCTTTCAACGCCTATTCCGAAGGCTGGGCGCTCTACGCCGAGACTTTGGGCGACGAACTGGGCGCCTATGACGGCGATCCAGTCGGCCAGCTTGGCTACCTCCAGTCGATCGCTTTCCGCGCCTGCCGGATGGTGGTCGATACCGGGCTTCACGCCAAGCGCTGGAGCCGCGACAAGGCGATCACCTGGTTTGCCGAGACCAATGGTTCCGGCCTCGCCGAAGTCACGCCCGAAGTGGACCGCTACTGCTCATGGCCGGGCCAGGCCTGCGGCTACAAGATGGGCCACAGCGAAATCCTCGCCCAGCGCGAACGGGCCAAGGCGGCGCTCGGCGCGGCTTACGACCTGCGCGATTTCGATCAGGCGGTGGTCACCGGCGGCAATGTCCCGCTCGACGTGCTGGGCGACAATGTCTCACGCTATATCGCAGCCACGACAGCGCGCTGAATCAGTACCGTAACAGTCATCCACACGTGCTAGGCAGAGGCTGACAGGGGGGCTTGTCCCGCGGCAACGAGTCGCAGCTACATAGGAGCTACCCCATGTCGATTTTCAGCAAGATCAAGGACGCCATCTTCGGGCACAAGGCCCAAGCCGCCCCGGCTCCTACCGCTGAAGCCCCCGCGATCCCGATGAACGACGCCGCGCCAGCTCCCACTGCGACTGCTGCTGCGCCGGTGGACGTCGCCGCCTCGCTTGGCGCGATGTCCGGCGCGAATGACCTCAACTGGCAGACCTCCGTGGTCGACCTGATGAAACTGGTCGGGATCGACGCCAGCTATGAAAACCGCAAGGCGCTCGCGCATGAACTCGGCAATGCCGACTATGCGGGCTCGGCCGAAGATAATATCGCGCTGCAGAAGCAGGTGATGAAGGCGCTCGCCGACAACGGCGGCATGGTCCCGGCTGAATTGCTCGACTGAACGATCCGGATGGGATCGATCAAGGGCCGCGTTGCGCTGGCGGCGCGGCCCTTTTTCTATGCCGTGTAGGCTCGGCGGTAGAGCCACCACAGCAGCGGCGGCATCAGCAGTTCGAGCGAGCCGAGAAACATGAACAGCGGCGATGGCTGACCGACTGCCAGCCATGAAATGATCCGGGCAATCCCGCCGAGAAAGAACACCGCCAGCAATGCTGCCAGCACGCCGCCGCGTGTATTAAGTTCGCGAGAAACCCAGATCATAGCCATGCCAAAGCCGAGGAACAGCGCCGCGTAGAACCGGTCTTCGCTGTCCATTATCGCGTTGACCGGCACCGATCCTGGGATCGATGCCGGTCCGAACGCGACGTGGACCGAGGCAATCACCGCGCAGACTGACCCGAACAGGGCGAGCAACAGCTTGAGCGCGGATTGCATCGGCGGAATGAACCTACTTCTTCCCGAACAGCCCCGAGGCCATACCGGCGAGATCGTTGAGCGGGTTGCCGTCGCCGTCCTTGTCGAGGCTGCCGAGCAGGCCCGAGGCCATGGGGCTGTCCTTGATCATCTGGGCATATTGGCCCAGCGAACCCGCGCCGCCGATTTGATCCACGATCTGATTGAGCACGCCCTTGTCGAGACCGGTCTTGGCCGCAGCGGCCTCGACCGTGTCACCGGGTTCTTCGTGCGACTGACCAAGCGCAGCGATCGCCTTCTCGGCCATGTCGGGCGAGATCCCAAGTTTGCTGGCAAGGTTGCCGACATCGGCGTGCTGGCCGACCTGGCCCATGATGCTGTCGAAGATACCCATGCTAGCGACTCCTTGGCTTGCAGATAGCGCCAATCTAGGCCCCGCGGCAAAGCGTGGGAAGCTAAATCGGGAGCAGATCGGGTTCGACCCAGCCACGCCTTGCGGGCACCGAAAACAGCAGCTCGGGCGAATAGTGCGTCAGCGGCCACGAACGAAGCGCCATGGGACTGGCGAGCAGCGCATTGGCGCTGCCGAGCAGGTCATCCGAGCCATGTGCTGCCAAGTGCCGGCGCACCCCGCGGATGTAGAGCTGGGTCAGCGTCTCGTGATAACCTTGCGTGTCGTCATTTACCCCGCCGACCGCGACGTTGTACCTGCGGATGATTTCGGGAAGCTCGGCTTCGGGGTGAATGTCAGGCCGTTCGAGCAGCAGTCAGGTGCAGGCGGCGAGGTGCGCCTCATGCGTCCATTCGCCCTTGGGTAGCGTGCGCGCCAAAAATCCCTCACCGACATGGCGTATGGCTTCGGCACTGGCGAAGGGACGGATCGAAAATTCGGTCATCGTAACAACTCCGGGATTTGTTTTTCCCGGAGCGTTACCGGGAAGTCAGGCCGCCTTGGGAGCCGACTGTCGCACGCCTTCGTCGACGTAGGCATCGAACTGGGCAAAGTTCTCGACAAACTTGCCGACCAGCTCATGCGCCGTTTGGTCGTAGGCTAGCGGGTTTGCCCAGGCGCCACGCGGATCGAGCAGCTTGCTGTCGACCCCTGGGACCGCCACCGGCACTTCGAAACCGAAGTTGGGATCCTTGCGGAATTCGGCATCGTTGAGGCTGCCGTCGAGCGCGGCATTGAGTAGCGCCCGGGTCGCCTTTATCGGCATGCGGCTGATCCCCGGATCAGTTGCCCGACCACCGGACCAGCCGGTGTTGACCAGCCAGCAGACCGCTCCGCCTTCGGCAATGCGCTTTTTCAGGAGGTTGCCATAGACGCTGGGATGGCGCGGCATGAAGGCGGCGCCGAAGCAGGTGCTGAAGGTCGCCTGCGGTTCGGTCACGCCGATTTCGGTGCCGGCCACCTTGGCGGTGTAGCCCGACAGGAAGTGATACATCGCCTGATCGGGGGTGAGCCGCGCGATCGGAGGCAGCACGCCGAAGGCATCGGCGGTGAGGAAGATGATGTTCGACGGCGGGGGCCCAAGGTTTTCCTTGCTGGTGTTCGGGATGAACTCGATCGGATAGGCGCCGCGAGTGTTCTCGGTCTTGCTGGCGTCGGTGAAGTCGAGCTCGCGCGTGTCCTCATCGATCGTCACGTTTTCGAGGATCGTGCCGAACATCTTGGTGGTCGCGTAGATTTCGGGCTCACCTTCGGCCGAGAGGTTGATCATCTTGGCGTAGCAGCCGCCTTCGAAATTGAAAACCGCAGTGTCCGACCAGCCGTGCTCGTCGTCGCCGATCAGCGTGCGGCTGGCGTCGGCTGACAGCGTGGTCTTGCCGGTACCCGAGAGGCCGAAGAAGATCGCGCTGGTTCCGTCGGCACCGATGTTGGCGCTGCAGTGCATCGGCATCACGCCCTGCGCGGGGAGCAGGAAGTTGATCAGGCCAAACACGCCCTTTTTCATCTCGCCCGAATATTCGGTGTTGCCGATCAGGATCAGCTTCTCGGTCAGGTTGACCGCGATCACCGTATCGCTGCGGCAGCCATGGCGCTCCGGATCGGCCTTGAAGCTGGGCAGGTTGATGATCGTGTATTCGGGCACAAAGCTGGCCTGCTCATCCGCCGTCGGCCGCACCAGCAGGGTGCGCACAAACAGGCTGTGCCAGGCCATCTCGGTGATCACCCGCACGTTGACGCGATATTCGGGCTGGCTGCCACCAAACAGATCGGCGACGTAAAGCTCGGGCTGGTCCTTGATCGCAGCGAGGAAATCGGCCTTCAGATTGGCCCAATGCTCGCCTGCCATTGGCTGGTTGATCGGCCCCCAATTGACCGTGCCTTCGGTGATTGCGTCGCGGACCACGAATTTGTCCTTCACGCTGCGCCCGGTGAACTTGCCGGTATCGACCAGCAGCGCACCGTCCTTAGTCAGCTTGCCTTCGCCCCGCTTCAGCGCGTGCTCGACCAGCGGCGCGGTGCCGAGATTGGCGAACACCGTTGCCGAAGTTCCGAAACCCTGCGCGGCGAGCGAATGGACAAGCGAAGTGGTCAAAGCAATCTCCGTCAATTTCCGGCGGTCATGCCGCGTCGCGGCCAACCCGTCCTGCATACGAATGCGGAGGACGTCCTCGGCGCGCATAGTCGCTGCAGGTGATTCCGTCAAATGCCGCAGCCGGCCACAATTTATCTCTAAAAATCAGGATTATGCGTGCAAATCCCGGCAAGATTGCGCCAACTGGCGTTCCGGGGTAACCCGATGGCCCCGACAGTCAGGCAACAGATCGCCAATCACAGCACCCATGGCCGACAGTCCCACCCCTTCCCCGCAGCCCACCGCGCCGCAGGTCATCGCGCTGGTCGACGATGACCGCAATATCCTGACCACCGTGTCGATCGGGCTGCAGGCCGAAGGATTCATTACCCGGGTCTACTCGGACGGGGTGGTGGCGCTCAAGGCCCTGCTCGAAAATCCGCCCGACCTTGCCGTGTGCGACATCAAGATGCCGAGCATGGACGGGCTGCAACTGCTGCAGAAGCTACGCGAGAAGAGCGCGCTCCCGGTCATTTTCCTCACCAGCAAGGATGAAGAGCCGGACGAGGCCCTGGGGCTCGCGCTCGGCGCCGACGATTACATCACCAAGCCGTTCAGCCAGCGCCTGCTGGTCGCGCGCATCCGCGCAATCCTGCGCCGCAGCGAGCTGGCGCGGACCGATGCCGTAGCCGAGGCGGAAATCCCGCCGGCCGAGGAACTGGTCCGTGGACGCCTCGCCATGGATCCCGCGCGCCACCAGGTGACCTGGCGCGGCGAGCCGGTTTCGCTGACCGTGACCGAATTCCTTTTGCTCGAAGCACTCGCCGCCCGCCCCGGGGTGATCAAGAACCGCAACCAACTGATGGATGCGGCCTATTCAGACGACGTGTTCGTCGATGACCGCACGATCGACAGCCACATCAAGCGACTGCGGCGCAAATTCCGCAGTGTCGACCCGCAGTTCGCGGCGATCGAGACGCTGTACGGCGCAGGCTATTCGTTTTCCGATGTCTGACAGGGAACCGATGCGGGTCCGCCAGCGGCGGCTCTACTGGACGCGGCGCACGTCGCTCACTGCACGCATTCTGGCGGTAAACATCATTGCGCTGGGCCTGATGGCGGGCAGCCTGTTTTATCTCGATTCATACCGCAAGCAGCTGCTCGCCGAACGCTTCAAGCTGGCCAGCGCCGAGGTCGAGATCGCGGCAGCTGGCATTGCCGGTGCAGGTCCGCGGGAACGCGCGCAGATCTTTACCCAGGTGGGGACCGACCAGCGGCTCCGCCTCAGGCTCTATCGCGCTGACGGCAGCCTGGCGCTCGACAGTTTCAAGCTGGCCGGTCCCAGTTTCACCTTCGCCGATCCCGCCGCCGATCCCTGGCTGCGCAAGGCGGCGCGGGTGCTCGACCGGTCGATGAACTGGGCGCTCGGCACCGATCCAATCCCGCTGTACCGCGAACCGCCAGTCGATAAGGTCGGAAGCTGGCCGGAACTGGCCGATGCGGCGCGCGGCCGCGACACTATGGTGATGGAACGCGCCGCGCCGGATGAGAGCCCGGTGATCAACGCAGCAACCCCGGTCGGGGCGACCGGCGAACTGCTGCTGGCGACCCGCAACGCCCCCGATATCACCCAGTCGGTGCGCGATGCGCGCCAGACACTGGCCATCGTGCTGGCGGTAACGTTGCTCATTTCGATCCAGCTTTCGCTGTTCCTCGCCCGAACCATCGTCCAGCCACTGCGCGCATTGGTCCGCGCCGCGATCCGGGTTCGGCTCGGCCGCGACCGTGCGGTCGAAGTACCGCGACTGCCTGAACGGCGTGACGAGATCGGCCTCCTGGCCCGCGCGCTGTCCGACATGACCGGCGCGCTGCGCAGCCGGATCGACGCGGTCGAAACCTTCGCTGCGGATGTCGCACACGAAATCAAGAACCCACTCGCTTCGCTGCGCAGCGCGCTCGAAAGCCTCGAAAAGGTCAAAGATGATGAACTGCGCGGCGAGCTTACCAAGATCGCTGCACACGATGTGCAACGGATCGACCGGCTGGTCACCGAAATCGCCGAAGCCAGCCGCATCGATGCCGAACTCAGCCGCACCCAGTTTGACGAGATCGACCTGATGACCCTCGCCGAGGCCCTCGTCCGGGCCCGGGCCGAACGCGGCGATGCCGGACCTTGCGAGGTGCGGGTCGAGCCGCAGGACGCGGGGCCGTGGGTGGTGCCGGGCGATCCGGCGCGGCTGGAACGGGTGCTCGTCAACCTGCTCGACAATGCGTGTTCATTCTCTCCACCGGGAGGAGCCGTCGTCATGGCGATTACCCGCCATCCCGAACATATCGAGCTGACGGTCACCGACGACGGCCCGGGCATTCCGGGCGAAGCGCGCGAGAAGATCTTCGACCGATTCCACTCGCTTCGCCCCGAAAGCGAGCAATTCGGCAATCACTCGGGCCTCGGCCTCGCCATAGCCCGGACAATCGCCGAAGCGCATGACGGTTCGCTGACCGCGACTGACCGCCCCGATGGCAAGCCTGGCGCCTGTCTGGTCCTCGAACTGCCGACGGTGGAAGAAAACGAAAAGTGACCCCGCTGCTGCACCCGGCCACCTGCGTCGCGATAGATGGCCGCGCAGTGTTGATCCAAGGCGCGCCGGGAAGCGGCAAGTCGAGCCTTGCGCTTGCGCTGATCGACCGCGGCGCGGTGCTGATCGGCGATGACGGCGTGAGCATCGAGACGCGCGGCAACCGGCTTTTCGCCAGCCCCCCGCCCCGCATTGCCGGCCTGCTCGAAGTGCGCAATCTGGGACTGATCCCGTTCCCCACCTTATCCGATGTGCCCATTGCGCTGATTTTGCGGCTCGATCCCGCAGCGGAGCGGTTCATCGAACAGACAGGGCACTGCGTAATTCACAGTGCCAAGCTGCCGCTGGTAAGCCTGTGGCCCGATGCGCCGGCCCTGCCCGTCAAGGCGGAGCTCGCCCTCAAAACCTACGGCCTGCCCTGAACCTGTCCGGACCGGGGACAGTCGTACGCCTGGCCCTTCACATTGCGCTCATCCCGCGCCATCTATGCGTCACGCCAATGGCCGAGACTCCTGCCCCTGCCCCCCAGCGCCTGCTGCTTGTTACGGGCCTCCTCGGCGCGGGCAAGACCACTGCGCTCAAGGTGCTCGAAGACCTTGGCTGGGAAGTGATCGATAACTTCCCGGTCCGCCTGCTCGGACGGCTGATCGACAGCGCGGATGCCCCGGCACCGGATACGCCGTTAGCTATCGGTTTCGATTCGCGCACCCGCGGTTTCGATCCCAACAAGGTTATTTCGCTGGTAAAAAAGCTGGCCGGCCGCCCCGACCTTGAAATCACCACGCTGTTCCTCGATTGCGCCGGGAGCGAGCTTGAGCGCCGCTACAACGAAACGCGCCGCCGCCATCCAATGGCGCAGGACCTGCCCGCCGCGAGCGGCATTTCCGCCGAGCGCGAGCTGATGGAGCCGCTGCGCCGGTGGGCCGACCTGGTCATCTCGACCACCCAGTTCTCCAGCAACGATTTGCAGCAGGCGATCCGCGAACGCTTTGGCGAAAACACCACGCAAGGGATGACCGTTTCGGTCAGCAGCTTCGGGTTTGCCCGCGGCATGCCGCCGATCGCCGACTTGGTGTTCGACATGCGCTTCCTCGACAACCCGCACTGGGATCCGGTGCTGCGCGAGCAGACTGGGCAGGATGCGCCGGTGGCTGATCACATCCGCCAGGACCCCGCATGGCACGAAGCTTTCGCGCGGATCCGCGACCTCGTCTTATTGCTGCTCCCGCGCTACCAGGCGCAGGGCAAGGCTTACGTCAACATTGCGTTCGGCTGCACCGGCGGGCGACATCGCTCGGTTTTTGCGGCCGAGCAGCTTTCCACCGCGCTCACCGAAGCAGGGTACAGCCCCAGCGTGTTGCATCGCAATCTCTCCGCCCGTGCCGCCGACCTCGTCGAAGGCAAACCCGACGCCGCCCAAGGAAAGGATTGACCGCGATGCGCGCAATCGTCATGGCCCTGCGCCACCGTCAGGCGCGAGTCGCCTGCGCGGGGGGATGGAGCGCAATCCGGACATGATCGGCCTGATCCTGGTTACTCACGGCAAGCTGGCGGAGGAATTCGTCGCGGCGATGACGCACGTCGTCGGCAAGCAGGAAGCCGTGGTCGCGATCAGCATCGGCCCTGAAGACAACATGGAACAGCGCCGCGCCGATATCGGCAAAGCAGTGGACCGGGTCGACAGCGGTTCGGGCGTGATCATCCTGACCGACCTGTTCGGCGGGACGCCTTCGAACCTCGCCATCTCGCTGATGCAGAAGGACAAGGTCGAAGTGATCGCCGGGATCAACCTGCCGATGCTGATCCGCCTCGCCAAGGCGCGCGGCTCGATGCCGCTGGGCAAGGCCGTGATCGCTGCGCGCGACGCGGGCCGAAACTATATTACCATCGCATCGGAATTCCTGGGGCAGGACGCCTGAGACGACGGCATTTTTGAGGGTGCAATGAGCGAACACCGGGAAACTGTCGAGATCGTCAACAACCGGGGTCTGCATGCGCGCGCCAGCGCCAAATTCGTCAATGCGGTCGCCAAACTGGGCGATGGGCTGCACGTCACGGTCGAGAAAGATGGCAACGATGCCGAAGGCGCCTCGATCCTTGGCCTGATGATGCTCGGCGCAGCCAAGGGCGATACTATCGACATCGTGGTCAAGGGCGACGGCGCGGACCTGGCGCTGCTCAAGCTTGTCGGCTTGGTCAAGGACGGCTTTGGCGAGGACTGATGTCCCAGCGCCGCACAATTACGGGATTCTCCAATCCAACGATCAAGTTCCTGCGGTCCTTGCGCGAGAAAAAGCATCGCAAGGCCTCGGGCAAGTTCCTCGCCGAGGGACTGCGCCTGCTGACCGATGCGCGGACCAGCGGGCGCTTGCCCGAAATGCTGGTGATGGCGACGGGGCGCGATCCGCATCCGCTGATCGATGCGCTTGAGGCCGACGTGCTGGCATCCGGCGGCGAGGTGCTCGAAATGGGCCCGGACCTGCTCGCCAAGGTCACAGGCAAAGACAATCCGCAAGCGGTCGCCGGGGTCTATGCCGAATTCAACACTGCGCTGGCAGGAATTGATCGAAGCAGCGCCAAAATCTGGCTGGTCGCGCAGGCGCTGCGCGATCCGGGCAATCTGGGCACCATGCTGCGTACCGGCGACGCGGTCGGCGCTGGCGGCCTTATACTGATCGACGATTGCGCCGATCCGTTTTCGGTCGAGGCGGTGCGCGCCAGTATGGGTGCGGTGTTTACCCAAGGCATAGCGCAAGCCCGCTGGGAGGAGTTCCTGCCGTGGCTGCGCGGCGGGCCGGGTCAACTGGTGGCGGCCAGCCTGCGCGATGCGGTGGACTATCGCGGCGCGCCCTATGCGGCCCCCTGCTTCCTGCTGGTCGGCAACGAATCGCGTGGGTTACCGGAGGAATACGAGGCAGCCTGCGACCTGCGCGTGACCATCCCGATGAAGGGCCGCGCCGACAGTCTCAATGCGGCTGTGGCGGCGGCTGTCCTGGCATACGAGGCGCATGCCGCGCTTGGCTGAGCCGTTCAGGCGGCAATCAGGTGGTCCGTGGCAGCTTACCGGGCATGACCAAACGCAATGCCCTAATCGCCCTCGGCACACTAGCTCTGCCGCTGCTCGCCGCTTGTACCACCGCAGGCGCCGCCCCGGCTCCGATCGCGGGGACGACCTGGTCGTTCGTCACCATCGACGGACAGAAGCCGGTTTCGAGCAAGGCTGCGATTACCATCCAGGCGGATTCGCTTTCAGCCAGTGCGGGCTGCAACGGCATGGGCAGCAATCTGTCGATCACGCCCGACCGGCTGATGGTCGGCCTCATCATCTCGACTCAGATGTTCTGCGACGGGGTGATGGAGCAGGAACGCGCTTTGGGCAAATTGCTGGGCGCGTCCCCGCAGTACAAGGTTGATGGTGACACGCTGACGCTGACCGCGCCAGGCCACTCGGCCAAGCTGGTGCGCAAACGCTAGGCGCTATTCCGCAGCCTCGGCCGCATCCGCATCGCCTTGCAGCAACAACGCCGCATCCTCGCCACCCGCATGACGCGGCAGGCTGTCGATCGGGGATACTTCCTCAATCTCGCGTTTGCCGATGGCGATGCCCTTGTCCTTGAGCCGGCGGCCCGAGGTCAGCACGTTGCGTTCGAAGCTGCCGACAAAATCGTTGTACTTGCGCACCGCGCGGTCGAGCCCTGCGCCGACCCCTTTGAGGTGATCGGCCGCGACCGCGAGCCGGTCGTAAAGCTCCGCCCCGGCTTTACCGATTTCGATCGCCTCACGCGCCAACTGGTCCTGCTGCCAGACCATCGCAACGGTGCGCGCGATCGCCACCAGATTGGTAGGTGTGGCGAGCAAAACCTTGTTGTGGAACGCGAAATCCCACAGGTCCGGATCGCTTTCGAGTGCAGCCGCAACGAAGTGCTCGCCCGGCACGAACATCACTACATAGTCGGGCGCTTCGTCGAACTGGCTCTGATAACTCTTCGCGCCGAGCGTCTGGACATGGCCGCGCATCGAGCGTGCGTGCAGATCGAGGTTGCGCTTGCGGGTCTCATCGTCGCCCGCCTCGAACGCTGCCTGGTAGTGATTGAGCGAAACCTTGGCGTCGATCACCAGCATCTTCTGCCCGGGAATGCGGACGATCGCATCGGGGCGCAGACGGCCTTCCTCGGTTTCCAGCGAATGCTCGAGGTTGAAATCGGTGTGCTGCGACAGGCCGCACTGCTCGAGCACGTTCTGCAACGCGCGTTCGCCCCAGCGGCCCCTTGCTTTCGGAGCATTCGTCAGCGAATTGCCCAGCCGCGCAGCCTCACGCTTGACCTCTTCCTGGCCTTTACGCACTTCCTCGATCACCCCGGCCAGCTGGCTGAACCCTTCGACCCGCTGCTTTTCAAGCGTGGTGACCTGTTCTTCGTAAGCTTTGAGCCGCTGGTCGACCGGCGCGAGCAGCGACTTCAGCCGCTCGGCGCTCTTCTCTTCGGACTGGGTGAAACGTTCCTGCGCGCGGGCCAGCAAAGTCTCCTGCGCCTGCGCCAAAATCTTCGCACCAGCCGCCTGGAACTCGGTCTTGAGGCTTTCCTGCGCGACCAGCAGCCCGGCCTTCTGATCCTCGAAATTGGCAGCATTGGCTTCGAGTGTCGCGAGCTTGATTTGTGTATTGCCAAGGTCCGCAATCGCTTGGCGGAACCGTGTGTCGAGGTCCTTGCCCTCAGCCTCGCTGTCCGCCAGCCGCACGCGCAAATCCGCCGCCGGACGCGAGCCCAGGAGCCAGCCCAAGCCGAGCCCGGCACCGAGTGCCAGCAGCAGAACGATGAATGTGGTTGCAGTCATGGCAACACGCTAACCGGAACGGAGCGGGAACGCCAGCCCTCTCTTTATGTTCTCAAACGGAGAGAAGGCTTTCACGCGGAAACGCGGAGAAGCGGAGAAGGAAAGCAAGATACTCTCCGCCTCTCCGCGCCTCCGCGTGAGACAAATGTCACGCCGCCTTGCGCAGCTTTTCGAGCTTCTTGAGCACCATCTGCCGCTTGAGTCGGCTGAGGTGGTCGATGAACAGCACGCCTTCGAGGTGGTCCATCTCGTGCTGCAGGCAGGTCGCCAGCAGCCCGTCGATCGCCTCTTCGTGAACCTTGCCATCAAGATCCTGCCAGCGCGCGCGAATCTGCGCCGGACGCTCGACATCGGCGTAGATTTCGGGGACCGAGAGGCAGCCCTCGGAATAGACCGCGTGTTCCTCTGAAGGATCGAGAATCTCGGGATTGATGAACACCCGCGGCTCTTTCTTGAGTGGCTGGTGCGAGTGGCTGTGCCCGCCATGCGCGGTGCATTCCTCGGGCTCGGCGTCTTCATCCTCGGGCTGGAGATCGATCACCAGCACGCGCAGCGGCACACCGACCTGCACGGCGGCGAGGCCGATCCCGGGGGCTTCGTACATCGTCTCGAACATATCCGCGACCAGCGCGCGCAGTTCGTCATCGAACTGGGTTACGGGCGCGGAGATCTGCTTAAGGCGCAGATCGGGGACTTCGAGAATTTCACGTAATGCCATGAAGGGGCACATAGTGCGGGCTCGCGCGGGGTTCAAGCTTGGGATTCTATGGGTTCCCACGAAGACACGAAGAGCACGAAGATGTCGTGCAGCGATGCAGGCCAATCACTTTCCTTTGGCGATTCGACTTGCTGCATTCGGGGAATTTTTAGCGGCTTCGCCGATAGCGAAGCCTCTTCGTGCTCTTCGTGTCTTCGTGTGAACCAATCAGCCCATCGGCCGCCGCGCGCGCAAGGCCTGCGCCAGGGTGCCTTCATCGAGGTAATCCAGCTCCCCGCCGACCGGCAATCCGTGTGCGAGCTGGGTCAAGCGAATCGGGTACGTTTCGAGCCGCTCGGCGATGTAGTGTGCGGTGGTCTGGCCTTCCAGCGTGGCGTTCATCGCGAGGACCACTTCATCGACCCCGCCTTGCGAGACGCGCTCGATCAGCTTGCCGATGGTCAGGTCCTCGGGCCGTACCCCGTCGAGCGCAGACAGCCGTCCTCCGAGCACATGATAGCGCCCAGCGAACAGCCGCGAGCGGTCGAGCGCCCAGAGGTCGGCCACATCTTCCACCACGCACAGCGAGCGCTGGTCGCGGCGCGGATCGGCGCAAATGCCGCAGGGGTCGGACGTGTCGACATTGCCGCAGGTCTGGCACTCGACCAGCCCTTCGCGCACCGCGTCGAGCGCTTCGAGCAGTTGCACCAGCGCGCCTTCGCGGCGCTTGATCAGCCACAGCACCGCGCGCCGCGCCGAGCGCGGACCGAGGCCAGGGAGCCGGGCCAAGGCGGCTGTGAGCGTTTCGATCTCTTGCGATGCCATCGCGCCCCTTTACCGCTCAGGCTGAGCTTGTCGAAGCCCTGTCCTTTTCTTTTCCGGCGGTAAAGCTAAGGACAGCCCTTCGATACTTCGACAGGCTCAGCACTCAGGGCAGCGGGAGTTGAATTTGCGCATCGTCTTCATGGGAACCCCAACCTTTGCCGTGCCGGCGCTGCTGGCGCTGGTCGAGGCGGGGCATGAGGTTGTCGCCGCCTACACCCAGCCGCCGCGTCCGGCGGGCCGGGGCAAGCAGCTGATGCCCTCCCCCGTGCAGCGCGAAGCCGAGCGGCTGGAGATCGCGGTACGCAGTCCGCGGACCCTGCGCGATCTGGAGGCGCAGGCCGATTTCGCAGCGCTGGACGCCGATCTTGCGGTCGTCGCCGCCTACGGCCTGATCCTGCCGCAGCCGGTGCTCGCTGCCCCCAAGCTGGGCTGCCTCAACATCCACGCCTCGCTGCTGCCGCGCTGGCGCGGTGCAGCGCCGATCCACCGCGCGATTCTGGCCGGCGATCCGGTGACCGGGGTGACGATCATGGAGATGGAGGCCGGGCTCGATACCGGGCCGATGCTGGCCATGGCGCGCACGCCGGTAGAGGACAAAACCGGCGGCGAGCTGACCGCCGAACTGGCCGAACTGGGCGCGGGTCTGCTGCTCGAGGTGCTCGCCGATCTGTCCGGGCACCACCCAACGCCGCAACCAGACCTCGGCGTGACCTATGCCGCCAAGATCGACAAGGCCGAAACCCGCATCGACTTCACTCGCGCCGCCGAACAGATCGAACGCCAGGTCCGGGCCTTTGCTCCGGCGCCGGGGGCGTGGTTCGAACTCGATGGCGAGCGCTACCGCATCCTCGCTGCGAAGATTTTGGCGCGCGAAGGTGCTGCCGGGACCACGCTGGACGATGCGCTGACCATCGCCTGCGGCCACGGGGCTTTGGTGCCGACTTTGATTCAGCGCGCGGGACGGCCTGCGATGACGGCGGCAGAATTGCTGCGCGGGCGCGCAGTGCCGGCTGGGACGAAGTTGGGCTGATGTGGGCGCGCGGGCTTCGACAGGCTCAGCCTGAGCGGGTTGTGTATGTGATCCCCAAGTCCGCTCA
>JANOAD010000185.1:0-3165 GCA_031410955.1 Novosphingobium sp. | reverse complement strand
GAGCCGCACGGTGCGCTGTTCGATTGTCTCCTCGCTCAAGTTGCCAGTCATCGGCCGACTCCCGCGATAACCTTGGCCAGCAAGTCGGCGTCGAACGGGCGCAAGTCGTCGATACGCTCGCCCACCCCGATGGCGTGGATCGGCAGGCCGTATTGCTCGGCTGCGGCGACCAGCACGCCGCCGCGCGCGGTGCCGTCGAGCTTGGTCATGATGAGTCCGGTCACCCCGGCAACCTCCTTGAAAACATCGATCTGCTGGAGCGCATTCTGGCCGTTGGTGGCATCGAGCACCAGCACCACATCGTGCGGCGCCTCGGGATTGAGCCGGCCGAGCACGCGGCGGATTTTCGCCAGTTCGTCCATCAGTTCGCGCTTGTTCTGGAGACGGCCCGCGGTATCGACGATCAGCGCGTCGATGCCTTGCTCGGTCGCCGCCTTGACCGCGTCGAAGACGACCGCCGAGGGGTCGCCGCCTTCGGGCCCGGTGATGATCGGCACGCCAACCCGCTCGGCCCAGACCGCGAGCTGCTGAATCGCGGCGGCGCGAAAGGTGTCGCCCGCCGCGAGCATCACCCCGTAATCGAGTTCCTGGAAATAGTGCGCCAGCTTGGCAATGGTGGTGGTCTTGCCGCTGCCGTTGACCCCGATCACCAGGATCACCTGCGGGCGGGGGAAGGCGACCACATCGATGGGCCTCGCCACCGGGCGCAGGATCGCGGCGATTTCCTCGGCGACGGCGGCTTTGATCGCGGCCTCATCCGCACCGCGCTCGAAACGTTCATTGGCGAGCTTTTCGCGGATCCGGGCGGCGGCACGCGGGCCCAGATCGGACAGGATCAGCGCATCCTCGAGCTCGTCGAGCTGGCTTTCGTCGAGCCGGGTCTTGCCGACGATCCCCGAGAGGTTCTCGCCGAGCCGCTCCGAAGTCTTGCGGAAGCCGCCGAGGATGCGGTCGGACCAGGTCGCTTCGCTCATGCCAGCAGGCCTTCGATGATGCGGGTGGGGGTAACGGTCACGATCGATCCGGCAGCAATGGCGGGCGGCAACTGCACCCGGGCGAAGTTTGCCGCATGGCCGGTTCGGTCGCGTTCCGCAAGCACGCTGAGCGGGCGGCCGATCAGCCCGGCCAGCCATTCCGCGCGCTGCGCAGCCACCGCCACGCGCAGTTCCGCCGCACGCGCCTTGATGGTCGGGCCATCGACTTGTGGCATCAGCGCTGCTGGCGTGCCGGGACGGCGTGAATAAGGAAAGATGTGACCGTGAACTACGGCGAGCCCGGCGATGATCGAGAGATTATCGGCGTGCGCGGCGGTGCTCTCGGTCGGGAACCCGGCGATCAGGTCTGCGCCAATCGCCAACTCGGGCCGCCGCGCCTTAAGATCTGCCACCAGCTTGAGCGCATCACTGCGCAAATGGCGGCGTTTCATCCGTTTGAGGATCAGATCGTTGCCGTGCTGCAGTGAAAGGTGGAGGTAAGGCAGCAGTCGCGGCTCCCCGGCAATCAGTTCGAACAGCAGAGGATCGATTTCCACCCCATCGACCGACGACAGTCGTAGTCTCCTAAGCGCAGGAAAAGCATCGAGAATTGCCGCCACCAGCGCACCCAGCCGGGGTGCTTCGGGCAGGTCGTGACCCCAACTGGTCAGGTCCACGCCGGTCAATACCGCTTCGCGTGCACCAAGCTGCATGGATCGGTCTATCTGCAGCAGTACTTGATCGAGCGGGAGCGAGCGGCTGCTCCCCCGGCCTTGGGGAATCACGCAGAAGGTGCAGGCATGATCGCAGCCATTTTGCACTGCGACAAAGGCGCGCGTGTGGCGCGTCCGGTCGGGCACCGGCACCGATTGGGCGACGTTCCAACTGCGCGGATCGAGCTTGGTCGCATTGGGCACCAGACCATCGACCTCAGGCATGGCGGCAATTGCAGTCCGCTCGACCTCGGCCGCGCAGCCGGTGACCAGCAGGCGGGCTTCGGGCCTTGCCCGCCGCGCCTTGCGGATCGCCTGGCGGGTCTGGCGTACGGCTTCAGCGGTTACCGCGCAGCTGTTGATCACCACCAGGTCTTGGTCTTGCGGCAGGAAGGCGCGCAGACGCTCGCTTTCGGCAAGGTTGAGCCGGCATCCCAGCGAAACGACTTCGAGGCTCACGCCGGATAGTCCGCCGTATCGAAGTCGCCGCGAAAGCTCTCGGCGGCAGGGCCGGTCATGCGGATCGGGCCGCTGCCCGCCCAGACGATCTGCAGTTCGCCGCCAGGGAGGGCAATTGTTACCGCGTGGTCGACCAGCCCGCGGCGGATTGCCGCAACCGCGGTGGCACAGGCGCCAGTGCCGCAGGCGCGCGTTTCCCCGACCCCGCGTTCCCACACCCGCAGGCGAATGCGGGTGCGGTCCTCGACCGTGGCCACGTTGACGTTGACCCGTTCGGGGAACAGCGGGTCGTGCTCGATCTCGGGGCCGAGACGGTCGAGCTCCACTGCATTGCAGTCGGCCACGAAGAACACCGCGTGCGGATTGCCGACGTTGACCGCACAGGGCCCGTCGAGCTCCTCCCAGGCCACCGGCAGCCGGCAGGTGTCCATCGCATAGGCCAGCGGGATGGCGTCCCATTCAAATCGCGGCGCAGGGAGGTCGACGCTGGCGCCGCCATCAGCCGGATCGACCGTCAGTATTCCGCCCAACGTTGCGATCGTCGCGGATTTTTCGATCAGCAGCCCGACCGCCCGCGTGGCATTGCCGCAGGCTTCCACTTCGCCGCCGTCGTGATTGAAGATCCGCATGGTCAGGTCGGCACTGTCGCTCGGTTCGAGCACGATCAGCTGATCGCAGCCGATACCGGTAAACCGGTCAGCCAGCGCCGCGGCCAGGCTCCGGGTCATGGCGGGCAGGCTGCCGACACGTCCGTCCAGCACGATGAAATCGTTGCCCAGGCCGTGCATCTTGACGAAGGGAACCCGCATGAGTGCGCGCTCTATGCGCTGCGCCGGGCGGCGTAAAGTGCTGCGACCTAGCCTGCGGCGGCGCGCTTCGCATCGTCTGAGGGCTTGGTCGGCATTTCGAGCAGCAGATCGAGCTGGGCGAGCGCCGCCTCTGTCCGGTCGGCGGGCTCGGGGAAGCCATACAGGTAGCCCTGGCCCTTGAACTTGCCAAAGCGGCGCAGCTCGGCCAGC
>JANOAD010000184.1:0-4651 GCA_031410955.1 Novosphingobium sp. | reverse complement strand
GCACAAATGGAGAGGATCAATCTTCCGGCAAATTCCTTTTTAAACTCTCTGCCATTCGATCTTGCTGCTCTTTCGTCGCGGGCAGGACATAGAGTTCTTTCCAGCGCGCATATGGCATCGCGTAGATCAGCTCTCTTGCGTCAACCCAACCCATTTCATCTGGGGTGTCAGCACTGGCATCCGATACCCAGTCCGCGAGGCAATTGCGGCAGAACCCCGCCAGCCCCATCAGCTCAATATTCTGCGCATCGTGGCGGTGGCGCAAGTGGCGCACCAGCCGCCGGAACGCCGCCGCCGCGACGCCGTCATCGAGCGTCTCGAGCGGGTCTGCGGCATCTACATTCGTATTTTCGGAGCAACTCATCTCGGATTCCTTGGGATTTCGCGTCATCTTTGCCATAGCGCAGGCTCAAACGGGAAGAGGTAACAGTGGCAAAGCTCGATTTGCGCGGACGCAAGATCAAGATCCTGGCCACATTGGGCCCGGCCAGCCGCAGCCCCGAGATGATCGAGAAGCTGCTCCGCGCCGGGGCCGATGCGTTTCGCGTCAACATGAGCCACGGCGATCACGCCACCCACGCCGAAACCATCGCCGCGATCCGCGCGGTGGAAAAGCAGGTCGGCCGCCCGGTCGCGGTGCTGTGCGACCTGCAAGGGCCGAAGCTGCGCGTCGGCCAGTTCAAGGACGGCAAGGCGGTGATCCGCCATTCGGGCCACTTCACGCTCGACCGCAATCCCGCACTGGGCGACGAGAACCGCGTGTGTCTGCCGCATCCCGAACTGTTCGGGGTGCTGCGCAAGGGTCAGCGGCTGCTGATCGACGACGGCAAGCTGCGCCTCAAGGTGATCGAGGCGGACGAAGATCACGTGCTCTGTTCGGCCGAGGTCGGCGGGGTCATCTCGGACCGCAAGGGGGTCAATGTTCCCGATGCCGTGGTGCCGATCCCGGCGCTGACCGAGAAGGACCGCCGCGACCTGACCTTCGCGCTCGAGCAGCACGCCGACTGGATTGCGCTGTCGTTCGTCCAGCGCCCCGAGGACGTCGCCGAAGCGCGCAAGCTGATGGGGCGTTCAACCACCGCGCTGATGGCCAAGATCGAAAAGCCCGCAGCGATCGACCGGCTCGACGAGATCATCGAGCTCGCCGACGGGATCATGGTCGCGCGCGGTGATCTGGGCGTCGAGCTCAATCCCGAGGAAGTGCCGCCGCTGCAGAAGCGCATCGTTGCAGCGACCCGGCGCAGCGGCAAGCCGGTGGTGGTCGCGACGCAAATGCTCGAATCGATGATCGAGAGCCCCGCGCCGACCCGCGCCGAAGTGTCCGACGTCGCCAACGCAGTCTACGACGGCGCCGATGCAGTGATGCTCTCGGCCGAAACCGCGAGCGGGGCCTGGCCGGTCGAAGCGGTGACGATCATGCACCGCATCGCGTGCCAGGTCGAAAGCGATCCGGGCTATCACGAACGCGTCCACCTCACGCAGGTCCGCCCCGATGCGACCACCGCCGATGCACTCGCCCAGGCCAGCGCAACGATCGCGCAGACGGTACGCGTCGAAGGGATCATCGTCTTCACCGGGTCGGGCAGCACCGCGCGGCGCGTGGCGCGCGAACGCCCCGACGTGCCGATCATGGTGCTCACCCCGTCGTATCAGATCGCCCGGCGGCTGGTGCTGCTGTGGGGTACGCACCCCGTTCACACCAAGGACATCGGCAGCTTCGAGGAGATGATCGCCAAGGGCAAGCGCATGGCGCTGCGCCACGGTTTCGGCGTGGCCAGATCGAAGCTGGTAGCGCTGGCCGGGGTACCGTTCGGGACGCCGGGCTCGACCAATCTGCTCCACGTGGTGACGCTGAGCGGGGATGAGCTGAAGGGGCGCTGACATGGCGGACGAGGTCAAGAACGGCGACAGCTGCGAAGTGATCGCCGGCACCCACAAGGGCCGCAGCGGCACGGTCGAAGACCTCAAGCTGAGCAAGACCGGCCACGCCACGATCACCGTGCGCGAAGCCGGCGGCGCGCGGTTCAAGACCCTCGCGCGGAATGTTCGGAAGGTCTAACCCCGCGTCCCGAACAGCGCCGAACCCACCCGAACATGCGTTGCCCCCAGCATCACTGCCGTTTCGAAATCGCCTGACATGCCCATCGAGCGGCCCGCAAGGCCGTGATCGTCGGCCAGCTTGGCCAGCAGGGCGAAGAACGGTGCGGGTTCGATTTCCAAGGGCGGAACGCACATCAGGCCGATCACCGGCAGCTCGGCAGCGCGGGCTTCGGCCAGCAAGGCCGGCAGCGCTGGAATAGCGCAGCCGCCCTTCTGCTCCTCGGCGCCAATGTTGACCTGGACGAAGCACGGCACTTGCCGCCCGGCTTTATCCATCGCCTTGGCCAACGCGCCGACCAGCGAGGAGCGGTCTAACGAATGGATGCAATCGAACAGCGCCACGGCATCGTCCGCCTTGTTCGACTGCAACTGGCCGATCAGGTGCAGTTCGATTCCCGCATGCGCCGCGCGCAATGCGGGCCACTTGTCCTGCGCCTCCTGCACCCGGTTTTCGCCGAAGGTCCGCTGTCCGGCAGCGATGAGCGGCTCGATCGCAGCGGCCGGATGGGTCTTGCTCACCGCTATCAAAGTCACTTCCTCGGGCTTGCGTCGCGCGATTGCAGCGGCGCGGGCAATACGGGAATTGACGTCGGCAAGGGAGGAGGCTGGATCGGTCATCGCGCGCTGCTATAGCGATGCGATGGCGCGATTGAAGCCCCTCCCGGAAGTGTGGCTGGTTTCAGATGCGCGCAACGATGCCGCGCTCGAGGTGGCGCTGAAACGATTGCCGCGCGGCAGCGGGCTGATCTTCCGCCATTACCACCTTGCTCCGGTGCAGCGACGGGCGCGGTTCGGCGCCTTGGCGCAGCTGGCCCGGGCGCGCGGGCATCTGGTGGCGCTGGCGGGAAGCCGCGCAATGGCGCGGCGCTGGGGCGCGGACCTGAGTTATGGCCCCGGCGGAGACCTTGCGCCGGTGCACAGCTTGCGGGAGATCGCCGCAGCGAAACGCGCGCGCGCAATTCTCCTCTCAGCAGCATTCGCAACCCGCACCCACCCCAGCGCGAAGCCGCTCGGGCCGCTGCGTTTCCGGCTGCTGGCCATGCGCGCTGCGGTGCCGGTTATCGCGCTTGGCGGCATGAATGCGCGAACTGCGCGGCGGCTTGGCTGGTCCCACTGGGCAGGGATCGACGCCTTTTTGCGGTGAAGCGAATCGCGCTGAATCCCAAGGATTCTTGACGGCGAGTCGCTGCAAGGCGCATAACGCTCGGCGTTACGCGAGGGGAGCATCATGGCAACACGTCCGGTATCGGCCAGTCACCGCGGCGCGCGGGTCGATTGGCGCGCGGCGCTGCGACGCGCGGCGCGGCGCAGCGCCGAGATTGGCGGCGCGTTGGCGCTGCTTGGCTCGATGGTGTTCCTGGCGCTCGCGCTGGTCAGCTACACGCAGACCGATCCCTCGGCCTCGACCGCGGCGGGTGGCCCGGTGCTCAACTGGATGGGCACCGCGGGTGCTTGGGCGGCCGAGCGCGCGCTGTTCCTGTTCGGACCGGTCTGCGTGTTGTTCCTGCCCCTGCTCTACGTGATGGCGCGCGGGCTGTGGCGGCTGGTAGAGGAAGACAACGATACGCTTGAGCACGAAAGCCATGCCTGGTGGCGCCCGATCGGCCTGCTGGTGTTCGCCATGGCGCTGATCGCGACCACGCTGAGCTTGTGGATCAAGGATTCCGATTCCGCGTTCCCCGCTGGCTGGGGCGGCGTATTCGGGCTGCTGGGCAGTGGCGCGGTGCATTTCCTGGCGGGCAAGCTTCCTGCAGGCGGGCAGTGGATTTTCACCCTCGCCGCCGGGCTGGTGACCCTCGCTAGCGGCTCGATCATCGCCGCGCGGATCTTTGCCTTCGATTGGGGCAGCCTGTTCACTCTGCCCGGCTTCCTCAAGCGCCGCGACCGCGCCCTGGCCGCACCGGGGACAAGCGAATTCGTCTCGGTCGCGCCGCGCGCCAAGCGCGACCGGCCCGCGCATGGTGAGCAGATCGCTGCCGCGCGCAAGGCCCCGGAAATCTCCGATCCGGCGCGCATGGCCAAGCCAGCAACGCTGTCGGGCGCGAGCCGCCAAAGTGACATGTTCAGCACTTACACGCTGCCCGAACTGACCTTGCTTAACGATCCCCCGGCCAGCTCCGCGCCCAAGGTCGACAAACTCGCGCTCGAGCGCAACGCGCGCCTGCTCGAAACCGTGCTCGACGATTTCAACGTCAAGGGCACGATCGACGCGGTGCGTACCGGGCCGGTGGTGACGATGTACGAGCTTGAGCCAGCGCCGGGCATCAAGGCCAGCCGGGTGATCGGCCTGGCTGACGATATCGCCCGCAACATGAGCGCGATCTCGGCGCGCGTCTCCTCGATCCCCGGGCGCACGGTGATGGGGATCGAACTGCCCAATGCCGACCGCCAGATGGTCAGCTTCAAGGAGCTGGTCGCCTGCGAGATATTCGCCCAGTCGAAAGCCGCGCTGCCGATCATCCTCGGCAAGGATATCGCCGGCGAACCGATCGTCGCCGATCTCGCGGTGATGCCGCACCTGCTGGTTGCGGGCACCACCGGCTCGGGCAAG
>JANOAD010000183.1:0-2641 GCA_031410955.1 Novosphingobium sp. | reverse complement strand
CCCGCGCGCTGCCTTGCCCCACATGATACTCGGCCTGACCGAGATTCAGATCGCGGTAGCGATTGGGGCTGCACTGGGAGCGGCGTTCGTGCGGGGTCTCGCGGGGTTTGGCATGGCGATCCTCCTGGTGCCGGTGCTCGGCCTCGCGATCCCCCCGCGCGAGGCAGTGGTCGTGGCGAACTGGCTGGCGCTGCTGATCGGGCTGGTCGGCCTGCGGGCGATACTGGGCGCGAGCGAGAAGTCCGCTTTTCAGATTTCGCTGGTCGCGATGGCGGCGACCCCGCTGGGGGTGTGGCTGCTGGCGATTGCCGATCCGTCGCTTGCGCGGCTCCTGATTGCGCTGATCGCGCTGGGATCGTTCGCGTTGGTGCTGCTGCCCAAGAAACCTGCACACTATGCGCCCAGCCTGCCCGAGACCGGCGGGACCGGACTGCTTTCGGGAGTGCTCACCGGGTTTGCCGGCATGCCGGGGCTGCCGGTGGTGCCTTATTACCTGCGCCGCGAGATTCCTGCTGGCCTCGCGCGCGCATCGATGATGACGATTTTCCTGGCGACTTCGCTGGCGGGCGTGGTCTCGGCCTCGGCGCTCGGGGTTGCTACCCTGCGCGAACCCATGCTGGCGGCGGTGCTGTTCCCGGCGGTATTGCTGGGCAACTGGCTGGGGCATCAGGCGTTCGGCAAGATCAGCGACAAGGCCTGGCGCAGCTTTACCGGGATTGTGCTGGGATTGTCGGCTCTCGCAGCGCTGCTCAAGCTGCTACAGAATTGACGGGATCGCCGGCCCCGCGAGGATCAGGGCGAGTGCGCAGCCGATCACGATTGAACCACGCAGCACCTCGACCGGATTGGGCAAGGGGCGGACGAACCGCAGGGCGAGCGCTTGAGCCATGTGGCGCATTCTCCGTCCGCGCGCTTACCAAAAGGTAAATGCTCAGGTGTTTTCGAACAGCGCGCGCAGGTCTTTTTTGAGGATCTTGCCGTTGGCGTTGCGCGGCAGGGTTTCAGGGTGGAACAGGATCCGCACCGGGACCTTGAACGCGGCGATGCGCTCACGCACGAAGCTGCGCAGTTCGTCCTCGCTGGCACTCGTGCCGGGGGCAAGGTGGACCACCGCTGCCGGTTCCTCGCCCAGCGTGCGGTGAGGGATCCCAACTACCGCCGCGTCGGTCACCGCTGGATGTTCGTAAAGCGCGTTCTCGACCTCGGACGAATAGATATTCTCGCCGCCGCGGATCACCATGTCCTTGGCGCGGTCGGCAATGAAGCAGAAGCCTTCCTCGTCGATCCACGCGAGGTCGCCGGTGCGCACCCAGCCGTCGACGAATGTCGCCGCAGTGGCCTCGGGGTTTTGCCAGTAGCCCGCCACGATCATCGGTCCGCGCGCCCACAGCTCGCCCACTTCGCCGCTCTGCAGCACGGTGACCCCGTCATCGTCGCGAATCTGCAGGTCGGCGGCGGCCACTGCAGGGCCGCAACTGGTCGGACGGTTCAAATAGTCCTCGGCCGAATGGGTGGTTACCGTGGCCGAGGTTTCGGTCATGCCCCAGCCGTTGCCGGGGAGCGCGCCGAACACCTCATGGATCTTGCGGACCAGTTCGGGCGCGGAAGGCGCGCCGCCGTAGCCGATCGATTCGATGCTTGAGAGATCGTACTGGTCGCGGTCGGGGTGCTCGAGCAGCTGCCAGGCGATCGTCGGCACCCCGCCGGTGGCGTTGACCTTCTCGCGCTCGATGATCCCGAAAGCCTGGACCGGGTCCCACTTGTACATCAGCACGATGGTGTGACCGCCCGCAATCGCGCCCATCAAGGTAGCCGAACAGGCAGTGGCGTGGAACAGCGGGATGACCGTCAGCAAGACCTTCTTGGCCGGTTCGGGCAGCGCGTTCTCGCGGCGCAGCACCGAGCGCGCGGCAGCATAGCCGCTCGACATGATGTTGCTGGTCAGGTTGCGGTGCGTGCCCAGCGCGCCCTTGGGATTGCCGGTGGTACCCGAGGTGTAGAGGATCGTCGCGGGATCGTCGGAGGCGATCTCGACCGAGGGCAGGTCAGCATCGGGCAGGCTCGGCCAATCGTGCGAGGTGCCGATCAGGTCTTCGAGCCGCAGCACTCCCGCCGGTGCTTCGGCCAGCCGCGAGACGATCACCGTCTCAAGATTTGGCAATTCAGTCATGTGCGGTTCGATCCGCGCCAGTCGCTCACCATCGCAAATCAGCACCTTGGCACCCGAGTTCGACAGGCCGTAGCTGAGTTCCGGCCCGGTCCACCAGGCATTGAGAGGCACGCAGATCGCGCCGAGCACGGTTACTGCGAAGAACACCACCGGCCATTCGGGCAGGTTGCGCGAGGCGAGCGCGACGCGGTCGCCCTGCCTGACACCGAGGCTCTGCAATTCGCTTGCCAGCTTTGCGACCGCCTTGTGCCAGGCGGCGAAACTGACCCGCTCGTCTTCGTAAACCAGAAATGTGGAATCGCCGTGCGCGCGGCCGGTTGCGGCCAGCGCGGCAAGGGTGGCGGGCGCGTTTTTCCACACCCGGGTCGGCACCCCGCGCACCTCGACCGTTGCCATTTCGAACGGTGCGCCGGGCGCGCAGAGTAGCGCCTCGATCTCGCCCAGCGATCGCACCGGCCAGCCGGCCGGCAC
>JANOAD010000182.1:0-4319 GCA_031410955.1 Novosphingobium sp. | reverse complement strand
GGTGAGATCGTTCTGGATCAACTTGGCAGTAGCGCTGAAGGGCATCGCTTGCCAGCGCGAGCCGTCGAGCATGTGGTCACCCTTGGATGCTTGACTGTTCGATGACTCGCTCGCGCTTGCGGCAATCGCTGGCCTCACGTTTGACGCGGCATCTTCCCGCGGGAAGGCCGCGCTCGGTAGCTTCACGTTCGGGCACCTATCGTTGCGACCGAGTGAGGGTAGGCGACAAGCTGTCGTTCCGCTGGCGCCATATTTGCGGACGTGCATGAAGTGCGGACCCACGTCGCGGAGCAGATCGACGTAGCCGAGCTTGCTGAGCCATTCGTCATTGTTGACCATGACCGCGTCGGTCGGTCCGTCGCCGAAGGTCAGGTAACGTTCGAACACCCGGCGGATCGAGGCGATGTTGTCGTCGATCATCTCGCTGGTCAGCAGCTTGCGGCTTTCGTCCTTGCCCGAAGGATCGCCCACCTTGGTCGTCCCGCCGCCCATCAGCACGATCGGCTTGTTCCCGGTCTGCTGGAGCCGCCGCAGCAGCATGATCTGGACGAGCGATCCAACATGGAGCGATGGCGCGGTAGCATCGAAGCCGATATAGCCCGGCACGACCTGCTTGTTTGCGAGGGCATCGAGCCCCACGGCATCGGTGGCCTGGTGAATGTAACCGCGTTCATCGAGCAGGCGGAGCAGGGTTGAGGTGTAGGTCATGGCGCGGCGGCGGTTAGCACGGGGCGGCTGCCTCGCAAAACGCCTTTATGCCTTGTGGCTGGCGATCATTGGGCCGGGCCAAATATGGCAGTCACCGCCTCCACATGCGCCGCGCTTTCGCAGCTCTCCGAAGCGATCGAGATGTTATGGACTGCGGCGCCGAGGCGAATTGTGCCATAGGTTACGCATCCGCCGGGATAGCCGCTGGCGACATTGAAGCGGCTGCCTGACTTTGCGTGAAGTGTGACAAAAGCTCGAATGACATTGCCGTCGCGGCGGACCTTGGCGACAGGGTCAGTTTCAACAGCCTGAGCCGAATAGACCTGCTTGGCGTTTTTCGCGACGCTTTCGCCGTCGTTTATGTCGATTTCGTTAGGAAGCTTGTCGGTCTTGAACTTCATGTAAGAAACTAGCACCCCTGTGCCGTCAATCCGCAGCCGGGCTTCGGTTGCGTCGTCCATCATCTCCTTCATGCCGGGATAGTTCATGGCGGGATTTCGCATGAGCGTCCCCGACCAGCTGTCGCTCAGCGAAATCGTGATGCCGCCCCCGATCTTGAAATTGCGCGCGATTGCCTGGCTCGGCGCCAAGCTCAGCGTTATCGCGACAACAATCGTAAGCAAGCGCGACCCGGTCATTGCATTCCCCCCCTTTGGCACGATAGTCCCATGCCATGCCGATGCTGTCCAGCCATCCTGATACGTCCGCAAAATCGGTGCGCGGCATTGAAGCTTGGATCATATCGCTCGATGCCAACTGGTTGCGCCTCCGCTGGCGAATCGACGGAAGCAGAGGTGTCCAGTTTCCACCTTTCGCCGGGAAAGGCCGCGCGGACGGATTGTGGCAACACACTTGCTTCGAGCTGTTCGTGATGCGGGAGGGTTTTGACGGTTATCTTGAATTCAATTTCTCCCCATCGCAGCGTTGGGCGGCTTACGCCTTTGCCGGCTACCGCGCAGAGATGACGGAGTATCCGCTCCCGCATGACCCGGCCTGCACCTTGCGGATCGGTGCGGAATTCGCGATTTTCGATGTTGCAGTTCCGGCGCAAGGGCTGCCGCCGGCCCCGTGGCGTTATGGACTCTCGGCCGTGATTGAGGAAACAGGCGGAACCAAGAGCTACTGGGCGCTTGCACACTCATCCGGTGCACCAGATTTCCACCATCCTGCTTGCTTCGCTGCGACGCTTCCGGCACCGGAAGCAATATGAAATTCGGTATCGATCGCCTGCTTGCCGAGCCTGAACTGCGCCAGGCACTCGAAGGCAAACGCGTGGCGCTGGTGGCGCATCCAGCATCGGTTACGGCCGACCTGACCCATTCACTCGACGCGCTGATAGCTTGCGGCCTCAATATCACCTCCGCTTTCGGCCCGCAGCACGGCCTCAAGGGCGACAAGCAGGACAACATGGTCGAGACCGCGGACGAGGTCGATCCGGTTTACGGCTTCCCGGTGTTCAGCCTCTATGGTGAAGTGCGCCGCCCCAGCGGACAAATGATGAGCACGGCGGACGTGTTCCTGTTCGATCTGCAGGACCTCGGCTGCCGCATCTACACCTTCGTCACCACGCTGCTTTACCTGCTTGAAGCCGCGCATGGCACGGGCAAGGCGGTGTGGGTACTGGATCGACCCAATCCTGTCGGCCGTCCGATCGAAGGCACCGCACTGGTGCCGGGGCAGGAGAGCTTTGTCGGGGCCGGGCCGATGCCGATGCGACATGGGCTGACCATGGGCGAAATGGGCCGCTGGTTCATCGATCACTTCGGGCTCGACGTCGATTACCGGGTGATCGAGATGCAGGGCTGGCAGCCCGATGGCCCCGGCTGGGGCTGGCCCGAAAGCCGGATCTGGATCAACCCCAGCCCCAACGCCGCCAATGTCAACATGGCGCGCGCCTATGCCGGGACGGTCATGCTCGAAGGTGCCACCCTGAGCGAGGGGCGGGGGACCACTCGCGCGCTCGAAGTGCTGTTCGGCGCGCCCGATCTGGATGCCAAGGCAGTCCATGCCGAAATGCGCCGGATCGCGCCCGAGTGGCTGGCCGGAGCTGCGTTGCGCGAATGCTGGTTCACCCCGACGTTCCACAAGCACGCTGGCGCTTTGTGTAGCGGCCTGATGATCCATGCAGAAGGATCATTCTACAATCACCATGTGTTCCGGCCCTGGCGGATGCAGGCGCTGGCCTTCAAGGCGATCCGCAACCTCCACCCTGACTACGACCTGTGGCGTGATTTTCCCTACGAGTATGAGTTCGAGCGGCTCGCCATCGACGTGATCAACGGCGGCCCGGCCTTGCGTGAATGGGTGGACGATGCCGGGGCGCAGCCGGGTGATCTGGAGGCGCTGGCGGGCCGCGATGAAGCGGCCTGGGCTGAAGCGGTTCGGCCACTGCTGCTGTACTGATCTTTCGCGAAAGGACTGACGATGGACCGCCGCACGATGTTCAAGGGGATCGCCGGCGCGGGCATCGCGGCCGCACTGCCGTTAGGCAAAGTCACTGCCGCAGATCGTCCCGCATTGGTCGATCTCGCCGCTGGTGCCAAGCCGATCAGCCGCGCCGAACGGATCGACCGGATTAGCCGCCTCCAGGCCCAGCTGCGCAAAACCGGGCTTGGAGCAATACTGATCGAGGCCGGATCAAGTCTCGATTATTTCACCGCGATCCAGTGGTGGCGTAGCGAGCGCATGACCGCCGCAGTCATCCCGGCGGATGGCGAACCGCTGGTTATCACGCCGTTTTTTGAAGCGCCGTCGATCAAGGAAATGCTCGACGTGCCGGCCAGCATCCGTACCTGGGACGAACATGAGAGTCCGATGGCTCTGGTCGCCGGTTGGTTGCGCGAACGCAAGCTTGGCGCCCGCCGGCTGGCGCTGGAGGAAACGGTCCGCGAATTCATCCGCGATGGCCTGCAGCAGGCTATGCCCCGCACCGCCATCGTCTCGGGGGCGGCTCAAGTGCGTGCGGTGCGGATGCGCAAGACCGCCGCGGAACTGGCGCTGATGCAGGTCGCCAACACGATCACGCTCAATGCCATGACTCACGCCGCCGGGCAGATTCAGAAGGGCATGACCCCGGCCGATATCGTGGCGCTGATCGTTGCAGCGACCCGCAAACAGGGCGGCGACGCCGATGATGGACTGGTCCTGCTGGGCGAGGCCGCCGCCTATCCGCACGGCTCACATCAGAAACAGGAAGTGCGCGAAGGCGAAGTCGTGCTGATGGACTGCGGCTGCCAGGTGCACGGCTACACCTCGGACATTTCGCGTACGATCGTGCTGGGTGAGCCGAGTGCCGAACTGCGCAAGGTCTGGGCGCATGTCCGGCAAGGCCAGCAGATCGTGATGGAAACCGCCAAAGTCGGGGTCGAATGTGGTGCGGTTGATGACGCGGTGCGGCGTCATTACGAAAGTCTCGGCTACGGGCCGGGCTACAAGCTGCCGGGCCTGTCGCACCGCACCGGGCACGGGATCGGGATGGACGGGCACGAGCCGGTCAATCTGGTCCACCTCGAAAAGACCAGGATGGACGTGGGCATGTGCTTTTCGAACGAACCCGGCATCTATCTGCCGGGCAAGTTCGGCGTGCGACTGGAGGATTGTTTCTACATGAC
>JANOAD010000181.1:0-12766 GCA_031410955.1 Novosphingobium sp. | reverse complement strand
CATCGTACTCGGCCTCGGCCCGGGTCAATGAATTTGGCTGGCGACGGTCAAGTTCGCGGATCAGGGGTTCGATCGTGCAAAAATCGTAGGGTGTGCCCTTCAATTTGCTGCGGGCGGTCGTGATCTGGCTTTCAAGCTGGGCTTGGGTCAGGCCAGCGAGACCGGTTGCCTGCGCAGCCAGATTGGATGGCAGAAGCGCCGCGGCTGTGCAGCTGACGAACAGGAACTTGCGGAGTTTCATGTTCGCCAAGTTACTCACACCGCACGATTTAAGCCAACAGAATCACGCCCGCGCCAATTCCTCACGGCTGCGTTCGGGTCCGAGCTGGGCCCAGAGCGCGAGGCCAACCGCGACTGCGGCGGCATAGATCGCGATGGCGTAGGCATAATCATCGCCGCGCGCTTCGGCGATCCCGGCCTGCGAGGCAACCACGTACGAACTGAGCAGGTTGCCAAGCTGATAGACCAGACCCGGGAACAACGCGCGCGCTGCGGGGGGTGACAGTTCGTTGAGGTGCGCCGGGACCATGGCCCAGGCACCCTGCACGCCCGCCTGGAGCAGGAATGCGCCGAGCGCGAGCGGCAGCGCCGAGGGCGCCCACAGCGCCAGCGGCAGCGCCACGAGGCCCAGCGCGGCTGCCACCGCGATCGTCCGCCGCCGCCCGATCCGCACCGACCAGGTGCCCAGGATCAGCGCGCCGGTAATCGCCCCGGCGTTCATCGCCATCGCGATGTAGCTGGTGAGCTGCGTGTCATAGTGCCGCTGCTTCTGGAGGAAGGTCGGGTAAAGGTCCTGGGTGCCGTGGCTGAAGGTATTGAACAGCGTCATCAGCACGACGAGGTAAAGCGCGAGCTTCCAGTTGCTGACAATCGCGCGGATCGGGTGCTGGACCACGCGGTCCTGCCGCTCGGCAAAGTGCGGGCTTTCCTCGACGTGGAGCCGCACGAACAGCACGAACAGCGCCGGGGCGAGCCCGAGGAAGAACATGCCGCGCCAGCCGATGGAATCGAAGAACAGCCCGAAGGCGAGGCTCGCGAGGAAGAACCCCGATGGATAGCCCGACTGGATCAGCCCCGAGACCGGACCGCGCAGCCTCAGCGGGATCGTCTCCATCGCCAGGCTCGCGCCCACCCCCCATTCGCCGCCCATGGCAAAGCCGAACACCGCGCGGATCACCAGAAGCTGCGTGAGGGTCTGCGCTAGCCCCGACAGTGCAGACAGCGCGGAGAATGACAATACCACCAGAACCAGCACCGGCCGCCGCCCGAACTTTTCCGCCAGCCAGCCGAACACCAGCGCGCCGACCGGGCGCATCATCAGGGTCAGCACCGAGGCATAGGCGACCGACTTGATATCGGTGCCGAACGTCTCGGAAATCGCCTTGAAGCTGAACACCAGCAGGAAGAAATCGAACGCGTCGAGCGTCCAGCCAAGGTAGGCCGCCCACACCGACATGCGCTGCGGCTTGGCCATGCCGCGCCATTCGCTGATAAGACTCTGCTGCATCGTGTCCCCCGTCTTGGCTCCCGCGTGCTTATGCCAGCCTTGCACCAAATGGGAACGGGCGCATTGCACTTGTCCGCCATGCGCGGCAGTCTGGTGCGATGAAACGCATGCTCGCCTGCCTTGCCGCCGCATCGCTTGGCGGATCGGCCGCTGCCATCCCGCCACCGCTGGTCCGCACCTACGTCCATGCCGGGCACCTGATCGAGCCGTGCACGGGTCAGGTACTCGAAGACCAGGAGATCGCAATTGAGGCCGGGCGGGTCGTGTCGGTCGGGCCGTGGATCGACCATCCGCGCGGCGAAACTGTGACCGACTGGTCGCACCTCTGGGTCATGCCCGGCCTGATCGACGCGCACGTCCACCTTGCCGATTACCTCCAGACCAGTGATCCAGCCGAACCGCTCAAGCACTCTGCCGAGGCAACCGCCTATATGGCCGCGCGCAATGCCCGCGACACGCTGTGGGCGGGGTTCACCACGGTCCACGATGTCGGATCGTACCGGGCGAGCGGCAACATCGAGTTGAGGAACGCGATCAATCGCGGCGATATTCCGGGCCCGCGGATCAACGCAGTGGCCGGCTATATCACCGTGCCCGGCGGCGGCGGTGAAGTGACCGGGCTGCCCAAGGGCATGGTCGTCCCGCCCGAGATGCGCGAAGGCGTCGCCGCTACCCCGGCGGAGGTGACCGCGCGGGTCGAGCACATGTTCACTCTCGGCGCGGATTCGATCAAGCTCATCGCCACCGGCGCGGTGCTGACCGAGGGGACCGAGCCGGGGCAGATCGAGCTCGACGGCCCGATGATCGCCGCTGCGGTTGCCGCGGCCAAGGCGCACGGCAGCTGGGTGACCAGCCACGCCCACGGCGCGGCGGGGATCAAGCTGGCGATCCTGAACGGCTCGCGCGGGATCGAACACGCCAGCCTGATCGACGATGAGGGCGTGGCGCTGGCCAAGGCACACGGCACCTACCTGGTGATGGACGTGTACAACGGCGATTATATCGACCAGGTCGGCCACCTGCAGGGCTGGAGCGCCTCGATCCTGCGCAAGAATTTCGAGACTACCGACGAGCAGCGCCAGGGCTTCACCAAGGCGGTGCGCGCCGGGGTCAAGGTGGTGTTCGGCACCGACGCGGGGGTCTTCCCGCACGGCCAGAACGCGCTGCAGTTCCCCTACATGGTCAAATACGGGATGACCCCGCTGCAGACGATCCAGTCCGCCACCTGCGTCGCAGCGGAATTCATCGGCTGGGACAAGGACGTCGGCTCGCTCACCCCCGGGCATTACGCCGACATGATCGCCGTTGCGGTCGATCCGCTGAAGGATGTGTCGGCGCTCAAGTGGCGCGTCGCGCACGCCATGAAGGGCGGCATCCTGGTGCGGTAGTCGCACCGCGCGCCCGCGTTGATCCCCACACCGATCGTCTGGTCGCACGCCAGCGCGGTTGCGCCGCCCTTCCCGGATCGGTTCACCTCCCGTCCATTTTTCGCGGCGTTGTCGGACCTCATCTCCAACCGAGGGGCCGCATGTCCGTTTTCGATCTATTTTCATTTGCTTCGTCCGACCTCGCGATTGATCTCGGCACGGCCAACACGGTGGTTTACGTGCGCGACCAGGGGGTGGTCTTTGCCGAACCTTCGGTGGTTGCCCTGCAGATCATCAACGGTGTCAGCACCGTGCTGGCGGTGGGCGCCGATGCCAAGCTGATGATGGGCCGGACCCCCGATCACATCAAGACGGTGCGGCCGCTGCGCAACGGCGTGATTTCGGACCTCGAAGTGGCCGAACAGATGATCAAGCACTTCATCCGCAAGGCGCAGGGGCGGCGCGGACGGATGCGCGGCAATCCCGAAATCGTCATCTGCGTGCCCTCAGGCTCGACCCAGGTCGAACGCCGCGCGATCCGCGATGCGGCATCCAACGCCGGGGCGCGCAAGGTCATGCTGATCGATGAACCGATGGCCGCCGCGATCGGCGCCGGGCTGCCGGTGACCGACCCGGTCGGCTCGATGGTGGTGGACATCGGCGGGGGCACCACCGAGGTCGGGGTGATCTCGATCGGCGGGCTCAGCATGTCGATGTCAGCCCGGGTCGGCGGTGACCGGATGGACGATGCCATTTCCTCCTACGTCCGCCGCAACCACAATCTGTTGATCGGCGAAGCCACGGCCGAACGGATCAAGCTGGCGCTGGGCGCCGCCCGGCTGGGCGAAGGCGGAGCAATCCCGGCTGCGACCATCAAGGGCCGCGATATCGCGCGCGGCGTGCCGCGGGAGATCTCGATTTCGCAATTCGAAATCATCGAGGCGCTGACCGAACCCGTCGGCCAGATCGTCGAGGCGGTGCGCAGCGCGCTCGAAAACACCGCCCCCGAAATCGCCGCGGACATTATCGATGGCGGCATTGTGATGACCGGCGGCGGATCACTGCTTGCCAACCTCGATGCCGAGATTGCGCTGGCGACCGGGCTGCGGGTGCGGATTGCCGACAATCCCCTCAATTGCGTGGCCCTGGGGGCCGGGCGGGCGCTGGAAGACAGCGCCTATCGCGGCGTGCTCAACGTGGGTTAGATCCCGCCTAAGCTCAAGTTACTGTAATGTCATGAAACTATTTCCGCAGTGGCTAGTTGTGTTCAAGCGGGGCGCATTACTGAGAAGGAACCAGCCATGGGTGAGATGATCGACAAGGCCAAGGGCGCCGTCAACGACGCAATGGGCAAGGCCAAGCAGCACAGCGACAACCCGGAAACCCGCGATGAAGGCGCGGCGCAGCAGGTCAAGGGCAAGGTCCAGAAGGCCAAGGGCGCGGTCGAAGGCGCGTTTGGCGACAAGATCTAACCAGACAATCCGGGGGCGTGGCGGCACGCCCCCGGCCTTACGCGGTCAGAAACCCCACCAGTGCCTTGACTTTCTTCTGCCGCCACTGCGGCGTCGGCGCGACCAGCCAGTAACCGTGGCGGCTCGCCTCGCTCTCGCCCAGCGCCGCGAGCCGGCCGTTTTCGTGCCATGACCGGGCCAGTAGACCGGGCACCCGGGCGCGGCCGATCCCGGCGGCGGCCGCGGCAAGCGCTTGCCCCGCATCGCCGACATTGAGCAGCGGAGTGTCACAGCCCTCGCCCTCGGGCGCAGGGTCACCCGGCCAGGCGATCCAGCAGCCCTCGCCGACATGGATCAAGCTGGCATCGCCCAGCGCCACGCCTTCCAGCTCGCCCGGACCCTCAGCTAGCCGGACTGCAAGATCGAGGTTGGCCTCGGTGAAATCGGCGTCCTCGGCGGAGACGAGATTGTAGCGCACCTCGGCATTCGTCTTGCGGAACTCGGCCAGCCGCGGGGCGAGCCAGGCGGCGAAGAATTCGCGCGGCGCGGCGATGGTGTAGACGTGGCTCGATTGCCCGGCCTGCATCGCCCGCACGGCGTCGTCGAAATGGAGGAAGCCCGATCTCAGTGCCTCAAGCCCCGCCGATGCCTCGTCGGTCAGCTCCAGCCCTTTGGAAGTGCGGCGGAACAGCACCACGCCGAGCACGTCCTCCAGCGCTCGGATCTGCTGGCCCACGGCAGCCGGGGTCACCGCCAGCTCGTCCGCCGCGCGGGTGAACGACAGGTGCCGCGCCGCCGCGTCGAACACGCGCAGGGCGTTAAGGGGTAAGTGCGTGCGCTTCATGGCGCGCTACCTATGGGGCAAATGGGCATGGGGCAAGGTATGCGCGTGCGCTTCGACAGGCTCAGCATGAGCGGGCCTTTGTTGTTAGTCCAATTCCCAAACCCGCTCAGCCAGAGCCAGTCGAAGGCCATGCGCAGCACAAAACTCAGTCGGCAGTCGCAGGCGCGGCTAGCGGGAAAAACGGGATCGCCACTTCAAGCAGCGAATCGTCGCCGCGCAGGAAGGTGTAATGCCCCGCCATGCTGCCGTGCGGGGTGGTCAGCGGACAGCCCGAGACGTAATCGTGGCTCTGCCCGGGCAGCAGCAGCGGCTGTTCGCCGACCACGCCATCGCCCTCGACATAGCTGACCATCCCGCGGCCGTCGGTGATCTTCCAGTGCCGCGTGAGCAGCTGCACCGCCTCGTCCGAGCCGTTCTCGATCCGGATGTGATAGACCCAGAACCACTTGCCCGCCTCGATCTGCGATTGTTCGGGCAGGAAGGTCACCGCGACGCGCACGGTGATGCCCTCGGTAATCGCGGCGTGCTGGAAGAGCTCCTTCATGCCGCGAACTTAGCGATTGCCCCCGCCGCCCGCAATGGCAGGAAATGCCGGGGAATACGATTGCAGGCAGGCTGGAGCGGCCTTGCAGCGGTGCTATAGGCCGGACCATGCCGCACTCGCCCCCCGTTACCGAACTCTTCCTGCTCGCGCTGATCCTGATCTTTGCCGCGCCTTATCTGGTCTGGCGGCTGCTGCGCACCGATTACTATGCGCCGCTGGTGGTGGTGCAGATCGTCAGCGGCATCCTGCTCGGGCCGGGCGTGCTGGGTGCCATATTCCCCGGATACTACGAAACCGTGTTCAGCCCCCCGGTGATCGCCGCGCTTAATGGCGTGGCGTGGTGGGCGGTGATGCTGTTCGTGTTCGTTGCCGGACTTGAGCTCGATCTCGAGGAGGCATGGCAGTGGCGCGGCGAAACCGGACTGACCGCGGGGCTCGCGCTCGGCACCCCGCTGCTGCTCGGGGCCGGCGCCGCGCTGGTGCTGCTGCAGCTGAGCGATCCCGCCGACTGGATCGGAGCCAAGGGCCAGACCTGGCAGTTCGTGCTGGGGATCGGCATGGCCTGCGCGGTCACCGCGCTGCCGATCCTGGTGCTGCTGATGGAAAAGCTCGCGATCCTGCGCACGCCGCTCGGGCAGCGGATGCTGCGCTATGCCAGCCTCGATGATGTGCTGATCTGGGGCGTGCTGGCGCTGATCTTGCTCGATTGGGAACGCGTGACCCGGCAGGTCGGGTTCCTCGTCGGCTTTGCGCTCGCGGTGGTGCTGGTGCGCAAGTTGATCGCCGCGATTCCCGAGCGCGACCGCTGGTTTGTCGGACTGATCTGGCTCGCCGCCTGCGGCTATATCGCCGACTGGTCGGGGCTGCACTACATGGTCGGGGCGTTCCTCGCGGGTGCCGCGCTCGACGCCAGGTGGTTCGGCATGGCAAAGATCGACGCCTTCCGCGATGCCGTGCTGATGACGATCATGCCGGTGTTCTTCCTCTCGACCGGGCTGCGCACCAGCTGGAACATGGGCGGGCTTGCCGCCTTTGCCGCAGCGGCATTGCTGCTGGCGGCAATGATCGTCGGCAAACTGGCGGGCGTCGGCCTCGCCGGACGGCTGCTCAAATGGGGCAAGGGCGAGGCGTGGATCGTCGGCTGGCTGCTCCAGACCAAGGCCTTGATCATGATCATCTTCGTCAACGTGCTGTTCGACAAGGCGATCATCACCAGCAGCGCCTTCACCGCGCTGCTGCTCGCCGCGGTCGGCTCGACCATGCTGACGATCCCGGTGGTCACCCCGGCGCTGCGACGACATCCCGAATTGATCGCCAAACGCGGTTAGCGTGCGTCCAGATGACTCAATCCCCCCTCCCCGGTGGGGAGGGGTTGGGGGTGGCGGTGCCACGCTCGCTAGGGCGGACCCCCCATCCCAAACCTTCCCCATGGGGAAGGGCTTTTGGCATTAAATAAACGGGACAGACTTTGGCGCCCGGCGCTCAATGCGGCCCGGCCACCACGTTGGCGGCGGGGCAGCGCAGGGTAAAGCGGAAGCCTTGCGGGGCATATTCGGTTTCCACCTCGCCGCGCAGCCGCCCCTTGGGAACATCGCGGATGATCCGCGTGCCAAACCCCGGCTTGCCGTTCTGCGGTACCGGAGGGCCGCCACTTTCGGTCCAGCGCAGAACGAATTCTGCATCGCTGCCGGTGCCGCCAACGTCCCAGCTGATCTTGACCAGCCCGCCCGGCACCGAAAAAGCGCCGTACTTCTCGGCATTGGTGGCCAGCTCGTGCAGCGCCATGCTCAGCGCTTCGGCGGTGCTCGACTGGACCACGACATCGGGACCGACAATCTCAGTCTGCCGCGCCGCCTGCTCGAGGAACAGCAATTGTGCATCGACCAGTTCGCGCAGCGGGATCGGTGACCAGTTGCGCTGGACCAGTACGTCCTGATTGGCTGCCAGCGCGGCGATGCGCTGTTCGAGTCGTGGGATGAAGTCTTTGCTGGTGCTGGCGGTGCGCCGCGCCATCGACTGGACGACCGAGAGGAGGTTCTTGGAGCGGTGGTTGACCTCCATCAGCAGCAGCTCGATCCGCCGCTCGGCATCGCGCAGCTCGGTGACGTCGGTATTGGTGCCGAACCAGAAGTGCACATTTCCAGCGTCGTTACGCAGCGGAAACGCGCGCGACAGAAACCAGCGGTATTGGCCGTCCGCACCGCGCAGCGGAAAAGTGTCTTCCCATTCGGCACCCGATGCAAACTGTTCGCGGTAACGCTCCGACACCCTGTCGAAGTGATCGGGGTGAACAACCTTTCGTCCCGCCTCGGCTGCCGCCATGTCCTCTGCGGTCAATCCGGTATATTCAACCCAGCGGCGGTTATACCAATAGATCGAACCTTCGCCGTCGGCTATCCAGGCAAGCTGTGCGATATTGTCCGCCATCAAAGTAAAGCGTGTCTCAGCCTCCTGCAACGCTCCTCGCGTGCGCAATTCCTCGGTGATGGCGCGCGCTATCTTGCTCGCGCCGACCACCGCGCCGCTGGCATCGCGGATTGGCGAGACCAGCACAGCGATATCGATCAGCGACCCATCCTTGTGCAGCCGCACGGTTTCCAGTCGATCGACCGATTCGCCCCGCCGGATAGTTGCCAGGATCTGGTCTTCCTCGTGCTGGCGATCGGGGGGGATCAGGCGGCGGATCGGTTGGCCGATCATTTCCCGGGCGGACCAGCCGAAAATCTTCTCGGCCGCCCGGTTCCAGGCAAGCACGTTGCCTTCGATGTCCTTGGCAATGATCGCCGCGTCGGAACCCTCGACGATCGCGGCAAACAGATCGGCGGCATGCATCGGGGGATCGTTTCTCACGCTTGCCCCGCCTCCCCGGGACTGGATGCAACGCATTTCGCGATTTTGCAACCAGTTAGGATGGGACGATTCCCATCAGAGTCCAACGGCTTGGAGCGCTTGATCAAGATCGTCGACAAGGTCGAGCGGGTCTTCCAGCCCAACGTTGAGCCGCAGCATGCCTTCGCTCACCCCCATCTCCTCGCGCGCTTCGGCGCTGACCGAATAATGCGTGGTTGAGGCATTATGACACATCAGGCTGCGCGAATCGCCGATGTTGTTCGAGATGTCGATCAGCTTGAGCGCGTTAAGTAGTCCGTGCGCCTGCTTGCGGTCTTCAACTTCGAAGCTGAAGATCCCGCCGCAGGCATCCATCTGGCGCATCGCCAGATTGTGCTGCGGGTGGCTGGGCAGACCCGGGTGGTTGATCCTGGGTACCCGGCCTTCGAGGAACTTACCCACCACCATGGCATTCTCGCTCTGCCGCCTGATCCTGAGATCAAGCGTCTCGAGCCCCTTGAGCACCACCCACGCGTTGAAGGGTGAGAGGTTGGGCCCGGTGTTGCGCTGGAACGGTAGCAGCACCTCGTTGATGAACTGCGCCGAACCCGACACTGCGCCGGCCAGCACGCGGCCCTGCCCGTCCATCATCTTGGTCGCCGAATAGGCCACGACATCCGCGCCCCATTCGATCGGGCGCTGCAGCGCGGGCGTCGCAAAGGCATTGTCGACCACGGTGACGATGCCGTGTTCCTTGGCGAGGTCACACACCGCCTGCAAATCGACAATGTCCATCGTCGGGTTGGCCGGGGTCTCGAAGAAGAACACCTTGGTTTCGGGGCGGATCGCGGCCTTCCATTGTTCGATATCGCGCGCGTCGATCGTGGTGGCAGCGATGCCGAAACGCGGCAGCAGCTGGTCGACCAGCCAGCGGCACGAACCGAACGCCGCGCGCCCCGCCACCACATGATCGCCGTGACTTAGCTGGCTCAGCATCGCCGCGGTCATCGCCGCCATGCCCGAGGCCTGGACCCGGCAAGCTTCGGCCTTGTCCATCAGCGCGATGCGTTCTTCCAGCATCGCCACGGTCGGGTTCTGCAGCCGCGAATAGGTCATCCCCGGATCTTCGCCGCGGAACCGCGCCGCGGCGGTTTCGGCGTCGTCGTAGGCATAGCCCGAGGTCAGGAACAGTGCCTCGCTGGTCTCACCCGCCTCGCTGCGCCAGGTCCCGCCGCGCACCGCCTGGGTGGCGGGCCGCCAGTGGCTGGTAATCGAACGATCGGTGCCGGTGGTGCGCTTCATGATTGCGGGGCTTTAGGTGTGTCTCCGCCGCAGGGCAACTTCAAGGTCCTCCCCACCGACTTGCGATGGGGTGGTGGATCGTCCGCAGGACGAGACGGAGGGTTAGCGACGCGGGCCCAGACACCCCTCCGTCAGTGCTTCGCACTGCCACCTCCCCCTCGCAAGTCGATGGTGAGGATCGACGATTGCGCTCCTCCTGTAGCAACTCTAATCCCGCCCCGATGCAACGCCGCTTCACCACCGAGCAGGATCCCGCCGACTGGTGCGCGGTCATCGCCATCCTGTTCCTCACGCTGGTGTGGTGGCGGCTCGGTGTGCCGAGCGAGATCTACTTCGACGAAGTCCACTACGTGAACGCCGCGCGGAAGTTCAACCAAGGGCTGCGCATCAATGCCGAGCACCCGATGCTGGGCAAGGCGATCATCGCCGCGGCGCTGCGCTGGCTGGGCGATGCGCCGCTGTATTGGCGGGTGCCCTCCGCGCTGGCGGGGGGCTTTGGCCTGTTCGCCTTCACCCGCCTTGTCTGGTTTGCCAGCGGGCGGCGGCTGGCCGCGCTGCTGGCCGGCTTGCTGCTCGCCACCGATTTCTTCTGGTTCATCCAGAGCCGCATCGCGATGCTCGACATGATCATGGCTTGCCTGGCGGTAACCGCGCTGTGGCAGCTCGCCGCGGCGCACCGAATGCCGCAGCAGGGGCGCTGGCGGCTGGCATTGTGCGGAGTGCTGCTCGGCCTGTCGCTCGGCACCAAGTGGAGCGTGGCGCCGCTGCTGCTGCTCCCGCCGCTGTGGTTCGTCTGGGCCAAGCTGCGCGCCAATGGTCGGCGCTTCCTGATTGCCACAAAGGGCGGTCCGGTCGAAGGGATCAGCCTGATCGAGGCCGCGCTGTGGCTCGGACTGGTGCCGCTCACAGTCTATTGGGCCAGCTACTGGCCCGCCTTCCATTGGACCCCCAACCCGGTCAACTGGCGCGATCCGATCGGCTGGCACCGGTTCATGATCCGGCTGCAGGACAGCGTGGTGCGCCCCCACCCCTATCGCTCGCAGTGGTACCAGTGGATGACCGACTGGCGCGCGATCTGGTACCTCTACAAGAACGTCGACGGGGTCCAACGCGGGGTGGTGCTGATCGGCAATCCGTTCACGATGTATGCGGGGCTCGCCGCGCTGGTCTGGGCGGTGTGGGCGCAGATCAGGCAGCGCCGCAGCGATGCGCTGGCCTTCGCGCTCGCCTATGTGGCGGTGATGGCGATGTGGCCGCTGTCGGGCAAGCCGGTGCAGTTCATCTACCACTACCTGCTGCCCAGCACCTTCCTGATGGGCGCGCTGGCACTGGCGCTGGAGGCATTGTGGCGGCGCAAGGATCGCTGGCGCTGGCTCGCTCCGGCCGCGCTGATCGCAAGTCTGGCGCTGTTCGCGTGGTTCTACCCGATCATCTCCGCCGCCCCGCTGGCCAAGGGGAAAATGGCGTTCAACGACTGGATGTGGCTCGATAGCTGGCGCTAGGCCGTCGAATAGACTCTCGCGCAGGCAGGTTCCGTGGTATCCTGTGCAGGTTCTGCGGGCCAAGGGTGGCGCGACAGGCAACCGGGTATGGCTTTCGCCCTGCGAGTCTCCGGTCTCCGAAGGCTACGGCCATGGAATTTTTTACGCCTCTCAAGCCTGAACGTTCGAGCAGCATCGGCATGGCCCTTGTTGTGTCTTCAGCGACCCCGCTCCTCCTGCTCAACGAGCAACTGGTCGTCGAAGCGGCCAGCCAATCCTTTTGCACCGGGTTCGACCTGGTGTGCAGTGCTGTAACCGGCAAACCGCTGTTCGAGCTGGGCAACGGCGAATGGAATGCGCCGCAACTGCGTTCGCTGCTGGAGGCCACCGCGAGCGGCAAGGCCGAGATCGAGGCCTATGAGTTCACCCTGAAACGCAAAGGTATGCCAGACCACGCCTTGGTCCTGCATGCCCATGTCCTCGACCATAGCGGCGAAGGCGCCTTGCAGCTGGTTCTGGCGATCTCCGACATTTCCGCCATCCGCCAGTCCGATTCGGACCTGCGCGCCGCCGCTGCGGCCAACGAAGCTCTGGTGCGGGAAAAGGAGGTCCTGCTGCAGGAGCTCAACCACCGGGTCGCCAACAGCCTGCAGATCATCGCCAGCATTATGATGCAGCGCGTGCGCAACGTGCAGTCAGAGGAAACCCGCGGGCACATGCGCGATGCGCACCACCGGGTGATGTCGATTGCCAAGCTCCAGCGCATGCTCGCCTCGACCGCCACCAACGAAGTCAAGCTGCGCCCCTACCTGACCGACCTGTGCGCCAGCATCGGCGCATCGATGATCGCCGATCCCGACAAATTGACTCTGACCGTGATCGCGGACGACAGCGTGATGAACCCCGAACAATCGGTCAGCCTGGGACTGATTGTGACCGAATTGGCAATCAACTCGCTCAAGCACGCGTTTCCGGACGTGACCCAGTCGGGCAAGATCGAAGTGAACTTCGCTTCAAGCGAGACCGGGTGGGTGCTGAGCGTGGCCGATGATGGTGCTGGCCTGCCCAAGGATCATGCCGGCGCCAAGCCCGGCCTCGGCACCGGGATCGTCAACGCGCTCGCCAGTCAGCTCGTGGCCGAGGTCACGGTGACCGACGCGGATCCGGGCACCGCGGTGACTGTGACGCACTTGGCAAAGGCCGAGGCGAAAATAAAGGCTGTCGAAGCGGTCTAGAGTTCGACCTGATGAGCCTTAATTGCCCCTCCCCGGTGGGGAGGGGTTGGGGGTGGGGGTTCCACGCTCGATAGGGCAGAGCCCCCACCCAACCCATAACCCACGGGAAGGGCTGTGCAGTTGCATAAAATAGGGCACGACTCGCTCGCGCAAATGCACACGCAATAAGTTATTGCCCCACACCACAATTTACGACAGCCCGACTT